>CAKPNJ010000015.1 GCA_934168365.1 uncultured Clostridia bacterium | reverse complement strand
GATAAGATATCTCATATCGTAAGATAGTAAGATTCCATAAAGACTATGTGGTTGATAGGTTGGAGGTGTAAGTACAGCAATGTATTGAGCTGACCAATACTAATAAATCGAGGGCTTAACCACTAATATATATAAGTAAGCAAGGTTAAGAAAGTATATTGGATGGTTGGAAAGTTTACTGAAAAAAGAAGGAAAAGACGACGAAGAAGAAAGAAGTCAAAGAAGACTTTCTCTATATATTTTTGAGTGTACTAAAAGTATACTAAATATTTCTGGTGATGATTACATGGAGGAAATACCTGTTCCCATACCGAACACAGAAGTCAAGCTCCAATGTGCCGACGATATTTGCGGGTTACCCTGCTGAGAAAATAGGTTGTCGCCAGTTTATAATTTCTCCATTAGCTCAGTTGGTAGAGCGCTCGGCTGTTAACCGATAGGTCGTTGGTTCGAGTCCAACATGGAGAGCCAATAAAAATGAGTAGTCTAAAGACTACTCATTTTTATTTGTTTTTGGATTCAAGCAATTGCTTATTGTTAACAGCTGAGCGCTGGAGAGTGCGAGGCTTTAACTGCGACGAAATCGAGCGCGTCCAGTGGACAGCGAAACGAGTTTATGTGAATAAGTCGTTAATATATGATGGAAAATAAGTGAAATATGAATGAATAATATTGATTAAGTATAAAAAATAATATATTATATAAATAGTACATAAAATTAAAATCATATAAAGAAAGGAGAAAAATATGGAAGAGAATACAGATTCAAAACTAATTTCACAGACATTCTTTTGGATGTTTTTAGGATTGCTAGGAACAGCTATAGTATCATGGTACACATATTCGTCAGGACTTTTAGTTAAAATAATTATCAATGACATGTGGAGAGTATTATTAATAGCAGAGGTGCTAGTAGTAATTTTATTTTCATTATTATTTAGAAAATTATCTCCAACATTTGTTGGAATATTGTACTTTGCATATGCAACTTTAAATGGTGTCACACTATCGTCGATATTTTATTGCTTTGAATTAAATTCTATTATATATCTATTTTTAGCATCTGCACTATTATTTGGTGGTCTTGCACTTTATGGATATAAAACTGAACGTGATATAAGTTCTTGGCATAACATATTGTTTGCAGTACTTATAGTTGGAATCATTTTAAGTATTATAAATATATTTATTGGAAATAGTATGTTAGACATTATATTAGACTGGATTATATTATTAGTTTTCTTTGGAATAACTGTATATGATATGAACAAAATAAAAAGCTTACAATATGAAGAAGGCATTAACCAAGAAAAATTATATATATACGGAGCTATGCAATTATATTTAGATTTTATAAATATATTCTTAAGAATACTATCTATCTTTGGAAAAAGAAGAGACTAGTTGTATCAAAACAATGCTTGTATTCATATTATATATTAAACACTACCTAGTGTTGAATGGAGTTGAAAAATATGGAATCAGAATACGGTTATTGTTGCGAAAAAAAATCAAAATGTAAGAGATGCAATTGCTTAGAAGTTATAGCTGCAATAGTTGGTGCATTATTTGCTTTAGTTATAGGTGCTATAATTGGGGCAGAGTTAGCATCAACAATACTTGGAGCATTAGCTGCAGTAATAGTTTTAGCAATAGTACTTGGACTACTTTTAATTATAACAGTAATTTTGATTATTTGTAAAAATCTTTGCAAAAACAAAATGAACATTACAATATGCTAATATAAGGTTTTTATATAGAGGGTATCTAATTTAGATACTCTCATTTTTTTGAACAATATTCAAAAAAGTGTTGATTATTTTTATGTATGGTAATATAATAATTATTGAACGATATTCAAAATTAGAAAATTTGAATAAATGACTAGAGAGAAGTAAAAGGTGAGATAACATGTAATATGGAGTTTTTTAGATAGCTGGAGTAAGGTCAAAAAAATTTTAGAACACATAAAGGTAATAGAAAAAGTGTAGTATTTAGATTGGTAATGGGATTTAAGAAATGGAGGTTAAAAATGATAGAAATTAAAAATGTAACCAAAATCTATAATGGAGAGAAAAAGGCTGTAGACAATATTTCTTTTACAGTAAATAACGGAGAAATATTTGCTTTTATAGGTCATAATGGTGCTGGAAAAACAACAACTATAAAATCAATAGTGGGTATTTTAGATTTTGAAGAAGGAGATATTTTGATTAACGGAAAATCAATAAAAAAATCTCCAATTGAATGTAAAAAGCAAATGGCTTATGTTCCGGATAATCCTGATTTATATGAGAATATGAAGGCAATTGATTTTATAAATTTTATATGTGATATGTATGAAGTTTCAAAAGATGTAAGAGAAGAGAATATAGATAAATATGCAAAGATGTTTGAAATGCAAGAAAAATTAGATGACTATATTTCATCATTTTCACATGGAATGAAGCAAAAAATAGCACTAATTGCAGCAATGGTACATAATCCTGATGTTTTAATAATGGATGAACCTTTTGTAGGGTTAGATCCAAAAGCAGTGTTTGATATAAAAGAAGTAATGAAAGATATGTGCAAACAAGGCAAGACTATATTTTTTTCAACTCATATATTAGAAGTTGCAGAAAAGCTTTGTGACAGAGTTGCAATTATAAAACAGGGAAAGATTGTTAAAATAGGAAACATGAAAGAAATAAAAGGTGATGAATCATTAGAACAAGTATTTTTAGAACTAGATGAAGGAGAAAAAATATGAGTAAGATAATATCATTACTAAAAGCAGTAATGTCACAAGACATGAATTTATTTAGATATAAATTAAAAAAGAAATCATCTAAAATATCTAGTATAATGTTTCCAATATTCTTAGCGATACTTGTAATGGTGGGAATAGGAACTTATGCAGTTATGTTTGCTTATGAACTTGCGCCACTTAATCTGACTCATGTTGTGTTGACAATGTATATACTTTTTACAGTAGTAATAACTCTGATAGAAGGAATTTATAAAACGCAAGGAATATTATTTGATGCAAAAGATAGTGATTTGTTATTTTCACTTCCAATAAAAAAATCAACAATATTTTTTGTAAGAATATTTAAATTACTAGTATTTCAATATTTATATAACCTATTATTTATGCTTCCAGCATTTGCTGTATATGCGTATTTTGAAAAGCCAGGAATAAGTTTTTACCTTATATCAATTATAATGACACTTTTAATTCCTATAATACCTACTATAATATCAGCTTTATTAGGAAGTATAATAAAAACTATATCAGTTAAATTTAAGGCACAAAAACTAATACAGGTATTATCTACAACAATAGTATTTATAGGTATTTTTTTCCTATCATTCAAATTAAAAGATATAATAACAAGTGTAGTTCAAAATGCAATGAGTATAAACAATACATTAACAAATATTT
The DNA here is from genome assembly GCA_934168365.1 of uncultured Clostridia bacterium. Lineage (GTDB taxonomy): Bacteria > Bacillota > Clostridia > TANB77 > CAG-508 > CAG-273. The sequence continues at coordinate 19,334 of CAKPNJ010000015.1, read as the reverse complement.
ACTATCCGGCAAAGCTGTATATACAATTGATACAAGATTTTAAAATACAAGATTTTTTAATGCTATTGGCAATAAATATTATTCCAGCAATATTATTTATCTATATAGCAAGTATAAATTATTTTAAGGTTATATCAAAATCAAAAGAAACAAGCGGTAGCAAAAAAAGAAAAAACAATATACAAAATATAAAAACTAAATCTAAAATACAAGCATTGGTTAGTAAAGAAATTAAAAGATATTTTTCATCAACAGTATATATTTTTAATACAGCATTTGGAATTATTTTAATGTTAGTTATAACAATAACATTATGTGTAAACCTTGATGGAGCAATAAATGCTGTTTTAGAAGGAGAAGATATAGGACTGACTATGGAACAAATAAAAAGTTACATACCTAAAATATATTTTCAAATTGTAATATATACAGCCTGTATGACCTCGATAACTTCATCTTCTATATCTTTAGAGGGAAAGAGTTTATACATTTTAAAAACAATACCAATAGAAACAAGAAAAATATTTAAAGCTAAAATTATTACAAGCAATATAATAACAATGCCTATAATGTTTATAAGCGAAATTATATTTTTTATAGCTTTTAGACCAGAAAAAAAAGACATTATATTCATACTCTTAGCAACAATAATAATGCCGACTCTTACAGCTATTATAGGACTATTAGTAAATTTGAAACATCCAAAGTTAAATGCATCATCAGATACAGAAGTGGTAAAACAAAGTGCAAGTTCGGGAATTTCTGTACTGATTGGAATGGTGTTAGGAATGGTATCAATAGTAACTGCAGTAATTTTCTATAATTCAATAGATTTGTGTTATATAATTGAATTAACAATATTAGCAGTTATTACGGTAGTTTTGTGGACAATATTAAAAAAATATGGACAAAAAAGATTTATGCAAATTTGTAGTTAAGGAGGTATAATGGTAGAGAAAATTAAACAATCGGAACTAAAGAAAAAACAAATAGTAGAAGCAGCTTTGGAATTGTTTTTTGAAAAGGGATATGAAGGTACTTCTATTAGAATGATACAAAATAAAGTTGAAAGTCCAGTAGGATTATTTTATTATTATTTTGAATCAAAAGATGCCGTTTTTGAAGAAGCAATAAAATTATTTTTTGAAAGTTATGAAAAAAAAATGCAAAATGTAATTGACTCAAGTAAAAACAAGCCTGATGAAGTTTTAACAAAATACATAAATTATATGGACTATGCAACACAAGACTTTCGTAGCAAATATTTAGCAAAGTTGCACTGGACTATATTATCAGCAATTAGAGAATATACATTAAGAGTAATGAAAAAATATATATTATTAATATTACAAGATTATGTTGAAAATGGTGTTATAAGAATACCAAAAGAAAATATAACAGTAACAGCAAATTTGATAGCTTTTGGAACAGGTGGAAGTATACTATATCAAAGTAAAGAGGTATATGAAAGTCAAAAAGATGACATTTTTAATAAGATATCAAAAGTGTTGGGTACAAATAAATTTTAGAAAGGAATGAAAAAAATGAAAAGTTTTGGAAATGTACTATGGGGAATAGTTTTAATTGTAGTAGGATTGATTATAGGAGGAAATGCACTTGGAATTACAAATATAAATATATTTTTTGATGGATGGTGGACTTTATTTATAATAGTACCATGTTTTATAGGACTATTTAAAGAAAGAGAAAAAACAGGAAATATAATAGGATTATTGATTGGAGTTGTACTATTATTATGTTGTCAAGATTTATTAAACTTTGATATGATATGGAAATTAGCACTTCCAACAGTTTTAATTATAATTGGTATCTCATTTATATTTAAAGATACGTTTAATAGTAAAATTAGCAAAGAAATAAATAAATTAAATGAAAACAGACCTAAAGATAGCGAATATTGTGCAACATTCTCAGGTCAAAATGTGAAATTTGATGGAGAAAAATTTAATGGAACAGAGCTTACTGCTGTATTTGGTGGAGTTAAATGTGATTTAACAAAAGCAATAATTGAAAATGATGTTGTAATAAATGCTACAAGTGTATTTGGCGGAATAGATATTTTAGTTCCAGAGAATGTAAAAGTAAAAATCAAATCATCTTCAATATTTGGAGGAGTAGACGAAAAAAGAAAATCTGATACTACAGATGGACATACAATTTATGTAAATGCTACATGTATATTTGGAGGTGTTGATATAAAATGACAACTGCTCAAAAAATAATTAAATATTGTGCAATTGCATTTGCTATCTTTCTAATAGTTACAATAATATCTGGAATATTAAGTGGGATATATGGGCTTGCAAGTGCAATAGGATTAAAAAAAGGAACAATAAATGAAACTGGTAGCATAAATTTAGAAGGTGACTTAACAGCGTATTTAGATGTTGATGTTGCATATAGTAACTTGAATATAAAAGTAGGAAAAGAATTTTTAGCTCAAACTAATAATGAAAATATACAATGCAAACAAGATGGAAACAGATTAAAGATAAAAGAAAAAAATTTAAAATGGTTTGCAAAAGACAGTGATGGCGATTTGACTATATATATTCCAGAAGATTTGAAACTTGAAGAAATAAAAATAAATACAGGAGCTGGTAAAGTAAATATTGAATCTTTAATGACTCAAAAATTAAGACTAAATTTAGGTGCAGGAGAAGTTAGAATTGGATCAATAAATGCAGATGAAGCTGATATAGATACTGGAGCAGGAAAATTTACAATTGAATCAGGAAATATCAATAATTTAGATTTTGATATGGGTGTTGGAGAAACCAATGTAACAGCTAAAATAACAGGAAAAAGTGAAATTGATACTGGAATTGGAGCATTTACACTTAAATTATTAGAAAGTGAAGAATATTATAAATTTAAGGTTAATAAAGGAATTGGAGATATAACTATTGGCGGAAAATCTATTTCTGATAATCAAAAAATTGGAAATGGTGAAAACTTTATTGATATTAGTGGCGGAATAGGAAAAATAAAAATAGATTTTGAATAATAGGGGGAAATAATAGTGGGACTAATACTAAAGAATGTATCTAAAACATTTACAGGAAAAAAAGTAGTTGATAATATATCTTTTTCACTAGAAGAACCAGGAGTTTTTGGATTACTTGGAACTAATGGTGCTGGAAAGACAACAACAATTAGAATGTTATTAGGAATAATAAAAAAAGATAGTGGAGAAATTACATGGAATGGTAAAAAGGTTGATAGAAAATCTGTAAACTTTGGCTATCTTCCAGAAGAAAGAGGAGTATATCCAAAAGTTAAAATATATGATCAATTGATGTATTTTGCAGAATTAAAAGGAATGAAAAGAAGTGAAGCAGATAAGACAATAAATGAATGGGCTAAAAGATTAAAAGTTGAAGAATACATGCAACAACCTGCTGAAAAATTATCAAAAGGAAATCAACAAAAAATTCAATTTATGACAGCAGTTATACATAACCCTGAACTAGTGGTGCTTGATGAACCTTTTAGTGGTTTAGATCCAGTAAATACAGAATTATTAAAAAATATAATAATTGACTTAGTGAAGAATGGAAAATATGTAATAATGTCAGCACATCAAATGGCAACGATTGAAGAGTTTTGTAGTGATATATTAATATTAAATAAAGGAAAAACAGTATTACAAGGAAATTTAAGAAAAATTAAAGAATCTTACCCTGCAAATAGAGTAAAAATAGAAACAAATAAGAATATAGATGAATATGTAAAAAAATTAGAATTAGAAATTGAAAATGAAACTAATAATGATTACACTATAAAAATAAGTGATGAAAATAAAGCACATGAACTATTAAAGAAATTGATAGAAAATGAAATTATAGTTAATAAGTTTGAAATAATGAAACCAACACTAAATGACATTTTCATAGAAAAGGTAGGTGAATAGTATGAAGGATTTATTAGTAGTAATGAAATTTACAATGAAAGATATGATAAAGAGGAAATCTTTCATAATATCAACTATTATTTTTCTAATTATGATAGTAGTTGGATTTAATATTCCAAATATACTAAAATCAATAAATGGAGAAGATACTAGCGATAAATTAGTTATAGTAGACGAAGGAAATATATTTGAAGGTTCACTTGAAAGTCTAAAAAATGCAGATACAGGATATGAAATAGAAATATCAAATGTAAAATATGAAGAAATAAAAGAAAAAATAAATAATGACGAAATTGAATCTGCAATAATTGTTGAAAAAACAAATAATAATGTAAAGATTAGATACATAGTAAAAAATACAACTATGATGACTAATGTTCCAGATGACATAATTTCTATGATGAATTCATTATATTCTAATTTACAAATAAGTAAATTAGGATTAACAGAGAGTCAATTACAATCAATTACTCCAAATTTTGACTATGAATTAGAGCAGACTGAAGAAGAGAAAGCAAATGGAAATGTATTTGCTATAATGCTACTTTCAATTGTATTATTTTATGCTATATATTTCTGTGCATATCAAGTATCAAGTTCTATTACAACAGAAAAAACATCAAAGATTATAGAAACGCTAGTTACTTCAACATCTCCAAGAACAATTGTATTAGGCAAAACCATTGGAATAGGTGTGGTTGGACTATTACAATTGATATTACTAGTTGGAACAGCACTAATAAGTGCTAAAGCATTTTTAGATCCAGAGTTAATAAATAGTATATTAGATATATCTGCAATAACTCCATATTTAGGAATTATTACTGTTATATATTTTATATTAGGATATTTAGCTTATGCTTTACTATATGCATTAACAGGTTCTACTGTAAGTAAGCCTGAAGATATTCAATCAGCTAATGGACCTGTAGCAATGCTTGCAGTAATAGGATTTTATTTATCATATTTTACAATGATGAATCCAACAAGTAGTTTAAATGTGTTTGCTTCAATATTTCCAATTTCATCACCATTTTGTATGCCATTTAGAATAATGATGGGATTAGCAAGTACAACAGATGTTTTAATATCAATTGCTGTTTTGATTATAACAATTTTAGTAATAGCAAAAGTTACAATAAAGATATATTCAAATGCTATTTTAAACTATGGAACTAAAATGGGAATAAAAGATATAATGAAAATATATAAGGATAAGAACAATTAGGGACTTCATCTGCCACAGGCAGCGCTCGTTTATTCATCGGCTAATAGTAATTTTTTTGATATTTGAAGGTTTACAAAAAATTGAAAATTATTTGACAGAGTTAAAAAAATGTGCTATTATATAAATACACTAAACAATGTACTCTAGTTCGGCTGTGTTATATTGTTTACTAGTATGTGTACCTGTAATGCACATACTTTTTTTATTGTATAGAAAAAATTGAAATCTTTAACTATAAACAAGGTTAAGTTATCTTGGACTGTGCATATTTGCAAAGCAAAATGTACATGTGGCATTTATACTAAAAAAGTAGGAAAGCACCTGTAATACTTTCCTACTTTCGACTATGTATGACACTTTAGTCTTTACTCTTTTTTGTTTCTTCTAATTTAGATTGAAGACTATTGTTTTTATCTCTTTCTGCTAAAAGCTGTTCAACTAAATTTAGAATAAGTTCGGCTTGTGTCATATCATATACCTCCTTTCCGCCTTTATGTAAAAGACTGCCTTCTGACATTGAAAGGTTGGTAATATTTTACAATATTTTTTAGCAGTATTCAAGCGAACAAGACAAATTTATATAATAAATATAAAAACAAGAGATATTTCAAATTTGCTTTCTTATTGTTGTACATAAAATGGTACAACCTATTTAAGTAACCAACGACCATACGATTTGAAACTTATCATTTCAGCGCTTGACTGAACGCAATCGCTGAAACGATAGTTTCTGCATTTCCTCAATCTCGCTACTTCGTCCACTGGACGCGCTCGATTTCGTCGCAGTTAAAGCCTCGCGCTCTCCCGCACTCAGCTGTTAACAATAAGTAATTGCTTGAATCCAAAAACAAATAAAAACGAGTAGTCTTTAGACTACTCATTTTTATTGGCTCTCCATGTTGGACTCGAACCAACGACCTATCGGTTAACAGCCGAGCGCTCTACCAACTGAGCTAATGGAGAATATTTTTAAAACTGAAGTTATTATAGTACACATTATACCAAAGTGCAATAGTTTTTATACAAAAAATTAAATTTTTTTATTGCACACGAAAAATCCAAGATTTTACCTATATTACAAGGATAAGATGTGCATATTTGCAAGGCAACTTTTGTTATAATACTTGCTAAACTGTTTAAATAAGGATAAAATAGATAGAGTAAAATGATTTCATAAGTATGAAACAGTAAAATAGAGAGGTATTAACTTTGGAAATTAAAGGAAGAATTAGAGATATTATTTATCGTAATGAAATAAATAGCTATACAATAGCAACATTTGAAACAGATGAAGAGGAAACTACTGTTGTGGGTTATCTTCCTTTTATCGAAAAAGGTGATAATCTAAAAGTAACTGGCAATTTTGTTGAACATCCTGAATATGGTAGACAATTAAAAATTGAGACTTTTGAAAAGTTAATGCCAGAAGATTTAGATTCAATAGAAAATTATTTGGCAAATGGAAAATTCAAAGGGATAGGTCCTGCAACGGCTAAAAGAATGGTTAATACTTTTGGCAAAGATGTAATAAATATTATTAAATTTGAACCTGAAAAGTTATCTTGTATAAAAGGAATTACTGAGGAAAAAGCAATTGAAATTTCACAAAGCTTTAACGAAAATTGGGAAGTATGGCAAATTGTTAGTTATCTAGAGAAATTCGGAATTGGTCCACAAAGTGCAGAAGGAATATATAAAAAACTAGGGCCAAATACAATAACAACAATAGAAGAAAATCCATATATTCTAATAGATTTGACAGTTAGGGTTAACTTTGCACAAATAGATCAAATTGCTATAAAAATGGGAATGGATTTAGAGAATGATAAACGTATTAGAAGCGGTATAAAATATGCCCTTAAATTATCTACTAATAATGGACATTGTGCAGTATTATATGAAAATTTAATTCAGTTTGTAAAAGATTTACTAAATGTTTCAGAAGTGATGATAGAAAACAATATTATATTTTTGAAAACAAAAAATGAAATTGTATTAGAAGATAGAGAAAATCAGGAGTGGGTATATTTATATAATTATTATGTGGCTGAAAAAAATGTTGCTGAAAGTTTGATAACTTTAGATAATTATTTAAATGTAAAGGAAATTAGTAATTTTGAAAAGAAATTAAAGAAAATTGAGAAACATTCTGACTTAGAATTATCTGAAAAACAAAGAGAAGCGGTAATTGCAGTTCAAGAACATAATGTTTGTGTAATTACTGGTGGGCCAGGTACAGGAAAAACTACTATAATAAAAACAATAATTGAAATGTATAAACAGGAGGAGAAAAAGGTTGTACTATGTGCGCCTACTGGAAGAGCTGCTAAAAGAATGAGTGAAGCTACTGGAGAAGAAGCTAAAACTTTGCATAGATTATTAGAGATTGGAAAAACAAGTTCAGATGAGTTACAAAATATAGATCCAAATGTAGAAGTTGAGCCCCTAGATGCAGATGTGATTATTGTTGATGAAGTATCAATGGTTGATATATTTTTAATGAATTATCTATTACAAGCAATTTATAAAGGAACCAAACTAGTATTAGTTGGAGATAGTAATCAGTTACCATCAGTTGGACCAGGAAATGTATTAAAAGATATTATACAATCTGAAAGACTTACTACAATTACATTGAACAAGATCTTTAGACAAGCTGCTAAAAGTAAAATTATCTTAAATAGCCATAAGGTAAATGAAGGCATTAGTATTTTTAGTAAAGATGAGCAAAACGAAAATGAAGAACTAATAGAAGACTTTTTCTTTATAAACGAAACTAATAAATTAAAAGTATTAGAGAATATAATTTCACTATGTACAGGAAGACTAGAAAAGTATGGAAACTATACTTTTGCCCAAAACATACAAGTAATTAGTCCAACAAAAAAAGGAGAACTTGGAACCAAAGAATTAAATAAGAGTTTGCAACAAGCTATAAACCCAGAATCAGAAGAAAAAAACGAAAGAAAGTATATAGATTCTGTGTTCCGTGAAGGTGATAGAATAATGCAAATAAAAAATAATTATGATATTTATTGGGAGAAAAGAGAACCTACACTTGAAATGGGCAAAGGCGTATTTAATGGAGAATATGGAACAATACTAAATATAGATGAAGTAGAGAAAAAGGTAAAGATTAAGTTTGATGATGATAAACTAGTATGGTATAACTTTGATGAGCTTGAGCAAATAGAACATTCATACTGCATTACTGTGCATAAGGCTCAACGGAAGCGAATTTGATGTAGTTATTATGCCAATTGTACAAGCTGCACCAATGCTACTTACTCGTACATTACTATACACTGCAATGACAAGAGCAAAAAAACTACTTATTTTAATTGGAAATCCTAATATTATAGAGTTTATGACACAAAATGCAGATAGTAAAAAGAGAAATACAGGTTTAGAATTTAAATTGAGAAATTTATAGTTTTATATTGACTTCAGTGTTAAAATAATATAAACTATTACCATAGGGGAAATAAAAATACCATTAAAGAGGAGGTGAGCCCCTATGAAGGAAGAGTTATTATTAGAAATCCTTAATGTTGTTAAAAGATCAGAAATAGAAAATAAAAAAGCAATAGAAGAATTAAAAATGTCTGTAAACAGACTAGAAGGAAAAGTAGAAAAAATAGAAACAAGATTTGACGGATTAGAAGAAAAAGTCGATAGACTAGAAACAAAATCCGATAGAATAGACGCAAAGACTGACAGAATTGAAAAACGAATTACAGATGAAATGGAAGATACTTCACATATGATAAAAACTTTATTTAGCCAAACAGATAGAATCACTAACTATTTGGATTTAAATTGGAATATGAAAAAAATTAATTAATAAAATAAAATGGGGCTATTTATTTTAGGAGGTTTTAATGAACTTTTTAAGAAATATGCTCTTTTTTATTTTTCCACGAAAATGCGAGATGTGTGAAACAATTTCTGAGAGTTATATATGTAATAAGTGTAAGAGTAAAATAGAAAAAACAAAGTTATATTTAAATAAAGTAGATGATTACTCAAAAGATGATACAAAATATTTTAATGAACATGCATATATTTTTGAGTATAATTCAATAATAAGAGAAAAAATAATTCAGTACAAATTTAAAAACAGAGCATATTTAGGAAAAATGTTTTCTGAATTTTTTGTGAAAAATGAAAAAATGTGTGGATTTTTAAAAAAATATGATATAATTATTCCAGTTCCAATGACAAATAAAAAAATAAAAGAAAGAGGATATAATCAAACAGAAATAATAGCAAGAATTATATCAAAAAACATTCCAAATATAACAATTCAGAAAAATGTGCTAATAAAATATAAAGATAATAAAGTACAAAGCAGACTTAATAAAAAGCAACGACAGCATAATGTTCAAGCTGTATACAAACTTAGTAATGGAGAAATAATAAAAAATAGGAATGTACTAATTTTAGATGATATATACACAACTGGAGCAACATGTAATGAATGTGCTAAAACATTAAGAAAGGCACAACCTAACAAAATTGGAATTATTACAATAGCAAAAGATTGTGGCAAAATACAAACGAAGAACAATAGAAAGGAATGAAGCAAATGGAAGATTTAGTAGAAAGTATTTTAGACTATATTAGAGCAGAATACACAGATTATGCAATTATGATAAATGGTGAATGGGGAAGCGGAAAAACGTATTTTTGGAATCACAAGATAAAACCTAAAATTGAAGCAATGCAAGTAAACGGCAAAAGATTAACTCCAATTTATATGTCTTTATATGGAATATCAAACCTAGAAGAAATAAGTAAAAAAATATTTATTGAAACTACCCAACTAATGGATAAGAATTTAAAGAAATTTATGGGAGCAAGTGGTGTAGGAAGTATACCAGAATATGCTAAGACTGGACTGGATATGGCAAATTTTTTTGGTGTAACTCAAAATGGAGATAGATTAGATTACGCTCAGTTTTTCTCGACAGATGATAAAGTACTTTGCTTTGATGACCTAGAAAGAGCAAATGTTGATGTTATTGATATTTTAGGATATATAAATAACTTTGTTGAACATGACCATATAAAAACAATAATAATTTGTAATGAAAAGGAATTATCTACCAAGCTAAAAAACAGCAATCTAGAAATGAAAACATTTATAGCCACATATTTATTAGACAAAGAAAATAAATTAAACATAAAAACAGATAAACCAATGGTAGAAAGAATAAGAGATACAATTGAGTATGTTTTTGATAAAGCAAATGATTATGAAAGAATAAAAGAAAAACTAATAGGTGAAACTTTTGAATATGCTCCGGAATTCAATTATATTATAAATGGCCTTTTGATGAGATATGAAAATGATGCTGATCTAATTAGGTTTTTAAGAGAAAATACAGGACTAATTACTTCCACATTTAATAAGAGTGGAACTAGAAACTTGCGTATTTTAAAACATGCGTTAAATAATTTTAAGAAAATATTTGACACAGTTACAAATTCATATCCAAATACCAACCATAGAGTATTGCAAACAATGTTGATTTTTACAATAGCAATATCTTTTGAAATTAAGGCTGGAAAAATAACTAAAGACAAATTTGTAAATATTAGTAATAACGAAGAATATAAATCCGTTTTAGTATCATCAAGGGTATTCATGGATAATAGACAATTCTATATTAAAGAATTTGATAACAATTATTACTATAACTTCAAAGCAGAATATCGTTTCTTTAAATTTATTGAGAAATATGTACGTACTCGTATTTTTGATATGAAAATTTTTAAAGAAAATATGGAAGTTATACGTGATACTGTAGATACAAATCAATTACCAGGTTATAAAAGACTTCTTACAGAAGAATATTGGAAAATACCTGATGATCAATTTGAAAATGTAATAGATGAAACCCTGGATTATGTTAAAAATGGAAAAATAGAAATAATACAAATTGTAAAGCTATTTTCTTATTTTGCATACTTCATAAAAAAAGACTTAATTGATTATGATATGAGGACGATAAAATCAGTATTTTTTAATGGAATGAATATATCATCATTAACATCTAAATATTGTGCAAATGTCGAAGAAGAACTATCACAAGTTGCAATTGAAGATGAATTTGAACCTGATATGGAAGAAATATTAGAACATTTTAATGAAATAAATATGCAATTAAAAACTAAAATGTATAATGAAAAAGCAGAAGAGATATTTAAATATATTCCAATGAAAATGGAAATATTTTATGATAAATTTGATAGAGAATGCATGAATATACCAATATTTAAATATTATGATTCATTCCAAACATTTCAAAGAATTTCTTGTGCAAGTAATGAAGATATAGTAACAATAAAAGAAAAACTAGTAGACAGAGCGAATAGATTTAAAAAAGAGATTGCAGAGGAAATACCAAATATAAAAAAATTGAAACAAATTATGGATGATTATATTGATGGTAAACTTCCTGGCATAAAAATAGTATTACTACAAGACTTTTCTAATGAACTTGGAAATATTATAAAATTATATGATACAGAAAAAAGAGAGACAATCAATATAGACAATATTGAAGAATAAAATATAAAAAATGTATAAAAAATTCCTTTTAAAGCAATAATAAGAATAATTAAAATTGCATAGAGCGAAAGCTTTAAATTTAAAAGGAGGTAGTATTTTGAAAGCAACAGGTGTAGTAAGAAGAATTGATGATTTAGGTAGAGTTGTTATTCCAAAGGAAATTAGAAAAACATTAAGAATAAAAGAAGGAGATCCACTAGAAATCTTTACAGATAAAGAAGGCGAAGTAATCCTAAAAAAATATTCGCCAATAGGGGAATTAACAGAGTTTGCAACAGGGTATGCAGAAACATTAGCCAAAACAACAGGACATATTGCATGTATTACAGATAAAGATACAGTAATAGCAGTATCTGGTGGAGCGAAGAAAGAATTATTAGAACAAGATATAAGCGAAGAACTAGAAAAATTGATGGATGACAAGGAAAAGTACACAAGTAAAGAAAATAATGACTTAGCTATTCCAATTACAAAAAATGAAAACAAAGAAAGAAGATATAACTCACAAGTAGTTTATCCAATTATATCAGATGGAGATGTAATAGGAACAGTAATATTATTATCAAAAGATAATAATACCAAAATGAATGAAGTCGAACAAAAAGTTGCACAATCAGCAGCCAGTTTTTTGGGAAGCCAAATGGAGATATAATGTAATGCTTTTGTAACATATCTGTAACAAAAACGTAACATAAAAAAGCTTGATTATTTACAATATTTGTAGTATAAATATTATGATAAAAATAGAATTTAAAACCTACAAAGGAGGAAGAATAATGGGAGAATTAGAAAATAACACATTAAAAGCTGAAGTACCAGCAGAGATTAGTAATTGGACTAAAATAAAAAACTTTTTATTTCAAGAAATAACAGTTACAATGACACCAAGACAAGAAAGAGTATTCCAAGAAGTATATGATTTTTGGCATCAAGAAGTTAATCGTGATTTTTGGTTTCAAGAGATTGAAATTATAGATAATATTACATTGTAGTAAAGAAACTTATTAGCATTATGCTGATAAGTTTTTTGCTATGTGTACAGAAAAAACAATTATACAATAGGCTACTGCTATCATAAGTTGAAATGAGGATAAATGTGATAGGATAGTTATTTAAAATTTAGCTAATTTTTTACAAAAGAATACTTGAAAAGTATTCTTTTTTGATATAAAATTACATTGTTTAGGATATACTAAACATATTAACAAAAAAGAATGTAAAAATTACATTCAAAAGGAGGAAAAATTATGTCAATAAAATTAGGAATCAATGGTTTCGGAAGAATAGGAAACTTATCACTACAAGCAGCATTAGATAAAGAAGGAGTAGAGGTTATTGCAATAAATGACCCATTTATAACAGCAGATTATATGGCATATATGATGAAATACGATACAATCCATGGAAAATTCAATGGAGAAGTTTATGAAAAAGACGGAAAATTAGTAGTAAACGGAAAAGAAATTAAAGTATACAATGAAATGGAACCTAAAAACATTCCTTGGGGAGCAGATGGAGTTGAATATGTATTAGAATGTTCAGGAGTATTTACAACAACTGAAAAAGCAAATGCACACTTAGAAGCAGGTGCAAAAAAAGTAATTATATCTGCACCATCTAAAGATGCACCAATGTTTGTTATGGGAGTAAATAACGAAACATATACACCAGATATGAACATTATTTCAAATGCATCATGCACAACAAACTGTTTAGCACCACTTGCTAAAATTATAAATGATAACTTTGGAATCAAAGACGGCTTAATGACAACAGTTCACAGTATTACAGCAACACAAAAAACAGTTGATGGAGCTTCTAAAAAGGACTGGAGAGGCGGAAGAGCAGCAAGTTACAATATTATTCCATCATCAACAGGAGCAGCTAAAGCAGTTGGAAAAGTTATTCCTTCATTAAATGGAAAATTAACAGGTATGTCATTTAGAGTGCCAACAGTTGATGTTTCAGTTGTAGATTTAACATGTAACTTAGAAAAACCAGCAACATATGAAGAAATATGTGAAGCAGTTAAAAAAGCATCAGAAAATGAAATGAAAGGTATAGTAGAATATGTATCAGATTCAGTAGTTTCATCAGACTTTATACATGATGAACATACATGTATTTTCGATAGCACAGCAGGAATAGCATTAACAGACACATTTGTAAAATTAGTTGCATGGTATGATAACGAATGGGGTTATTCAAATAAATTAGTTGATTTAGTTATTTATGTTGCTAGTAAATAAGGAAAGGAAAAATAGTATATATGGAAAAGAAAACAATAAGAGACATAGATACAAAAGAACTAAAAGGAAGAAAAGTATTGGTTCGTTGTGATTTTAATGTACCATTAAAAGATGGAGAAATTACAGACGATACAAGAATTAGAGCAGCACTTCCAACAATAAGATATTTACTAGAAAGTGGAGCAAAGGTAGTACTTTGCTCACACTTAGGCAGACCAAAGGGAGAAGTGAATGAAAAGTATTCAATGAAGCCAGTAGCAGAAAAACTATCAGAGGAGCTAGATGCAAAAGTAAAATGTGCAGAAGACGTAACAGGACCAAGTGCAAAAGACATGGCTAATGGACTACAAGAGGGAGAAGCAGGATTACTTGAAAATGTTCGTTTTGACCCAAGAGAAGAAAAAAATGAAGAAAGTTTAGCTGTAGAATTAGCTGACTTAATCGGAAACGAAGGCATTTATGTAAATGATGCGTTTGGTACAGCACATAGAGCACATGCTTCTACAGAAGGAGTTGCACATCATGTGGATGAATCTGTAGCAGGACTTTTAATGGAAAGAGAAATTGAAAAACTTGGAGCAGTGCTTGAAAAACCAGAAGAGCCATTTGTTGCAATTTTAGGTGGAGCGAAGGTATCAGACAAAATAGGTGTTATTGAAAACCTAATGGAAAAAGTTCAAACAATAGAAATTGGTGGAGCAATGGCTAACACATTCTTAAAAGCTAAAGGATATGATATAGGCTCATCTAAATATGAAGCAGACAAAATAGACGTAGCAAAACAAATAATGAAAGATGCTCTTAATAAAGGTGTAGAAATAATATTACCAAAAGATGCTAGAGTAGCTAAAATAGCAGAAGGTGAAGAATTGACACCTGAAACAGTAGAATCAGCAGAACACAAAAATGTTAAGTTAAATGTAGAAGGCAAAGGAGAATCTCTAGAAGGTTGGCAAATACTAGATGTAGGAGATACTACATTAACCTATTTTGCAGATAGACTAGAAAACGCAAAAACAGTAGTATGGAATGGACCTTTAGGATATACTGAAGTGCCAGAATATGCACAGGGAACAGAAAAAATAGCTAAATATATTTCTCACACAAAGGCAAAATGCGTAATTGGTGGTGGAGATTCAGTTGCAGCTATTCAAAAAATAAAGAAAGCAGCAAAACAAAATGGCGAAGATGTAAAACAAGAATTTAGCAATATTTATTTATCAACTGGTGGTGGTGCATCTTTAGAATTCTTAGAAGGAAAAACATTACCAGGAATTGCAGCATTAAATAATAAAGAAAAACAAAAATGCAAATCAGGAGAAAATGGAAATTGCAAAAGCAATGAACAACAACTTGCTGATTAAGGAAAGAGGAAACCAAATGAGAAGAAAAGTTGTTGCAGGAAATTGGAAGATGAATATGCTTCCTAATGAAGCAATGAGCTTTATAAGACAAATTGAAAGTGAAGTAAATAATTCTAAAGCAGAAGTAATTCTTTGTGTACCTTATACAGACCTATTCTATAGTTTGCTTACAGCACAAGATACTAAAATAAAAATAGGAGCACAAAATATGCACTGGGAAGAGAAAGGTGCATATACAGGAGAGATTTCTGGGCAAATGCTAAAGTGTATCGGTGTTGAATATGTAATTATAGGTCACTCTGAAAGAAGACAATATTTTGCAGAAACAGATGAAACTGTAAATAAAAAAGTAAAAGCAGCATTATTAAACGGCTTGAAACCAATAGTTTGTGTTGGTGAAACACTAGAACAAAGAGAACAAGGAAAGCAAGAAGAAATCATAACAAATCAAACTCATTTAGCACTAGAAGGTTTAAATGAAGAGCAATTACAAAATGTTATGATAGCATATGAGCCAATATGGGCAATTGGAACAGGAAAAACTGCTACATCTGAAGATGCAAACAACGCAATAAAGTCAATTAGAAATCAAGTTGAAAAAGATTATGGCAAGAATGTTGCAGAAAATATTATCATACTATATGGTGGTAGCGTTAAACCTGAAAATAGCAAAGAATTATTTTCAATGTCTGACATAGACGGAGGTCTTGTTGGAGGAGCAAGTTTAAAAGCGGAAGAATTTATTAAGATATTATCGATTTAGAAGAAATGGAGAAAAATAATGGACAGAAAACCAATAATGCTAATGATATTAGATGGATTTGGAATAAATGAAAACGAAAAAGGAAATGCAGTTAAATTAGCTAATACACCTAATATTGATAAACTAATGAAAACATGGCCAACTACTCAAATTCACACAAGCGGGTTGGCAGTAGGATTACCAGAAGGACAAATGGGAAATTCAGAAGTTGGTCATACAAATATAGGAGCAGGAAGAGTTGTATACCAAGATTTAACACGTATTACAAAATCAATTGAAGATGGAGAATTTTTTAGTATTAAAGAATTAACAGCAGCAATTGATAACTGCAAAAAATATAATTCAAAACTTCATATTATGGGACTTCTTTCAGATGGTGGAGTTCATAGTCATATTAGACATTTATTTGCACTATTAGAATTAGCAAAAAGAAAAGACTTTGAAGATGTATATGTGCATTGTTTCTTAGATGGAAGAGATACACCACCAGCTTCAGGAGAAAGCTATATTCTACAACTTGAAGAAAAAATGAAAGAAAAAGGCGTAGGAAAAATAGCAAGTATATCTGGTAGATTCTATAGTATGGACAGAGATAAAAGATGGGACAGAGTTGAAAAAGCATATAAAGCCTTAGTATATGGAGAAGGAGAAAAAGCAACATCTGCTATTTCTGGAATAGAAGCATCATATCAAAAAGAAGTATTTGACGAATTTGTTGAACCAACAGTTATATGCAATGGTGAAGAACCAATTGCTACAATTGATAATCATGATTCAGTTATATTCTTCAACTTTAGACCAGATAGAGCAAGAGAAATAACTAGAAGTTTAGTTGATCCAGAATTTGATGGTTTTGAAGTAAAACCATTAGAATTGTATTATGTATGTTTCACTCAATATGATGAGACAATACCAAATGTTCAAATTGCATTTAAGCCAGAAGTATTGGTTAATACATTTGGAGAGTATGTTTCTAAAAAAGGATTAACACAATTAAGAATTGCAGAAACAGAAAAATATGCACATGTTACGTTCTTCTTTAATGGAGGAGAAGAAAAACAATATAAAGGAGAAGATAGAATTTTAATACCATCTCCTAAAGTTCAGACTTATGACTTAAAACCTGAAATGAGTGCTATAGAAGTAACAGACAAAGTTGTTGAAGCAATAAACTCAGACAAATATAATTGCATTATATTAAATTATGCTAACCCAGATATGGTAGGTCATACAGGAAGTCTAGAGGCTGCAATTAAAGCTATTGAAACAATTGATGGATGTGTAGAAAGAGTTGTTGAGGCAATGGAAGAAAAACAAGGAGTAATCTTAATGACAGCCGACCATGGAAATGCAGAACAAATGATAGATTATAAAACTGGAGAGCCACACACAGCACATACTACAAATCCAGTTCCATTAGTTTTAATAGGAGTGCAAGGTGTAAAATTAAAAGAAGGCAAACTTGCAGATTTAGCACCAACAATGTTAGATATTATAGGACTAGAAAAACCTGAAGAAATGACAGGAAATAGTCTTATTGAAAAATAACAAAAAGAAAGGGAGGATAATCATGAAAGATTATTTGGAAATTGAAAGCGTAAGAGCGTTAGAAGTATTAGATTCAAGAGGAAACCCAACTGTACAGGTAGAAGTTGTAACAGAAGGGGGATTTTCAGGAGTTGCTATGGTTCCATCAGGAGCATCAACAGGAAGCTTTGAAGCTGTTGAATTAAGAGATGGAGACAAAGAAAGATATTTAGGAAAAGGTGTATTAAAAGCAGTTAAAAATGTAAATGAAGTTATTAGCAAAGAAATTGAAGGAATGAACGTATATGAGCAAGCTAAAATAGATGCTACAATGATTAAACTTGATGGAACAGAAAACAAGGGAAAATTAGGTGCAAATGCTATGCTTGGAGTTTCTTTAGCAGTAGCAAAAGCAGCTGCAGCTTCATTAGGAATGAGCTTATATAACTACATTGGAGGAGTAAATGCAAAAGAATTACCTGTTCCAATGATGAATATTATGAATGGTGGAAAACATGCAGACAGCTCTTTAAGTGTACAAGAATTTATGATTATGCCAGTTGGAGCTAAAACATTTAGTGAATGCATGAGAATGGGTGTAGAAGTATACCATAACTTAAAGAAAGTATTAAAATCAAAAGGATATTCAACAGGTGTTGGAGATGAAGGAGGATTTGCTCCAAACTTAGGAAGCGAAGAAGAAGCAGTAGAATTAATTATAGAAGCAATCAAACAAGCTGGATATAAACCGGGAGAAGATGTATGCTTAGCATTAGACGTTGCAGCAACAGAAATGTTTGATGAAGCTAAAAAAATAGGAAAAGACGGATATTACTTCTGGAAAACTGATGAGTTTAAAACAAAAGATCAAATGATAGACTTTATAGTTGAATTAGCAGAAAAATATCCTATAATCTCAATTGAAGATGGATTAGCAGAAGAAGATTGGGAAAGCTGGAAAAAACTAACTGAACGTATTGGAAAAAAAGTTCAATTAGTAGGAGATGACTTATTTGTAACAAATATGAAGAGATTACAAAAAGGAATTGACAACAACACAGCAAACAGTATATTGATTAAATTAAACCAAATTGGAACATTAACAGAAACATTAGATGCAATTGAACTAGCAAAGAGAAATGGATATACAGCAGTTGTATCACATAGAAGTGGTGAAACAGAAGACACAACATTAGCTGATGTTGCAGTTGCAACAAATGCAGGACAAATTAAAACTGGTGCACCATGCAGAACAGATAGAGTTGCTAAATATAACAGACTATTGAATATTGAAGCAGAATTAGGAGATGTAGCGGTATTCAGAGGTCGTAAAGCTATAAAATAATGTTACTTAGTGTGAAAAATACCTTTGGTATTTTTCACACTACTACATAAATATTCTGGGGTATCGCCAAGCTGCTGTGGCTGTTCGAAGCCTTAGCTGAGTTACAGCATCAGTATGCAGGGAGCGATAGCGAGTCGCTGGTAAGTAAACTTATTCGTGACTAAGATTTTAAATATTCTGGGGTATCGCCAAGCGGTAAGGCATCGGACTCTGACTCCGACATTCCTGTGTTCGAATCACAGTACCCCAACCAGTAATTAAATATCTGCAAATGTTAAAGTATTTGAAAGAACATTTGCAGATTTATTTTTTGTATCTTTTTCTAAATGGGCATAAATATTAGCAGT
>CAKPNJ010000014.1 GCA_934168365.1 uncultured Clostridia bacterium | reverse complement strand
TTTTCATCTTTCGAAGTTCTATTTTTTGTTATTCCAGCCTCATATCTTCCTATCCAAAATCCTCCATTTTCATATACACTTTTTAACATTTTTTGTTTTAAGGCTGTATATTCGTCACTTGTTAAGCCTGTTACATCATCTGAATAATATTCGTCTTTATAACTTGTTAATGTTCCACTTTTGTCTCTTCTATAATAATCTGTATATTTATGCAAACAATATTCTATTTTATCATAATCTGTTGAGCTTGTAGGTTTCTGGTCTGCTGTTGTTGTTTTTGTGTTATAACTACTATTTGCATATAAACTTCTTGGTACTTCTATCCATACATATTCATTTCCTTCTGAATCTCGTATTACTAGTCCATCATTTAAGTTAGTATCTGGATCTTTCTCAAATGTATCATCTGGATAATATGGATTTGTGTCATCTGTACTTGGCAATTGTCGTTCAATCTGTTCTTTCTTTGCTAAATATATCTGCTCTTTTTTGTTATTGTCTTGCTCATACACTTCTTTTACTTTTATAAGTGTTTTTATCTGGTTTTTTCTTGTAGTAACTGCCATTGAAAAAAGTGCAGTTATAATTATTGTAAATGTTACTACTGCAATAGCAACATATGCAGCCATAACCCCTTTTTCACTTTTCAACTTATTTTTCATTTGCATATTATCACTTTCCTTTACAATTTATATGTATATAATAATAAAAAAACACATTATTGTCAATTGTTTTTACAAAGTATATTATACCTTTTTTTCTTGACATTATGCTTATTTAAGAATAAAATAATACTTGAAAAATATTTAAGGAGGAATACTTAAACTATGAAAGATTTAATTGAAATTAGATGGCATGGTAGAGGTGGTCAAGGTGCTAAAACAGCTTCTCTTTTACTTGCAGATGCTGCTTTTAACACTGGTAAATATATTCAAGGTTTTCCTGAATATGGTCCAGAAAGAATGGGTGCTCCTATTACTGCATATAACCGTATTAGTAATACACCAATACGTATTCATAGTAATATATATGAACCAGATTATGTAGTAGTTGTTGACGATAGTTTGTTAGAAGCTGTTGATGTAACTGCTGGTTTAAAACCTGATGGTGCAATAGTTATAAACACTACAAAAAGTGGAAATGAATTAAAGCCTTTACTTAACGGATATACCGGAGATGTTTATACTATTGATGCAAGAAAAATATCATTAGAAACTTTAGGTAAATATTTTCCAAATACTCCTATGCTTGCTGCAATTGTAAAAGTAAGTGGAGTAATTGAAGAAAAAGACTTTTTAGCTGATATGGAAGGTTCCTTTAAACACAAATTTGCTAAAAAACCTGAAGTTATTGATGGAAATATGAAAGCCTTAGAAATGGCTTTAAAAGAAGTTAATAAAGTTTAGAAAGGATGGTTTAAATGATTGATAAAAATACTCCAGCTTGTGATATGACTATTGGTGGTAATATTTATAAAGCTGGTAATGCTAGAGAATTTAAAACAGGTGACTGGAGAAGTGTTAAACCTATTTACATATCTGAAAAATGTACTCAATGTGGTTTATGTTTTCCAGTTTGCCCTGATGATGCTATTCCTGTAAATAAAGAAGGAAAGCGTGAAGATTTTAATTATGATTATTGCAAAGGTTGTGGAGTTTGTGCTAAAGTATGCCCATTCCATGCCATTGAAATGACTGAGTAAAGGAGATTATAGTATGGGAATTAGAGAAAGATTAAGTGGAAATGAAGCTGCTGCTATTGCGATGAAACAAATAAATCCAGATGTTGTAGCTGCCTTTCCTATAACACCTTCAACAGAAATACCTCAATATTTTTCTACTTTTGTTAGTAATGGCACTGTAGATACAGAATTTGTTGCTGTTGAAAGTGAGCATAGTGCTATGAGTGCTTGTGTTGGTGCAGAGGCTGCTGGTGCAAGAGCTATGACTGCTACTTCTGCTAATGGTTTATCATATATGTGGGAAATGATATATATTGCATCTAGCTTAAGGCTTCCTATTGTTATGAGCTTAGTAAACAGAGCTGTTTCAGGCCCATTAAATATTCACAATGACCATTCAGATGCAATGGGTGTAAGAGATGCTGGATGGATTATGCTATTTTCTGAAAATAATCAAGAAGCATATGATAACTTAATTATGGCTCATAGAATTGCTGAAAATAAAGATGTTTTATTACCTTTAATGGTATGTCAAGATGGATTTATTACTTCTCATTCAATTGAGAATATTGAACTAATTGAAGATGATAAAGTTAAAGAATTTGTTGGAACATATAATCCAGAGCATTATTTATTAAATGATAAAGAACCAATTGCTGTTGGTCCATTAGATGTTCAATCATATTTATTTGAACATAAATATCAACAAGCTGAGGCAATGAGAAATGCTAAAAAAGTTATTTTAGAAGTTGCCAAAGACTTTGAAAAAATGACTGGTAGAAAATATTCATTTTTTGAAGAATATAGAATGGATGATGCAGAAATTGCTGTTGTTTGTATGAACTCAACTGCTGGAACCACTAAAACAGTTGTAGATGAATTAAGAGAAAAAGGAATTAAAGCTGGTATGGTTAAGGTTCGTGTATTTAGACCTTTCCCTGCAGAAGAAATTGCTGAAGCTTTAGGAAATTTAAAAGCTGTTGCAATAATGGACAAAGCTGATTCTTTAAATGCTATGGGTGGTGCATTATATGAAGATGTTATCTCAAGCATGTATACAGCTAAAAAGCAAGTTCCTGCTGTAAGCTATGTTTATGGTATTGGTGGTAGAGATACTACAAGTAATAATATTCATGAAGTATTTGATTATTTGGCACAAGTTGCTAAAACTGGTGAAATTGATAATCCATATCGTTATGTAGGATTAAGAAAGTGAGGAAAATTTTATGGCATATAATTTAAAAGAAGTAATGGCAAATAAGCCATCTAGATTTACAGCTGGTCACAGAATGTGTGCTGGTTGTGGTGCCCCACCTATTGCTCGTATGATTTTAAGAGCTTTAAAACCAGAAGATCATGCAGTAATTAGTAATGCTACTGGTTGTATGGAAGTTTCAAGTTTTATATATCCATATACTTCTTGGACTGACTCATATATCCACACAGCTTTTGAAAATGCAGCATCTACTTGTTCTGGTGTGGAAGCAGCTTATCGTTCATTAAAAAAACAAGGCAAATTGCCTAGTGATAAAACTACTAAATTTATTACATTTGGTGGAGATGGTGGAACTTATGATATAGGTATTCAAAGTTTATCAGGTGCTATGGAAAGAGGTCATGATATGGTATATGTATGTTATGATAATGGTGCCTATATGAATACTGGTATTCAACGTTCTTCTGCGACTCCTAAGTTTGCAGATACTACAACTTCACCTGCTGGAACAGTTATACCTGGCAAAATGCAGTCTAGAAAAGATTTGACAGAAGTTATGGAGGCACATCATTTACCATATGTAGCACAAACTATTGCTTATGCAAATTTTAAAGATTTATATGAAAAAGCTGAAAAAGCTATTTATACAGAAGGACCATGTTTCTTAAATGTATTATCACCTTGTCCAAGAGGCTGGGGATATCCAACAGATATGTTAATGCAAATAAACAAATTAGCTGTTGAAACATGTTATTGGCCTTTATATGAAGTAATTGATGGCAGATATGTAATAAATTATAAACCTGCTAAAAAGTTACCTATTGAAGAATTTTTAAAACCTCAAAAACGTTTTAAACATATGTTTAAACCTGGTAATGAATGGATGATAGAAGAGTTTCAAAAAGAAGTTGATAAACGTTGGGAAGCTCTTTTAAAACTAGAAGAAACAACAAATAGATAGAAAAAACTCGGCTTACTGCCGAGCTTTTTTGTTATTATTTTATTCTTCGTTTGGTTCTGGTGCACCCACTGGGCAAACACCTTCGCATGTTCCGCATGAGATACATACGTCTTTGTTTATTACATATTTATCTTCACCTTGTGAAATGCAAGATACTGGACAACTTGCAGCACATGCTCCACAGCTGATACATCTGTCTGTAATTTTATATGCCATTTATTTCACCACCTCTCATTTTTATATCTCTTATTAAATATCATCATCGTCTGATTTTGTTCGTTCATCTAGTTCTTCTAATTTTTCTAATTCTGCTAACTCTTTTGCATGTTCTTTTTCTTCTGGGTCTATCTCTTCTCTTCCAATATTTTTTATTATCTTAACTTCTGAAGCTGGGTATCTTTTATAAAAAGTGTCATCTCCATCTTTAAATTTTACACGTATTATTTCTTTTAGTGTTTGTATTGAGTCAACTGTTCCTTCCCCATCTTCCGTTTTTACAATTGCTCCAATCTTTGGAAGTCTTTTCAATTTATCTTCATATACGTTTTGCTCATATTTTAAGCAACACATAAGTCTTCCACAATTTCCTGATATTTTAGATGGATTTAGTGAAACATTTTGCTCTTTTGCCATTTTTATAGATACTGCCTCAAAATTATCTAAAAATGAACAACAGCAAAGTTCTCTACCACACACACCATTGCCACCTATTTTTTTAACTTCGTCTCTTACTCCAATTTGTCTTAATTCGATTCTTGTTCTAAAAACAGCTGCTAGGTCTTTTACTAATTCTCTAAAGTCTATTCTTCCATCTGCTGTAAAGAAAAATATAATTTTACTATTGTCAAATTTATATTCAACTTCAGTTAAATTCATGTTTAACTTATATTTTTTTATTTTTTCTTGAGCAATTTTAAAAGCTTCTTTTTCCTTTTCTCTATTTGCTTCATCAATTTGTATGTCCTTTGGTGTTGCTATACGAATTACCTTTTTTAAAGGTACTGCTAAACTAGATTCTTCTATTTCTCTAACACCTGTAGTTACATCTCCAATCTCTTGTCCTTGGCTAGTTTCTACTATTACTTTTTGACCTTTTTCTATATTTAATTTATCCGGATCAAAAAAATATACTTTTCCTGGTTTTCTAAATCTAACCCCTACTATCTTTTTCAATTAACTTCCTCCCATAGTTTTAGTAATAAGTTATCAATTGACATATCATAATTAGCATTTGCTAATATTCTTTGTTTTGTCTGCTCTATTATTTGTATTCCATTTATATAATTTGCTTTATGCTTATTTTTTATAGCATTATATATCACTATTTCCATATAATCTAGCAAATCAATAATTTCATCTTTGGCAGAATATAGCACATCTGCTTTTCTCCAAATTTGTGTTATGTTTTGTTTATCTAATATGCCTATTAACTGCTCTATTTGCATATATTGCTCTTTTGAATCATTTATTTTTAACGCTTTGCCAATACTACCTTCACAATGTTTTAACATATTTTCTGTAATATCTGAATCTATACCATTTTGTTTTAAATAGTTTATTATTTTTTCCTCTGGTATTGGTTCAAAATATAGCTTCATACATCTTGACTTTATTGTTGTTAATAGCTTGCTTTCATTTGAAGTTGTCAAAATAATAACTACATATTCTGGTGGTTCTTCTAAAGTTTTAAGTAAGCTATTGGCAGCTTCTCTAGTCATTGTTTCTGCTTGTGATATTAAATATACTTTTTTACTTGAAGTTACAGGTTTTTCTTGTGCTTTTTCTTGTAAAAATCTCACTTGCTCTATTTTTATGGCTTTTCCATCTTCTGGTGCTATTTGTAAAAAGTCAGGATGGCTTTCTCCGTTAAATTCCAAACAAGATTTGCATTGATTACAGGGTTTGTTTGTTTCATTACTGCATAATATCATTTTTGCGAACTCTTTTGCAAATAAGTTTTTTCCTATTCCTTCTTGTCCCACAAACATATAGCTATGTAGTACATTATTGTTTTTTACTGTTGTTTCAAGTATCTGTTTTATTTTTTCATTTCCTATTAAATTTTCAAAAGACATTTTTATACCTTTCCAAATAAATTTAATGGCCAAAATCTAATCCAAACTTTGCTTTCAATTTTTTCTACTGGAACACATCCAAAAGCTCTACAGTCTGTAGATTGACTTCTATTATCTCCCATTGCAAAAACATATCCTTCTGGTACTGTAAATTCAGAAAAATAATTATAGTTTTTTGCATCAACTGTTGTAACTACATTTGGTTGTAAGTATGGTTCTTCTAATTCTGTTCCATTTATATATACTTTACCATTTTCAATTTTTACATGTTCACCAGGTAATGCAATTACTCTTTTTATATAGCTTTCTTTCCCTATTTCTAGCACATAGTATACAAATTTACTCCACCAATTTGTTGGTTCTTTTTCATATTTAGCTACTGGATTTTGTAAGTCTACTTCTAGGCTATTGCTATATGCCACTTTACTAGGTGCTTCAAATGTAATTATTTCTCCTCTTTGTGGCATTTCATTTATTGTTCTCATCCATCTATTTAGTATTAGTCTTTGCCCTGGCATCAATGTTGGTTTCATTGAAACTTGACTTACAATTGTAGGTGTTCCTACAAAATATTTAACTACAATTGCTAAAACAAATGCAATTACAATACATAAAATCCACTCTAATATATCACGTGTTTTGTCACTAATAGTCATTATGTTTTTACCCTCTTTCTATTTTTTATAAACTGGTATTCTAATTACAACTTCAGTACCTTTTCCTGCTTCACTTTTTATATCAATACTTCCATTGTTTTGTTCTATAATTTCTTTTGCAATTGGAAGTCCTAGTCCAGTTCCACCAAGTTCTCTTGATCTTGCTTTATCTACTCTATAAAATCTTTCAAATATTCTAGATAAATCTGCCTCTGGAATTCCAATTCCATTATCTATAACCTTAATATATGCGTCATTATATACGAATCCAACATATACTTTGATTACACCATTTTCTGGAGTATATTTTATGGCATTAGAAATTATATTTAATATTACTCTTTCTATTCCATATTTGTCTGCATTTACTGGTGGTACATTTGCTGTTACAAAACATTCAACATTATGATTTTTCTTTTCCACCTCAAAACGTAGTCTATCAATACAATTTTTCGTTAGTTCTCCTAAATCAAATACAGATTCTTCTTTTGTTACTTTTTTATTATCATATCTAGAAAGCACTAGCAAGTCTGTAACAAGTCTTGCCATTCTTCTAGCTTCTGAGCTAATAACTTCTAAGAACTTAGTTTGCATTTCTTTGTCATAGTCACTCTCAAGTAAAGTATCTGCATATCCCATTATTGATGTAATAGGTGTTTTTAATTCATGTGATACATCTGCTACAAACTCTTTTCTCATATTGTCTAGTTTTACATGTTCTGTAATATCTTGAATTACTACTATTACTCCCTCTGGCTTGTCACTTTCATCTTGGAAAGGTGCAAATAATAGGTTAATATATTTTTCCCCTATGTTTAACCTTTGTTCTGATGAAGTCCAATTTTCTAAATATACTATTTTCTCTAAGTTTATATCTGTATTAAATTTTGTGAATATACTATTAAATGTTTTTTTTTCATTAGTTAAATTTAATAATTGTATTGCTGCTGGGTTTATATGAATAATATTGCCCTCCATGTCAAAGGCAATAATTCCGTCTGTCATATGTAATAAAATAGTTTCAATTTGTCTTTTTTGTTTAGCTACTTCATTTAAATTCTGCTTTAGTTCATTTGTCATTAAATTAAAGGCATTTGATAGTTCTGATATTTGTGTTTGATTTTTATTTTGCTCTTTAAATTCAACTTCTTCACCATTTGCAATCTTTTCTGCATTTTCAATTAGATTGTCTATTGGTTTTACTATTGCTTTATGTATAAAATACCCTACTAACACAGTAATAATGGCAAAAACGCCTATTGCAATTGCCATTATTAATAATGTTTGTGATGTTTTTTCAGCTATTATTGTATTTATTTCTGTATTTGCTGTTTCAATTTGCTTTAAACTATTTATATTTAAAAATGATAATGCACCAATTATAATTATTCCTATTATGAAAAAAATTAGTATAATTTTCGTTTGTATACTTTTTATCATTTTTGGTTTCCTTCCTTCAAGGTACAAATCTAGTTATAAAAGACTTGTAATTATTTAGTTGGTTGCTAAATAATATCCAACTCCCCTTTTGGTAATTAAAATCTTTGGAGCTGATGTGTCTTTTTCGATTTTTTCTCTTATTCTTCTTACTGTAACATCTACTGTTCTAATATCTCCATAATATTCATAGCCCCATACTTTTTCAAGTAAAGTTTCCCTTGTTACTACTTGGCCGGGCTGATTTGCTAAATATTTTAATACCTCAAATTCTCTTAAAGTTAAGTCAATTACTTTTCCTCTAACTTTAACTTCAAACCTTTCTGTATCTAGAATTAAATCACCTAATTCTATTACAACGTTTTCTTTTTTAGGTTTTTCTGCATTTGCTGAGTTTTGTACTTGAACTTCAGCTTTTCTCAAGTTTGCTTTTACTCTTGCCATTAGTTCTCTTACACTAAATGGTTTTGTTATATAGTCATCTGCTCCTAGTTCTAAGCCTAGTATTTTGTCAATTTCTTCATCTTTTGCAGATAATATTAGAATAGGCACATTTAGTGTATGTCTTAATTTTTTGCATACAGTTAGTCCATCTATTTTTGGAAGCATAATATCTAATAAAATTAAATCTGGTTTTTGTTCTGTTGCAATTCTTATTGCTTCTTCTCCATCATTAGCTTCTAAAGTAGCATACCCTTCTTTTTGTAAATTGTATGTTAAAATATCCACTATTGGTTTTTCATCATCTACTACAAGAATAGTTTTTTTAGATTCTTCTACGGAATTCAACTCTGCAGAATTTTCTTCTACTAAATTTAGATCTTCTTTTTTTAATTTTTCTTTATTATTCTCCACAAAAAAGCCCTACCTTTCTTACTTTTAAGACTTATAACTTTGATACTATATTTATATCATAATAACTAATTTTGTACAAGTTTTTTTCAATAATTTTGTCACATTTTTGAAATAATTTTGAAATGATTTTGTAAAATTTTCTACACAAAAGAAAAAAGGGAGGGCGTTAATTAACGCCTCACCCTCTTTTCTTTGCAGCTCTTTACCGTCTTTTCTTTGCAGCTCTCCTTTTATTATGTGTCTTTACTAATTTGTATGCAATAGGACTACTCGTTAGAGCAGTTATAATACTGCATAAAATAAAAGTGTAAAGGTTGTGATTCGCCACCTCAAGTGGCAAATAGTGAGGATTGGTCGTTGCAAAGCTATTCGGATATGCTACAAGAGCATATCCAAAAGATATGACTGTGCTACAGATTGCGATGGCTGCGATGGCACTAATAGTCAGTGCTAAAACTCTCAAATTTTTTAATTTCATGATGCTGTCTCCTCTGTGTTGGTGTTAAATTTTTTTGAGTTTGCAAAACTTTTAATACTTTAATTATACCATTTTTTCTTACATAAATCAAATTTAGTTTACATAAGTATTTCTATGCTATACACTCCACCTGCAGAATTTAGCTCGATTTTCTTGTCTGGTATTTCTTGTCCATTTAGTTTAAAACTTTCTACTGTGTTATTTTTGCCATTTGGATTACTTACATGAATGTTATATACAGAATTTCCATGTTTATATTTTATACTATATTCCTTCCAGTCGCTTGGAATACATGGCTGTATACTTAGGTATCCATTTTCTATGCATAGGCCTAATAAATACTTAATACCTGCTTCATACATCCAGCTACTTGAGCCTGTGTACCATGTCCAACCACCTCGTCCTGCTAAATTTTTTTGAGTATATACATCTGCACTAATTACATATGGTTCTACTTTATATTTGTTTGCCGCTTCTTTCGTTCTACTATGCTCAATTGGGTTTATCATTCTATAATATTCCCCTGCTTTATCTCCAAAGCCAAGCAAACTGAATGCAATTATAGACCAAATTGCTCCATGTGTGTATTGTCCTCCATTTTCTCTAGTTCCTGGTACATAACTACTAATATAGCCCGGTTTTAGTATTCCTTTATCAAATGGCGGATCCAGTAATTTTATCACTCCATTTTCTTTATCTATTAAGTGGTTCTCTAAACTTTCCATTGATATATATTTCTTGTCATTATCTCCTGCTCCTGATATTACAGACCAACTTTGTGCAATTGAGTCTATTCTACATTCCTGGTTTTGCATACTTCCTAAAACATTTCCGTTGTCCATAAATGCTCTTCTAAACCATCTGCCATCCCATCCACTAGCATTTAATGCTCTCTTTAATTTTTCTGTTACTTCTTCATATTTTTTTGCTAAGTCTGGTTCATTCTTTTCTATACATATTGGAATGAATTTCTTCAAAACATCATACATAAAAAATCCCAACCATACACTCTCGCCTTTGCCTTTATTTCCTACTGTACTAAATCCGTCATTCCAGTCTCCTGAACCTATTTTAGGTAAGCCATTTTCTCCAAAGTCTAAAGATATTTCTATTGCTTTTTTGCAATGTTCATAAATGCTTTCTGTTAATTCTGTCTGCTCATATCTATCATACTTTTCGTCGACTCCTGTTTCAAGTATAGCACCTGTTAAATATGGTGTTTGAATATCTAGTATTTGTTTGTCTCCTGTAAATGATATATAGTCTTCTACTAAATATACTAGCCATAACCTATCGTCTGTAAACCTAGTGCGTATTCCTCTGGTTGTTTCTTCATGCCACCAATGTTCTACATCTCCTTCTATAAATTGATGTGCACTGTGTTTTATTATTTGCTGTTTTGTAAACTCTGGATCAACATATTTTAATGCAATTGTATCTTGAAGTTGGTCTCTAAATCCATATGCTCCACCAGATTGATAATATCCTGTTCTTCCTAATAACCTTGAAGTTATAGTTTGATAAATTAACCAACTATTTAACAAAATATTTGTAGATTCCAATGGTGTACTTACTTGTAGATTATCTGTTATGCCTCTCCAGTAATTTTTAGTTTTTTCATATTCTTCTTTTACTTTGCTTAAATTACAATACTTGTATGCTATATCTTGGCACTCTAGAATAGTTTTACCCACACCTAGTGTAAATACAATCTCCTTGCTTTCTAGTGCTTCTAGTTCTAATTCACATTGAATAGCAATTATTCCATTTTGCCATAAACTGTTTGAATTATCTAATTTTATTTGGCGTATTCCATCTGGATTTGCTAAACCTCCATTGCCCACAAAGTTTTGCTTACTTCCAGTATATGATGTTATTTTTTCACTGCTTGATACAAATAAATATTGTGAAAATGTCTCTTCTTGGGCAGTATTTTTCATACAAATCACATTTGAATTTGGTATAAATTCTAACGTACAATATCCATTTGATTTAAGCTCATCTTCTTCTAACACTGGTTTTATATAATACACAAGTTTTAGTTTTTTCTTTTTTAGTCCATTGTTTTCAAGTTTTAGAGTTTGCACTTTTATATTATCTTCCATTGGAATATACATTTCTAAATTTTGACTTATTTCATCACTTTGATGGCGATATTTTGCATATCCTAAGCCATATGTGATATAGTAGTCATTATCGTCTGGACATGGATTTAAGCCCATAGACCATACTTTTTTACTTTCTTCATTTTGCAAGTATATTATTTCTGACGGTACATCTTGTACTGGTAAGTTTCTCCATGCTGTTAATCTATTTAATCTGCTATTTTTATACCAAGTATAACCTCCCATTCCCTCTGTTACTAAAGTTCCAAATTGCTTGTTAGTTAAGATATGGCTCCATACTGTTGGTACTTTTTCATCTTTATTTACACGAATTATATATTCTTTTCCGTCTTGTGAAAAACCACCGTAATCATTTAGATATTTTAGCTCTGTTAACTTTTCTCTTTTAGCTGGTATGGTTTCTACCATTCTTGGTGTTTCTTCAAATGGTATATCTTTTATACTATCTAGATACTCATCTTCAAGTTCTTTTAAATACCTGTATATATTGCCATAACTTGCATTTAAAGTTAAGTTTGCACGATACTCAAAAAAGTTTATCTCATCTTGTGATAAATTTTCTAATACAAAAATTCCACCTTTTATATTTTGCAAATATGATAAATTCTCATTTGAAATACTGTTATATATTTCATCTCTTAGATTACCGTCATAACTGTATTTTTCTTGATTTATAATTATCAAATCTACTAATATATTTTTCACTCTAAAATAGTTATAGGCTTTTAAAGTTTCTTCTAAAGTTTCTATTTCATCTTTTTCTTTTATCTTTAATAACAATATAGGCAAATCTCCTGAAATTCCATACTGCCACAACCTGCTTACAGGTGCTTCCATACTGTTACAAGTTAATGTTTTTAGTGGGTTATTATATAACAAATATCCTAACATTTTTTGATATAGCTCAGTCTGCTTTGCATTTACTCCTAAATATTTATTTTCTGCTTCTTTACTAGCTCTCGCAAGTTCAAAGTTGTGTTTAATTGTAGCTTGGCTTGTAAATTCTTTTAAAGTTTCTTCTACTTTTTGTTTAGTTTCTGCAACTGCTAAAATTAAATTAAGTGTTACCTTTTCTTCTGGCTTTATTGTTATAGTTCTTTTCATACTTGCAATTGGTTCTGTGGTCAACTGCATATTGTTACTAAACGGAATTGAATTTTTTATTGCTATTGGAAGCCCTAATTCATTTCTTCCATAAAATTTTTCCTTATCTATTTCATATTCTAGCTTTCCTACTGTCTCATTTTCAGTGTAAAATTTTATACCTAAAAATACTTGATTTTCGTTATCTGTCCTTTTTCTTCTAGTAACTAAAATTGCTTCTAAATCATCTAAATATTCATAGTTTAAGAATAAATTGTTAAAACTTGGGTGGCTATAGTCTTGCGCTGGTTCTGAAAGTATAGGCTCTAAAAAACTTGTAATTTCTAGTGTTTTGCTTTCTAGCCCATGGTTTGTTATTTCTAAACTTCTTAACTCTACTGGGCTATCTGCCATAACGCTTGTTTTTAATATTGTTTCTATTCCTCCATCTTGTCTTACTATTTTGTTTTGATCATCTGAAAAATACATTACATATTTGTCTGCATTATTCATATAACTCATTTTATTTGCAGTCCATATTCTATTTGTTTTTACATCTTTTATATAAAAGAAAATTCCTTGTTCTATGTCATTTGTTTTTTTGTACCTATTTATCAATATATTTTTGTACTTGCTGTAACCTTCTCCTTTTGCATTCATTACAACTGTATACTCATTACTTGATATTACATTTATTTGTGGAATTTTCAAGTTTGGCTTAGTTATTTCTCTTACTGAATAATTATTATCATATACATATTTTATTTTTTCTACCTTTTCTTTTTCCTCTTTTGTAATTATTATATTTTCTGGCATTTTTTCTTGTAGTAAAATGTCTATTGCTTTTAATTCCGGGTTTTCCATAAATCTTTTTTGCATTATATTATTCTTAAATAGGTTGTTTATTGCAAGTAATATTAAGCCTTGATGATGTGCCATATATGTTTTTACTACTGCATATTTCTCACCTTTTTTTAATCTAGTTGGAGTATAGTCAATTGATTCATAAAATCCATATTGTTTATACATACCGTTTTTTTCTAATATTTTTAAGTTTTCAAAAACCTCTTTTGGAGCCTCTGTAAGTGCTAAAATACTTCCATAAGAACTTGTTACCATCTCGTCTGAAAGTCCTCTCTTTAGCCCTATCCAAGGAATTCCAAACGCTTTATATTGATAATTGTTTTGCAAGTCTTTTAAATAAAAAGCTGATTCTGATATTCCCCAAGGAATGTTAAGTTTTTTAGCATATTCTTTTTGACTCATAAGCATAAACTTGCATGACTCATCTAATAAGCTACCCGGATATTTAGGAATATTTATATTTGGCATAAAATATTCAAAAGCTGTTCCAGACCATGATACTAGTCCTTTGTATTTGTTCAATATTGTAAGTGTTCTACTCAAATTGTTCCAATGTCTTGCTGGTACATCTTTTTTAGCTATTGCTATTAAGCTAGTCTGCCTTGCTTCTGATGCAAGTAAATCATAATATGAATCTGTTAAACTGTTTTCCTCTATATTAAATCCAATTGAAAATAGTCGAGTATTTTCGTCATATAGTTTTGAAAAATCTGTGTTTTCAATTAGTGTATCTACTGTTAGAAGTAATGATTCAACATTGTTCTCTTGAATATGCTCTAGTAAAAATTGTTTTAAAGTAAATAAATATCCGACCAAATTTCCACTATCTACTGATGAAATGTATCTTGGCATTAAAGGTTGTAAATTATCTAGGTTATACCAGTTGTATAAATGACCATTCCATTTTGGAAGATTACTAATTGTGTTTAACATTTTTTCCAATAATTTAAGTGTGTCTTCTAAATTCTCGTAACCTAAATCATAACTAGCCACTACTGCAAGTAAGCCTAACCCAATATTTGTAGGTGAAGTTCTATTCACAAGTTTTGGCTTTCTATCTTCTTGGTAATTGTCTGGTGGTAGGAAATTGCTTTTTTCATTTATAAATTCTTTAAAATATTGCCAAGTTTTTTTACCTAAATTTAATAAATATTCTTTATCTGCATCATTTAATTTTTCTAGTTGTGGTGTTACTCTATATTCTTTACTTATTTGCCACATTACCGCAGGAGTAATTATCCAAAGTAGTCCAAATAAAAGTATAAATATATTGCTAAGTTTTAGTGGTAATATAAATAGCATTGCTAGTGTTAATACGCCTAAAATAACGTTTGAAATCATATTTTTATAATACGAAAATAAATCTTTTTTTGCATTTTTTTCAGCATCTTCTGCTGTCATCCATTCAAGTAAATGTTTTTTGGTAACAAATACTCTCCTTAAAGTTTTTATACAAGCATTTAAGCTAAAATATGCTTTGTCTGGTAAATTTCCTAAAGCTAATAATCCTCTTTGAATTGCTGCATTTGGCCCAGATATTGTTTTTGTAAAAGTTTTTTGTGGTTTTTCTTGATCCTTTTTAAATAATATACGGTTTAATAATTCTAAAATAGTTGGAATTATTGTTGCTATCACAAGCAAAGTTATTATTGGCCATATTTTTATATTAAACAAGAGTTTAAAAATACTTACATAAATCATCGATATTACTACTGTTGGCTCTAATAAACTTCTTACTAAATTGTCTAAAATTTTGTATCTTGATAATATGCTTAATGGGTTTTCCTTTTTCTCTCCTCTTTTATTTATAATGCTACTACCTAACCATTGCACTAGTTGCCAGTCTCCACGTATCCATCTGTGAAGTCTTGCTTTAAAACTATTATATCCTGTTGGGTATCCATCAAGTAACATTATATCTGTTGCTAGTCCACATCTTAAATAACTTCCCTCTAGTAAATCATGGCTTAACACAGTATTTTGAGGTATTTCATTTGCAAGTACAGTAGAAAATATTTGTAAATCGTAAATTCCCTTTCCTGTAAAAATTCCTTCCTCAAAATTATCTTGATATATGTCTGAAATGGCATTTGTATATGCATCTTTTCCACCTGAACCTGCATATAGTTTTGTAAAATAACTTTTTTGCACATCTAAAAGTGAAATTCCAACTCGTGGTTGTATCAATGCATGTCCGTCTACTACTAAGTCTTGCTTATGATTTAATACTGGTTTATTCAATATATGTGCCATTGCACCTATTAACTCTAATCCAGTATTCAGGCAAAGTTCAGTGTCTGCATCTAAGGTTATTACATATTTGATTTTAGGAATTTTATCGCATTTTTCAATTGTATTTGCTAAAAATTCATTTTTGCATTTTCCTAAAACATATTCATTAAATTGATTTAATAATCCCCTTTTTCTTTCCCATCCTAAATAGCACTCCTCTGCTGTATTCCAAGTTCTTTTTCTGTATAAAAAATGAAACTTTGGAAAGTTATTATCTGTATATTTTTTATTTAATCTATCCGCTTCTTCAATTCCTGTACTTACAGCCTCTTCATCAAAAGGTTCTTTTTCATTTTTCCCTGCTGTGCAATCACCTAAAAGTGCAAAATATATGTTATCACTCTTGTTTGCCATATAATATTTTTCTAAATTCTTCATTATTTTTTGCACTTTTTGTTTAGAATTTACAATTGTAGGTATAACCACAAAAGTTGCTGATTCTTCTGGCACACCTGCCTCAAAATCTAATTTAGGTATTGGCTTTGGTTTTATAAATTTTCCTAAAATATATTGTGCAATTTGCACTAAAATGGTTTGTACTGGAATAATTAGCAATACTCCTAATAGCACAGCAAACCATATTGAAAATTGTGCTTTTGCATAAAAACAACTTGCAAATAATATACAGATTATAGCTGTGCAAACGCTTAATGCTGTGAGCCATATTGCAATTTTTTTATCATTTGATAGCTTATTTGTTTTTTTGCCTGTCAGCTCTTGTAGCAATTGGCCTTTGCCATCTGATATTAAATAATATCCTACATGTTTTTGTTTATCACCTTTTGCTTTATCAGCTAAATGCCATACTTTTTTTGCTATATATATTTCAGAAATTTTAGTTTTTTTGGCTATTTCCTTTATTGCATTTCTGTATATTATTTTTGTTTGATAATCCATCTTTTCATAAACATTTGCTGGATCCTGTTTTAATATATCTTCAACACCATTTATGTTTTCAAAAATTTCTAGCATACTAATTCTATTTAGATTTTTAATGCTTGTAATGCAATTGCCCATTGATACTTTGTTTATAGCAATTTCAAAATGCTCTTTTTTTATGGCTTCGTCTAAATCCATACCTGCTCTATTTACTTGTTCTTCTAAAATAGATATATATGGATATGCCTTTTTGCCGTATTTTTTTAACTTGTATGATAAGTATTCAATAAATGGATATTTCATTTCTGTATGTTTTGTTAGTTTGTCTTTGTATTCTGATAGCTTGGTAAACTGCAATTCGTCTTTATTTTTTTGTTCAACTAGTCTTTCAATTATATTTTCAACTTTGTATTTTTGGAGTTGAGAAACATATATTTTTTCGCAAATTTGCCTAATGTTTTCTATTAAGGCAATTTTCATAAAAATGCCTATGCTCCATATTTCTTCCATACTTAAGGTCTTCTTTTTTTGGTATGCCTGTATATAATCACTTAAATTTTTGCCATCTATTTTATTATCTGTATAATTTACAATTTCACTTGCCAAAACATACACTCTAGCAAAACCAGCATAATTTCCATTTGCTAGTCCTAAAAACTTTGTATATTTATGTTTTGGAAGTTCCAACTTTATGTTTTTTACAGCTTCATCTATTACATAGTAATTGTCTAAAATCCACTCTCCTGCTGAATGTATTGGTATTTTTAATTTTGCATGTTCATTTAACAAATTATATGTTTGAGTAATTACTTCAAAATTTTCTTTTAATCTTGGAATTGGGTATGTTTCTTTATCCGAAAAATTCTGTAAATTGTGGCTTGAAGCCACTTTCTCTAAATAATCTTCTAATTGATTTTTACCTAAAATTGCACCTTTTATCATTAAGGTTTTATATTGCATTTTAAAATTCCACTCCTTGCATTATATGTTTACACATATTTTTCTCAAAAAGTGGAATTTTTATTCAAAAATCATAATTTTAGAATTATCTCATATATATGATTATGGGGTGGGTTTATGGTTGTTTTAAGTAAGAAGAGATTGGGTATTATTTCTAGTATTTTGTTGGTTTGTGTGTTTGTTTTTGTTTTTC
This sequence comes from uncultured Clostridia bacterium, assembly GCA_934168365.1. Classification (GTDB taxonomy): domain Bacteria; phylum Bacillota; class Clostridia; order TANB77; family CAG-508; genus CAG-273. The sequence goes on along the minus strand of CAKPNJ010000014.1, from coordinate 7,559 downwards.
AAATTGCAAATACTGATAAAACTGTTCCTACTGTTTCTTTGCCGGTTTCTAATAAGGTTATTGTTCTAGATGCTGGTCACGGTAAACCTGATGAAGGTGCTCAGTCTAGTAATGGTACTACTGAGGCTGAAACAAATTTAAAAATAACTTTGAAGGTTCAAAGTTTGTTAGAACAGTCTGGTGCTACTGTAATTTTAACTCGTAGTGAAGAAAATGCTATTTATGATTTAGATAAGAATACATTGAGGGAAAAGAAAATTTCTGATATTCATAATAGAGTAAAAATTGGTAATGAGAGTTCTGCTGATATTTTTGTTTCTATTCATTTGAATAAAATTCCACAACAGCAGTATTATGGTTGGCAATGTTTTTATAAGCAAAATGATGAGAAGAGTACTGCTTTAGCTAAGAGCTTACAACAAAATTTAAATGATTCAATTCAAAAAGAAAATAAAAGAGTAGCTATGAAACTCGATAATGTTTATATTATAAAGCATGTAGAAATTCCTATATCTATTGTAGAATGTGGATTTTTATCTAACCCTGAAGAAGAACAACAGCTTTTAACTGATGAATATCAAGATAGATTAGCTTGGGGAATTTATAATGGGATAATGGATTATTTTTATAATAGCTAAAAAAGATTCTCCCAAAGAGAGAATCTTTTTAACTATTATGTTTTCTTCTATCTATTACATATGTGCTGCCTGGTGTAGTTTTGGCTAAGTGTTTTACTTGTGCTGCTGTTTCTCCTATTTCTAGTACATTCTCAAATCTACCTTTATCTACTACCACTACTGCAATTGATATACTTGTAAGTGGGAATTGTTCTATTATGCATTTTCTATTTGGTACTTCCAAATAACCTTTTTCAATGTCTTTTTTATTAAAATATTTAAGTTCACCTTGATCAAACTCTAATATTATGTCTTGACATATTTGTTCACATTCTATATTAGAAGTAATTGCAACAAAGTCATCTCCTCCAATATGTCCTATAAAGTTTCCCTCATCTTCTGTGTCATGTAAATGGTTTGATATACATCTTGCAGTAAATTTAATCATTTCATCTCCATTTAAAAATCCATATACATCATTGTATGCCTTGAAGTTATCTAGGTCTATATATAAAATTGAGAATTGTTCATTGTTAAGTAAACGTTTTTTTATTTCTGCTTGTATCTGCACATTTCCTGGCAAACCTGTTAATGGGCTCACTCTACGGTTTGTATCAAGCAGACGAATTACATTTTTTACTGTATAATATAAATATTCTTCATCAATTGGAGCTTTTATATAATGTTCTACACAAGCTTGTAAAATCTGGATTCTGTGTTGCTTTTCTGTTATTGATGATATTACAATTATTGGGGTTATACTATTGTCTTCATTTGTTCTAATTTTATCACAAAGCTTTATAATATCTTCTTGTATTCCATCTTCATTTATTATTATTAGAGCTGGGATATTTTTTAGCACAGTTTCTATTTCTGTAGTTTTAGCTTTTTTAAATTTATAGTCTTTTTCTTTTTTAAATAATTCTGTTAGTTTGCTTTTTAATTCATTTCCATCGTCAATTAAATAAATTTCTTGTGCCATTATTTTTCTCCTTTTATTATGGATTATATTGTAGCTCCGCTGTAGCTTTTTCTGTATAGCCACTTACATTTGTTACTTCAACTGAAATAGTATTATTACCTTCTCTTAGATTTACTGGTCCTACTTTAACTGACTTTTTGTTTATATTTTCAGCTTTATAAATTTCCCCATTTAAGTTAATAACTATGTCTTTTACTCCGTCCTTGTCAGATGCTTTTACAGTAATTTGTCCTTTATTACGAATAACTGACATTTCTGGCTTTGAAGTAGTAATAGTAATTTCTTGTTCAGGTATTTCTTCAATATTTCCATTTGTATCTACTGCTATTATTCGTATTTTCTTTGATCCTGCTGTTAATGGTACTTGAACAATCATTTCTTTTTGTCCCTGTTGATCTGCATTAATTGTAACTGGTTCACCATCTTCCCATTGATATGTTACATATGCAATTTCTGTTTCATCTTTTGCTATAATTTTCATTTTATCGTTTCCATTTTGGGTTTCAATTTCAATAGATGGTTTTGTAATATCTACACCTGCAAGAAAATATTGTTTTTGATATTTTACTTTTTTACCATTTATATCTTCTATTGTAAGGTTCAAAATACTGTCATTTCCTAAAAGTGTAATCTCCTCTTCCGCTGTGGTACTTCCAATTGGAATTGCACTTTCTTCTCCATCATTCCATGAATACACTATTTTAGAAATTTCAACATTATGTGTAACATGTATTACCGCTCTATCGTTTATTCTGCCTATTGATACAGATGGTATATTCTCTGGCTTTTTATCATCTATATTTTTATATATAGCATATGTTCCTTGTCCAGCAAGAGTAATACCAAATACCATAATTATTACAGCAAAAAACATTACTATACCTTTTATTTCTATTGGTCTACCTGTTTTTATTCTCTTAGTTTTAACTTTTTCTTTTCTCTCATTTTCAACAGCAAGAATTTGATTCATATGTTCAACCTTCCTTTGTCATACTTTTACAAAAAATATTATATCACAAGCGCTTTTTAATGTAAACAAAAAATAATGCTAAAATTGCTTTAGCATTATTTTTATTTCTAAATTACATACTTTTTAATCAAAACTACTCCTCCTGCAATCATGGTTATTGATGCTAATGCAAGTGTAGCATATGCAGGTGCATTACCTGTTGCAGTAGTTAAGATAACTGGTGCCTCATCAATGTCATCTTCTCCTTTTTGGTCATTACCAGGTGTTGAATCGATATCTGGTGAATCGTATTCATTATAGTCTTCATAAATTTCTGCCCAGTTTGTTTTTAATCCCATGTTGTTTTTTCCATTTATCCATGTAAGTATAATTTCTACTGTTTGGCTTTCTCCCGGTTTTATAAGAACATCTTTTAGTTGATCTGTTAATACTTTTCCGTCATCTGTTAATCTCCACTTTGGATTATCCTCTGCAACAAATTTTAATCCTTCTGGAATGTAGTCTATTAGTTCTTTTACATAACCTTCAATTTCGCCCTCATTTGTTACTTTAATATTAAATTTAAATTTTACAGTAGTTTTATTGATTCTGTCTTGACGAATTTCTACTTTTGCTGGTGGTTCTGGGTTTTCATCTCCAGTATGACCTGTCTTGTTGATAGTTGTTTTTCCATTGTATGTTACTATTGATTCTGTTACCCATTTTTTCAATGCTAAGTCAAAATATTTTACTTTAATTTTTTCTATATCTTGATCATCCTCTTCTGGAACATTGTTATCTGGTGTTGAATCCACATCATCAACTTCATTTCCATCTTCATCTGCATCATCAGCTATTTCTGCTGTGTTTATTATAATTCTGTCAGATGTATTTGGTTCTGTTACTTTAAATGCAATTTTTATGTCTTTATAATCTGGCATTGTCATTGTTTCAGGGTTAAATGCTTTTATTAAATTATTACCTTCAACAGTTTCATTTGCTTTAGATAAGTAATCTGTTTTAATGTATTTTGCCTCTTTTACATCTGTAGTTTCTGTGTCGTCTTCTTTATACATTTTCCATTTAAATGCAGTGTTTACTGTATTTTCTGGTAAGAACTCTAGCCCTTCTGGCAAGTTATCTTTAACTTCTTCAGCATATCCTGCCACATTACCTTCATTAAATATTCTTAATGTGTATATAACTGTGTTTCCATTTGCTACCTCTATTGGATCTTTTGGATGCACATATTCATATTTGCCATCTGATGTTTTTGTAAATACTGGTGCTCTATTTGTAATTTCTTTTTCATTTACACCTGTAATGAATTTTCTTAATGCTAAGTCAAACTTTTTAAGTATCAATTTTTCAAAATCATCATCATCTTGTTGTCCTGCAATGTATGTATCTCCACGTTCTATTTCTGTATCTTTGTATTCTGGTAATGTTTCATCTGTTGGTAATACTACATTTGATTTTTGTGAGTCTCTATCAATTACAGCATTTCCATTTTTGTCTGTAAAATCTGTAATATCTGCAATATTTGTTATTTTTTCATATAAACTAATATCATCTTTTACTTTACATCTAATTTTAACATCAATATAATCTAATACATTTCCGTCAAATGCTTTTAGTAGAACTTTATCTGTATTGTTTGTTCTATTCTCATAAATTTGGTCTCTACTTGCAGAGCTTGATGTTGTAGAAGATGTTATATTTGTTTTTACTGTTCTTTCATCTTCTGATAATATCCATCCATATTGTGCATTTAATTCGTCATCTACTATAAATTCTAATTGTTGTGGCAAATGGTCTGTTATTTCTGTTACATAACCATCTAATTGTCCTTCATTATATACACGGATTGTATATGTTACTATATCTCCATTATATACATTTACTGGTGTTTTTGGATGATTATATGTTGCTGTTGTTGAACTTCCTTCTTTTAATGAATCAATAATAACTTGTGGTTCTCTATCTGTAATCTCTTTGTCATTTACAGCTGTAATAAATTTTCTTAATGCTAAGTCAAAATATTTTCCAAACATTATTAAATCTTCAAAATCATCATCATCTTGTTGACTTGTAGTACCATAATTATCTACTTTTACGTTGTTTGGTTGTGAGTCACGGTCAATTACATTTTCATTTCCATCTTTATCTTTATGTGCTGTTATTTCTGCTACATTTTTTAATCTTTGATCTGTTGACTGAATAGGTGCAACTACCTTACATTCAACTTCTACGTCCATATATTTTAATTCTGTTCCATTAAATGCTTCAATTAGTTTGTCAGCTAAATAACTGGTTTTTATTGTTTTTCCATCTCCTGATGGATTTGTCCATCCATATGTTTGATTTACTGTACTTTCTGTATTTGGTACAAGTTCTAATCCTGATGGTAAATAGTCTGTAAGTTCTGTTACATAACCATCTACTTCGCCTTCATTGTATACTCTAATTTTGTATATTACTTTGTCTCCTGTTGTTACTGTTAATGGATTTTTTGGATGTACTTTATTAGCTGTTGTTATATCTCCATTAGCTAATTTAGCTAATTCTGATGCATCTATTTGTGGAGTTCTATCAATTGATGGTGCTTGACCATTTATTGATATAATAAATTTTCTTAATGCTAAGTCAAAATGTTTTCCACCCATTATCAATTCTTCAAAATCATCATCATCTTGTTGACTTGTTCTATCATAATTGTCTAAATCCACATTGTTTGGTTGTGAATCACGGTCAGTTACATTTTCATTTCCGTCTTTATCTTTATGTGCTGTTATTTCTGCTATATTTTTTAACTTTTGATCTGTTGATTGAGCTGATGCCACTACCTTACATTCAATTTCTACGTCTAAATATTTTAGTTCTGTTCCATTAAATGCTTCAATCAATTTGTCAGTTAAATAACTTGTCTTTATTGTTTTTCCATCTCCTGATGGATTTGTCCATCCATAAGTTTGATTTATTGTACTTTCTGAGCTTGGTATAAATTCTAACCCTGATGGTAAATAGTCAGTAATTTCTGTTGCATAACCATCTATTTTTCCTTCATTATATATTCTAATTTTGTATACCACTTTATCACCATTATTTACTGTTAACGGGTCTTTGGTATGTACTTTATTAGCTGTTGTTGTAGTTCCGCTAACTAGTTTAGCTAGTTCTACTGCATCTATTTGAGGTGTTCTGTCAACTGTTGGTGCTTGACCATTTATTGATATAATAAATTTTCTTAATGCTAAGTCAAAATATTTTTCTTCTTCTTTTATTACTGTTTTGCTATCTGAAAAGTCTATTTTTTCTTTTTCTACCTTTACAACAGGTTGGTCTTTAGTAGAGTCAGGATTTTCTACTGACCAATATGTAGATTTTGTTGTTGAATATGAACCTGATATTTCAAGCTTGATTGACTCAATATTTGCACTTGTTGGTACAGAAATGTAAAAATCCTCTCCAACTAAGTTTTTGATTGACTTATTTGTTTGATTCTTGTTTGAATCTAATAATGTTATACTTGAAATTACAGTATTATTTTGGTCTAAAAATTTTGCATCAAAAGAATAATTTATATTTCCTTGTCTTTGTAGTCTGAATGGTCCAACTATATAATAATTATCTTCTTTTACGATTTTTGCTTCTGTTTCAGCTATTGTTACTGGATTTGTTGTTTGAGCACTATCATCAATAGTATATGTAAAATCAGCTTTTTCTGGAGTTTTCACTAGATAATCGAATAATGCTTGACAAGCTTGTGCTCTTTCTGTTCCATTATCTGCAAAGTTAAACAAAGACTTAGGTGTACTGTTCTCTGTTCCTTGCACACTGTTTAGCCAAAAATCAAAACTAGTAACATGGTATGGATCCCCTTCTGGGTTTGTATAATACCATACTGCTAATTGTTGTACCGCATCTATATCATCATCAGTTAAAAGCTCTAGTTCACTAATTGTTACATCTGGATTACCAACTTCTTCTGCATATTCTGCTGCACTATCAATTAAGTTCTGTTTATCTTGTACTGCTCTATTTGCCTCTTCTGTTGTTGGATTTGTTTTTGGTGCTACATAACAGTTGTCCAATATCCATAACAATGCTTTATATTCCTTACTTGATGTATCAGGTAAAACATTTTTATATTGAGCTGGTGTTATACTGTTTGGGTCTTTTAAATTAAAATATTGTGTATAGTGTGTTTCTTGTGGTATTCCTGAAACATAATCACTAGAACCAAAACCTGGTCCACCTTTTAAACAGTATATTGTGCTATTTAAACCTTTGTCATTACCGTTTCCGTCTGTTTCATAAATTTTCCATACATTTTTGTTGCTATTTGCTAGTTTGTACCCATAACCTGAATTTCTTAAGAATTTGATGTTAAGATACATGCTACCTGTCGCTGCTTTAACTGATGTAAACAAACTAAATATACAGGTTGTCAAAAACAAAATTGTTATAAATATTATTCCTTTTCTTTTCATTGTTTTACCTTCCTTTTAGTTATAATATTATACTTATATTTTACTTTTGTATTTTATCAATGTCAATAGCAGTTTTTTCCTATGTTACATACGTTTTTTTATAGTGTTTTTTCTTGCCTACGGATATACATTTTTCATTTTTTTATTTCTTTTGGCACACTATATTACAATTATATTACATTTTTGTAACATTTTCAAGTTTTTGCAGGTTAATTATACGTTTTTTTTAGGTTTCCGTAAGGAATTCCAATATTTTTATTACATAAGAAAATATACGCCCAAGGTAGCTTTTAAAAAAATCCCTTTGAAATATATTTATTTCAAAGGAATTTTTTTGCCATTCAAAGCAAGTACCGTGTATTTTATGCTTACTTTAAATATTCACTTATTTACATCTTTTGTGTTTTAGGGCTAATACTGCTAAGTATGCTGTTGCAGATACTACTAGTATTATCATTTCTGTTATAAAGGTATCTCCTGTTGTTGGTAATATTGGTGTTACTGGCTTTGTTTCTTCT
>CAKPNJ010000013.1 GCA_934168365.1 uncultured Clostridia bacterium | reverse complement strand
TTTGAAATGAGAACACATAAAAGAGTAATTGACATTCTTTACCCAACACAAAAAACAGTTGATAGCTTAATGAAAATCGATTTACCAGCTGGTGTTGATATAGAAATCAAATTATAATTACAAATTAAAAAACTATGCTGGTATAACGTTATAGCTTAACGAAATACAAAATATCAGCCGATCAAGTTAGTTGTTCGAGCAAAGCGAGTTACAAATAACTTATGCGTAACGAAGTGAAGCTGGAAGGAAAACGACAAAAACCAAGCTAATAATAAAACACAGTATATTAGCCAATAGTTAGGAGGAACATTAAAAAATGAATAAAGGATTAATAGGAAAAAAATTAGGAATGACTCAAATATTTGATGAACAAGGAAAAGTTATTCCAGTTACAGTTATCGAAGCAGGTCCATGTGTAGTAGCACAAGTTAAAACAGTAGAAACTGATGGATACAATGCTATACAATTAGGATTTGGAGATGTAAAAGAAAGCAAAATAAACAAACCAGAAAAAGGACATTTTGCAAAATCAAAATTAACACCTAAAAAACATTTGAGAGAATTTAGATTAGATTCTGTAGAAAACATAAATGTAGGTGATGAATTAAAAGCTGACACATTTGCAGCAGGAGATCAATTAGATATTCAAGGAACATCAAAAGGAAAAGGATTCCAAGGCGTTATCAAACGTCATGGCCAATCAAGAGGACCAATGGGACATGGTTCTATGTATCACAGAAGACCAGGTTCAATGGGACCAACATCTACACCAGGTAGAGTATTTAAAGGCAAAAAATTGCCAGGTCATATGGGAAGCCAAACTATTACAATTCAAAACTTAGAAGTTGTAAGAGTAGATTTAGATAAAAATGTTATTTTAGTAAAAGGTAGTGTACCAGGAGCTAAAGGTGCAATATTAAAACTAAAAACAAGTGTAAAAAGTAAATAAGGAGGGAAATACAAATGCCTAAGATAGACGTATATGATATAGAAGGTAAAAAAGTTAAGACAATAGAGCTTAAAGAAGAAGTATTTGGTATTGAACCAAATGAAGCAGTAGTACATAGTGTTCTAGTTAATTACCTAGCTAATCAAAGACAAGGTACACAAAGTACTAAAACAAGAGCAGAAGTATCTGGTGGTGGTAGAAAACCATGGAGACAAAAAGGTACAGGTAGAGCAAGACAAGGAAGCATTCGTGCACCACATTGGGTAGGTGGAGGAGTTGCTTTAGGTCCAAAACCACGTTCATACAATTATACAGTAAATAAAAAAGAAAAGAGATTAGCAATTAAATCAATGTTAAGCTCAAAAGTATTAGAAAATGAATTAGTAGTTGTTGAAAACTTACCATTAAAAGAAATTAAAACTAAAGAAATGGCAAGAATTTTAAATAACTTAAAAGTAGAAGGTAAAGCAGTAATTCTTTTACCAGAAAAAGACGAAATAGTTCAAAAATCAGCTAGAAACATTGAAGGAGTTAAAACATTACAAGTTGGAACAATCAATGTATATGATTTATTAAAACACAAAAATCTTGTTGTAACAGAAGATACTGTTAAAAAATTAGAGGAGGTGTATGCATAATGAGACCAGAAGATATTATCATAGCACCAGTAATCACAGAAAAAAGTAATGATGAACTACAAGCAGGAAAATATACATTTAGAGTAAATAAAAAAGCTACTAAAATAGATATTCGTAATGCAGTAGAAAAACTTTTTGAAGTAAAAGTATTAAATGTTAACACAATGAGTGTTAAAGGAAAAGAAGTTAGAAGAGGAAAAACAACAGGAAAAACTTCTGACTGGAAAAAAGCAATAGTAACTATTGATACAAACCCAGGAGATATTAAATATCTAGATAAAGGTGGAAAAGAAGTTAAAGTTTCTAAGAAGTATAAAGATTCTATTGAACATTTCATGGGTGCTTAAAAATTATAAGCGGCGTCTAGCGTTGTTAACCTTCGTAAAAATTCCTTCAACATACAACTCGTATAGTTTCAGAAATTTTTACTCGGTTGCCTAGCTATACTTGCTTCTAATTTTTAATCAATGCTTCGAAGAAATGTTGAGGAATCATTAGAAACTTAAAAATATCGGGAAGTAACCCCGGAAAATAAATAAATATCCGTATGCGGAGCGGGAAAATATCCGTAAATATAGTAATATAAAATTTATCAAAAACGAATTTTTTCATAAATTTTGAGAAAGGAAATTAAGATGGGAATTAAGAGATTCAGACCCTATACTCCATCAAGAAGAAACATGACAGTTTCAACATTTGATGAAATCACTAAAAAAGAACCAGAAAAATCTCTATTAGCTACTAAAAAGAAAAATGCTGGTAGAAACTCATATGGTAGAATTACAGTAAGACATCAAGGTGGAGGAAATAGACAAAAATATAGAATTATAGATTTTAAAAGAAATAAAGTTGATATGCCAGCAACAGTAATTGGTATAGAATACGATCCAAACAGAAGTGCAAACATAGCTTTAATTCAATATGAAGATGGAGAAAAAGCATATATCTTAGCACCAGTTGGATTAAAAGATGGAGACAAAGTTGTATCTGGAGATAAAGCAGATATTAAACCAGGTAACTGCATGAAAATTGAAAACATTCCAGTAGGTACAATGATTCATAACATTGAGTTGAACCCAGGTCAAGGTGGAAAACTTGTAAGAGCTGCTGGTCAAGAAGCTCAATTGATGGCTAAAGAAGGAAAATACGCACATGTAAGATTACCTTCAGGCGAAATGAGATTAGTAATGGCTGTATGTAAAGCTACAATAGGAACAGTAGGAAATACAGATCATGAAAATATTAAAATTGGTAAAGCTGGAAGAAGCAGACATATGGGAATTAGACCAACTGTTAGAGGTTCTGTAATGAACCCAGTAGATCACCCTCATGGTGGTGGTGAAGGTAAAGCACCAGTTGGACACGCAGGACCAATGACTCCTTGGGGTAAACCAGCATTAGGATACAAGACTAGAAAGAAAAACAAAAAGAGTGATAAACTAATCACTAAACGTAGAAAGTAGGAGGTAATATAAATGTCAAGATCAAGTAAAAAAGTTCCATTTATTGCACCTGAATTATTAAAAAGAGTTAATGCAATGAATGAAAGTGGAAATAAAGAAGTAATAAAAACATGGTCAAGAGCTTCTACTATATACCCACAAATGGTTGGACACACAATAGCTGTTCATGATGGTAGAAAACATGTACCTGTATATATTACAGAAGAAATGATTGGACATAAATTAGGTGAATTTGCACCAACAAGAACATTTAAAGGTCATGCAGGAGACAAAACAACTAAAAAATAAAAACCTGTAAGACATATCTAAAAAAAGGAGGAAAATAAAGTGGAAGAAACTATTATTCCAACAGCAGAAGCAACTCTAAGATATGCTAGAATTTCAGCTAGAAAGGTTAAAATTGTAGCAGATTTAATTAGAGGAAAAGATATTGATGAAGCTTTAGCTATTGCAAAATATGCTCCAAAAGCATCAAGCGAAATTATCGAAAAATTATTAAAATCAGCTATCGCAAATGCTGAAAATAATCATCATATGGCACATGAAAAATTATATGTTGCTGAAATTTACGCAAACCAAGGTCCAACTCTAAAAAGAATTAGACCAGCTGCAAAAGGTAGTGCAGTAAGAATCAGAAAAAGAACAAGCCATATTACAATCGTGTTAAAGGAAAGAGATTAAGAAAGGAGGACTTAACAAAATGGGACAAAAAATGGATCCTAACGGATTAAGAGTAGGTGTTATAAAAGATTGGAACTCAAAATGGTATGCAGACAAAAAGAATTTTAGTGAATACCTAGTAGAGGATCACAAAATCCGTGAATATGTTAAGAAAAAATTATATGTTGCAGGAATTTCTAAAATCGAAATTGAAAGAACTGCAAAATTCGTTAAAGTAAACGTTTATACAGCAAAACCAGGTTTAGTAATTGGTAAAGGTGGAAACCTTGCTGAAGAATTAAAAGCTGAACTTGAAAAAATGATAGGTAAAACAGTTAACTTAAATATTGTTGAAGTTAAAAACATTGATGTTGATGCACAATTAGTTGCAGAAAACATTGCAGGACAACTAGAAAGAAGAATTTCATTCAGAAGAGCTATGAAACAATGTATGCAAAAAACTATGAAAGCAGGTGCATTAGGAATTAAAACTGCTGTATCTGGAAGATTAGGTGGAGCAGACATGGCTAGAACAGAGTTCTACAAAGAAGGTACAATTCCACTTCAAACTTTAAGAGCTGATATTGATTATGGATTTGCAGAAGCAGATACTACATATGGAAAAATCGGTGTTAAAGTTTGGATATATAAAGGCGAAGTTCTTCCAGCTAAGAAAAAACAAGCAGAAGGGAGAGATGAGTAATGCCATTAATGCCAAAAAGAACAAAATATAGAAAACAACAAAAAGGTAGAATTAGAGGTAAAGCAACAAGAGGAAATAAAGTAACAGACGGAGAGTTTGGTCTACAATCACAAGAAATCGGACTAATTACTTCAAATCAAATTGAAGCAGCCCGTGTTGCTATGACTCGTTATATAAAAAGAGGTGGAAAGGTTTGGATTAAAATCTTCCCTGACAAACCAATAACATCAAAACCTATTGGTACTCGTATGGGTAAAGGTAAAGGTGCTGTTGAATACTGGGTAGCAGCTGTAAAACCAGGAAGAGTTATGTTTGAAATAGCAGGAGTTCCAGAGGAAACTGCAAAAGAAGCTCTAAGATTAGCAGCTAATAAACTATCAGTAAAATGTAAGTTTGTCAAAAGAGAAACTGAAGTAGGTGGTGATAGCGATGAAGATTAATAAAATAAAAGAAATGTCTTCACCAGAATTAGAGAAAGAATTAGTAGAACTAAAAAATGAATTATTTAAATTAAGATTTAGTTTAGCTACAAATGGATTAGATAATCCTATGAAAATTAAAGAAGTGAAAAAAGACATTGCAAGAATTAAAACAGTTTTAAGAGAAAGAGAACTAAAGGAGGGTGTAAACTAATATGGAAGAAAGAAACCTTCGTAAAGAAATGATCGGTACAGTAGTTTCTGACAAAATGGATAAAACAGTTGTAGTAGCTGTTCAAACTAATGTTATGAACAAAATGTACGGAAAAATTCAAAAAAGAACATATAAATTAAAAGCTCATGACGAAAACAATCAATGCCAAGCAGGAGATAAAGTTAGAGTAATGGAAACTAGACCACTTTCTAAAGATAAGAGATGGAGAGTAGTTGAGGTAGTTGAAAAAGCAGTTATTAAATAAACAAAAAACTTCGTCTGGCGTTGTTGTCCATCACATAAAAAATCCTCGATGTGCAAAAAGCACACCTCTGGTTTTTTAGTTCGGACGCCTAGCCATACTCGTTTTTAGTTTATTTAGAAAAATAGTGGATATATATTTAAGAAGGAGGATACCAAAATGGTACAACAACAAAGTATATTAAAAGTTGCTGACAACACTGGTGCAAAAGAAATTATGTGTATCAGATGTTTAGGTGGTTCATATAGAAAATACGCTGGTGTAGGCGATATCATTGTTGCATCTGTAAAAACAGCTATACCTGGTGGTGGAGTTGTTAAAAAAGGTGATGTAGTAAAAGCTGTTGTTGTAAGAACTAAAAAGCCAATTAGAAGAGCAGATGGTTCTTATGTAAGATTTGACGAAAACGCAGCTGTTATTATAAAAGATGATAAAACACCAAAAGGAACTCGTATATTTGGGCCAGTAGCTAGAGAATTAAGAGATGGAGAGTATATGAAGATTTTGTCACTTGCCCCAGAAGTTCTTTAAGCTAATGAAAAACGGCATCTTACGTCGTTAACCTTCGTAAAAATTCCTTCAACATACAGCGCGTATAGTTTCAGAAATTTTTACTCGGTTGCCTAGTAATCTACCATTTTTGATTAGCTTAGGCAGTGAGAAGTCGTCATTTGAAATAGAAAAATAACAGAGAACCTTATAAATTTAAAAAGAAGAGGTGAAAAGTAAAGATGAAAATTAAAAAAGGTGATACAGTTAAAGTTTTATCAGGAAATGATAAAGGAAAAACTGGTGAAGTTTTAGAAGTAATTCCAAAAACACAAAAAGTAATTGTTAAAGGTGTTAATATTCGTAAAAAACATGTTAAACCTAGAAAACAAGGAGAAGAAGGCGGAATTATTCCAGTAGAATGTAGCATACATAGTAGCAAAGTAAATGTAGTATGTCCAAAATGTAACAAAGCAACAAGAGTTGGCTACCTAGTAGAAGGAGATACAAAAGTACGTGTTTGCAAAAAATGTGGAAACAAATTAAAATAGGAAGGAGGTCTATTAAAGACTTATGGAAATATTAAAAGAACAATATCAAAAAGAAGTTGTACCTGCATTGATGAAAAAATTTAACTATAAATCAGTAATGGAAGTTCCAAAACTAGAAAAAATAGTTATCAATGTTGGATTAGGAGATATGAAAGACAATCCAAAAGCATTAGACAACACAATAAATGATTTAAAAATAATTACAGGTCAAACTCCAATAGTAACAAAAGCAAAGAAAGCTATTGCTGCTTTCAAAATTAGAGAAGGTGTTAATATTGGATGCAAAGTTACATTAAGAAGTGGTAAAATGTATGATTTCGCATACAAACTATTCAATGTAGCATTACCAAGAGTAAGAGATTTTAGAGGAGTATCTAATAACTCATTTGATGGTAGAGGAAATTACTCAATGGGAATTAAAGAACAATTAATTTTCCCTGAAATCGAATATGATAAAATTGATAAAATTAGAGGTATGGATATAATATTCGTTACTACTGCTAAGACAGATGAAGAAGCAAAAGAATTGCTTTCATTATTAGGAATGCCATTCCAAAATTAATTATAAACTTCGTCTTGCGTTGTCAAGTTACGCATAAAAAGTTTTCGATGTACCAAAAGTACTATCTCAAATTTTTTAGCTTACTTTCCTAGCAATACTTGTTTCTAATTAATTTTAGTATAAAAGTAGGAAAGAAGAAAGGAGAAATAAATGGCTAAGAAGTCTTTAAAAGTTAAACAACAAAGAGAACAAAAATACAAAACAAGAGAATACAATCGTTGTAAAATATGTGGAAGACCACATGCGTATATTAGAAAATTCGGAATTTGCCGTGTTTGCTTTAGAGAGTTAGCTCATAAGGGAGAGATTCCGGGAGTGAAAAAAGCTAGCTGGTAATTCTTTCAAATTTAAATCAGCATCTTGCTTTGTCAAGCTACGTGTAAAAATTTTTCAATGTACAAAAGTACAATTTCAAAATTTTTCACTTGCTTTCCTTGCAATATACTAATTTAAATTCGAAATAACAGCTTGAAACATAAAGTGAATTTGAGTAAATTTAAAAAGGAGGGAATAATTTTGAATACAACAGATCCAATCGCAGATATGTTAACAAGAATAAGAAATGCAAATAGTCAAAAACATAAAACAGTTGATATTCCAGCTTCAAATATGAAGAGAGCTATTGCTGATATTCTATTTAAAGAAGGATATATAGCTGCTTATGAAGAGATTAACGATAACACTCAAGGTGTAATTCGTATCACTTTAAAATATGATGAGAATGGTGCAAGAGTAATTGATGGTTTAAGAAGAATTAGTAAACCAGGATTAAGAGTTTATGCATCTAAAGAAGAATTACCACAAGTTCTAAATGGCTTAGGTATCGCTTTAATTTCTACTTCAAAAGGAATTAAAACAGATAGAGAAGCAAGAGCAGAAGGACTTGGAGGAGAAGTATTAGCATATATTTGGTAGGAAAGGAGGAACATAAAATGTCAAGAATAGGAAATAAACCTATTACTGTACCAGAAGGTGTAGAAGTTACACTAAATGATAATCATATAGTTGTAAAAGGACCAAAAGGTACATTAGAAAAAGATCTACATAAAAATATGACAGTTACTATGGAAGGAAATACTATTACAGTAACAAGACCAAATGATGAAGCTGTAAATAGAAGCTTACATGGTTTAACAAGAACTTTAATCAGCAACATGATTGAAGGCGTTGTAAATGAATTTAAAAGAAATTTAGAAATAAATGGTGTTGGTTATAGAGCACAAAAAAAGGGTAATGACTTAGTAATGAACTTAGGTTATTCACACCCAGTTGAAATAGTAGCACCAGAAGGAATTAGTTTTGATTTAGCAGATGCTAACCACATTACAGTAAGAGGTATTGATAAAGAATTAGTTGGTCAAACAGCAGCTGTTATTAGAACAAAAAGACCACCAGAGGTATATAGAGGTAAAGGTATTAAGTATGCTGAAGAGCATATTAGACGTAAGGAAGGTAAAGCCGGCAAGAAATAGAATTTAAATGAAAAACTTCGTCTTGCGTTGTCAGGCGTCGCATAAAAATCTTTCAATATACACCAGTATAATTTCAAGATTTTTAGCTAGCCTTCCTAGCAATACTCGTTTTTGATTTAAATTCGAATTAAAATAATAATTAGTTCTTAATATTATTAACGCTGTTACGTTAATAGAAAGGAGAAAAAGATGATTAAGAAAATAGATAGAAAAGCTGAAAGAGAAAGAAGACATGCAAGAGTACGTAATAAAATTTCTGGAACAGCAGATCGTCCAAGATTATGTGTATTTAGAAGCAATAATAATCTTTTTGTACAAGTAATTGATGATGTTGCAGGAAATACTTTAGCTCAAGCTTCTACTCTAGATAAAGAAGTAAAAGTAAAACATTCAAATAAAGAAGCTGCTAAAGAAGTTGGAGCTTTAATCGCAAAAAGAGCTTTAGAGAAAAATATCAAAGAAGTTGTTTTTGATAGAGGCGGTTACATTTATCATGGTGTTGTAAAAGAATTAGCAGAAGCAGCCAGAGAAGGCGGATTAACATTTTAAAAAGGAGGGAAATTAAAGTGCAATCAGAAAATACATCAGAATTAAGAGAAAAAGTAGTTGCAATTAACAGAGTAGCAAAAGTTGTTAAAGGTGGTAGAACTTTTAGATTTAGTGCTGTTGTTGTTGTTGGTGATGAAAATGGTCATGTTGGTGTAGGAAATGGAAAGGCTTCTGAAGTTCCAGATGCTATAAAGAAAGCAATCGAAGAAGCTAAAAAGAATTTAGTAGAAGTTCCAGTTGTAGGAACAACAATTCCTCACGAATATGTAGGTAAATTTGGAAGCGCTAGTGTTATATTAAAACCAGCTGCTGAAGGTACTGGAGTTATCGCTGGAGGTAGCGTAAGACCAGTATTAGAGCTTGCAGGTTACAAAGATATTAGAACTAAAGTTGTTGGAACAAACAACCCAAGAAATGTTGTTTATGCTACAATCGAAGGATTAAAGAGCATGAAAACAGCAGAACAAATTGCTAAAAAAAGAGGAAAAACAGTAGCAGAAATATTATAATTTAAAAAAATAGGAGGTGTAATCGCAAAATGAAATTAGACGAATTAAAACCAGCACAAAAAACAAAGAAAAAGACAGTTGTAGGTCGTGGAGTTGGTTCAGGTCTTGGAAAAACTTCTGGAAGAGGACATAAAGGTCAAAAAGCAAGAAGTGGCGGTGGAGTTAGAAGAGGCTTTGAAGGTGGTCAAACTCCTTTATATAGAAGATTACCAAAAAGAGGATTCAACAATAGCGTTCATGCAAACGATTATGTAGAAGTAACACTTACAATGCTTAATAAATCAAGCAAAGAAGATGTTACAGCAGAAAGCTTAATCGAAGACGGAATTATTCGTAAAGCAAAAGACGGAATTGTTATTCTTGCAACAGGAAAATTAGAAAAAAAATTAAACGTTAAAGCTGTAAAATTCACTAAAGCTGCACAAGAAAAAATCGAAGCTTTAGGTGGAAAGGCTGAGGTGATTTAATGTTTAAGACTATTATTAACGCATTTAAAACACCAGACGTTAGAAAAAGAATCTTATATACATTACTTCTAATAGTTCTATTTAGATTAGGATGTTTTATTACAGTACCTGGTGTAAATACAGTTACATTAAATGAAGCAATGAGTAATGCAAGTAATGGTATAGCAGGTCTAATAGACTTAATTTCAGGTGGAGCTTTTTCAAGATTCTCTATCTTCGCTATGACTATTACACCATACATTACAGCTTCAATTGTAATTCAATTATTAGGAATGGTAATTCCTTCATTAGAAAGAATGATGAAGGAAGGTGGCGAAGAAGGAAGAAATGCAATAAATAAATATACTAAACTTTTAACAATAGTGCTTGCACTAATTGAAGGTATAGGATTATATTTAACATATAGATCTTCTGGAATATTCGTTAAAACTGATTTCTTAACAGGATTTTTAGTAGTTATTTCACTAATGGCAGGAACATCACTTTTAATGTGGTTGGGAGACCAAATTACAAATAAAGGTATTGGAAATGGTATTTCTATGATTATATTTGTAGGTATCATTTCTGGATTACCAAGTGCAGTAACTATGATTTGGGACTTAATATTTGGAACAGGAGCATTTAGTACAGTAGGATTATTAACAGCTTTAGCTATTATTGTTGGAGCAATACTTCTAATTGCAGGAGTTGTATTTGTACAACAAGCTGAAAGAAGAATACCAGTACAATATGCTAAAAAAGTAGTTGGAAGAAAAATGGTAGGAGCACAAAATACACATATTCCACTTAAGCTAGCAATGGCCGGAGTTATGCCAATAATTTTTGCATCATCATTTATGACTTTCCCAGCTATGATTATTCAAATGTTTGTGCCAAACATTGCAGCTCAAACTGGATTTTGGGCAGCTGTATATAAATTCTCAATTGCAACTTCAACATCAGCAGTACCATTAGGATACACTATTGCAAATGCAATTGTATATTTATTATTAATTGTTGGATTTACATTTTTCTATACTTATGCAACATTCAACCCAGCAGAAGTATCAAATAATATTAAGAAAAATGGTGGATTCATACCAGGAATTAGAGCAGGAAAACCAACAACAGATTATTTATCATCAGTATTATCTAAGCTATTATGGTTTGGAGGATTATTCTTAGCAGTTATAGCAATATTGCCTATGCTTGTAAGATTTATACCAAACGTAAACTTAGCATTTGGTGGTACATCAATACTAATCGTTGTAGGTGTTGCACTTGAAATGGTACAACAATTAGAGTCTTTATTGGTTATGAGACACTACAAAGGCTTTTTAGACTAATTTGAAAAATAATTGCCATTCTGCTTCGTTAGAATTCATTTGAAACGCGGTTACATACAAACGTATGCGCCCTTGCCTTTCAAATAAATTCTGCCTTGCATAATAACAATTCTTTTCCAAATTGGATTGTAGAGAAAATAAAAAATAATAAATAAGATATATCTTAAAAATTAGGGCAGAAGGGGCGGACAGGTGTAAAAACTGGTTCCGTCCGTAATGCGTGAAAGGAGAACTAAATATGTACATTATTATGTTAGGAGCTCCAGGAAGTGGAAAAGGAACAACAGCTAAGGTATTAGCAGAAAGAACAAATTTGCCTCATATCTCAACAGGAGATATGTTTAGAGAGCAAATAAAAAAGGGTACTGAATTAGGTAAATTGGCTAATAGCTACATTTCACAAGGAAACTTAGTGCCAGATGAAGTTACAATAAATATTGTAAAAGATAGACTAGGTTGGGAAGATGCCCAAAATGGTGTTATATTAGACGGCTTCCCAAGAACAATTAAACAAGCAGAAGCATTAGCTTCAATATTACAAGAAAAAGGAAAACAAGTTGATATAGTACCAGAATTAGTTGTTCCAGACCAAGTAATTATAGACAGAATTTTAAACAGAGCAACTTGTTCAAACAAAGAGTGTGGTGCAATTTATAATACAAAATTTAAACCATCTAAAGTACCAGGTGTATGTGACAAATGTGGATCAACACTTGTTACTAGAACAGACGACAATGAAGAAGCAATTAAAACTAGATTAGAAGTTTATAGAGAAAATTCAAAAGATCTAATTGCATATTATAAAGAAAAAGGAGTTTTAGTTACTATTACTCCAGAAAATCCAAATGCAGAAAACTCAACTGAACAAGTTATAAATACTATACTTGAAGCTATAAAAAGATAGTAAAGAAGGTAAAACATGGTAACAATTAAATCTCAAAAAGAAATTGAAAAAATGAAAGAAGCATGTAGAATCACGGCTTTAGTATATGATGAAATAGAAAAATACATAAAACCAGGAATAACAACAATGGATCTAGATAATTTTGCAGAAAAAATTATTAGAGAACATGGCGGAATTCCAGCACAAAAAGGGTATCCAAGTGGTGAAAAAGGAGTACCTGCATTTCCTGGTACATTATGTATTTCTATAAATGACGAGATTATACATGGAATTCCATCTAAAAGAACAATTATTAAAGATGGAGATGTTGTAAGTGTAGATTTGGTAGTATATAAAAATGGATTTCATGGTGATGCCGCAAGAACATATATTGTTGGAAAAACTTCACCAGAAAAACAAAGACTAGTAGATATTACAAAACAAGCATTTTTTGAAGGAATTAAATATGCTGTAAAAGGAAACAGAATTGGAGATATTTCTCATGCAATAGGAGAATTTGTAGAAAAAAATGGCTATAATGTTGTAAGAGAATTCCAAGGACATGGAATTGGAGAAGAAATGCATGAGGACCCAGGTATTCCAAACTATGGAAAAGCAGGAAGAGGAATAAGACTTGAACCTGGCATGACTCTAGCGATAGAACCAATGGTAATGGTAGGAAAACCTAATATTTGTGTATTAGATGATGGTTGGACTATTGTTACTGAAGATGGATCTTTAGCAGCACATTATGAAAATACAATTTTAATTACAGAAAAAGAGCCAGAAGTATTGACATTATTGAAAAAATAAAGTATACTATATAAGATATTGTACTTATGTGCAAATGGAAAATTTATCTAGTATTAAATAGAAAAATTTTCTAAGAAAATAATGGAGGAAAATATGTCAAAAGAGGATGTTATAGAAGTTGAAGGTACTGTTGTAGAAGCATTACCAAATACTAATTTTAAAGTTGAACTAGAAAATGGACATCAAATCTTAGCTCATATTTCTGGAAAATTAAGAATGAATTATATCAAAATTCTTCCAGGAGATAAAGTAAAAGTTGAATTATCGCCTTATGATCTTTCGAAGGGTCGTATTACATGGCGTGCTAAGTAAATTTTAAAAATAATCAGCATCTTGCTTCGTTAAAGATTATTCAAAACGCGTTTACAACCAAGAGGTTGCGCACTTGCCTTTTGAACAGTCTTTGCCTCGCAATATACTAATTCTTTTTAAAATTCAATATAAAACTAATCTAAGAAAGGAATGAACTAAAATGAAAGTAAGACCATCAGTAAAACCTATATGTGAAAAATGCAAAGTTATTAAAAGAAAAGGTGTTATCAGAGTAATCTGCGAAAACCCAAAACACAAACAAAGACAAGGTTAATTTATTATAATTATTGAATATAACACAAATTTTAGATAGCGGCTGAAAGGAAAATTTATTTTCCTTTTAATTCTGATTTGTGTTTATATATATGTCCAAAAGTATTATTGATTAGTATAAAGATACTAATGCATTTCACCAATAATAACTTAAGACAAACTAAAAAACAAAATTTAAGAATAGCAAAATAAAAACTATGGAGGTGCAAAAAAATGGCTCGTATAGCAGGAGTTGATTTACCTAGAGAAAAAAGAGTAGAAATTGGTCTAACATATATTTATGGTATAGGACTAACAAGTGCTCAAAAAATTCTAGCAGAGGCAAAGGTTAATCCAGATATTAGAGTTAAAGACTTAACAGATGACCAAGTACAAGCAATCAGAAAAGCAATGGACGGTTATAAAGTTGAAGGTGACTTACGTAGAGAAGTTGCATTAAATATCAAAAGACTAACTGAAATTGGATGTTATAGAGGTTTAAGACATAGAAGAGGTCTTCCAGTTAGAGGACAAAGAACAAAAACTAATGCCCGTACAAGAAAAGGCCCTAGAAAATTAGTTAGCAAAAGCAAAAAATAATTAGCAAAAGTAACAAAGCCTAAATAAGGAGGGAATAATTAAAAATGGCAACAAAAAATGTAACTAAAAAAACAGTAACTAGAAGAAGAGACAGAAAAAATATTGAAAAAGGTATGGCTCATATTCATTCTAGTTTTAACAATACAATCGTTACAATTACAGATGTTCAAGGAAATGCAATTTCTTGGGCAAGTGCTGGTGAACTAGGTTTTAAAGGTTCAAGAAAAAGCACACCATTTGCAGCAGGAGAAGCAGCTGAAACAGCAGCTAAAGCAGCAATGGAACACGGATTAAAATCAGTAGAAGTATTTGTAAAAGGACCAGGTTCTGGTCGTGAAGCAGCAATTAGGTCATTACAATCAGCGGGATTAGAGATTAGTTCAATCAAAGATGTTACTCCAATTCCACACAATGGTTGTAGACCACCAAAAAGACGTAGAGTATAAGGAAGGTGAAAAATAAAATGGCAAGATATAAAGATGAACAATGTCGTATTTGTCGTAGAGAAGGACAAAAATTGTTCTTAAAAGGATCAAGATGTTATTCAGATAAATGCAGTATTTCTAGAAGAAATTATGCGCCAGGTCAAAACGGCCAAAAGAAGAAAAAACTATCTGAATATGGTACTCAATTAAGAGAAAAACAAAAAACAAAATCATTCTATGGTGTAAGTGAAAAACAATTCAGAAAATACTTTGATATGGCAGCAGCTACAAAAGGAATCACTGGTGAAGTATTACTACAAATTCTAGAAACAAGACTAGACAATATTGTATATCGTTTAGGATATGGTAGCTCAAGAGCACAATCTAGAATGTTAGTAACACACGGAACTTTTGAAGTAAATGGACATAAAGTTGATATTCCATCTTACTTAGTAAAAGCAGGAGATGTTATTTCTGTAAGAGAAATAAGAAAAGACAATGGTTTTATTAAAGCAAATGTAGAAGCAAATGCAGCAAGACCAGTACCAGAATGGCTACAAAAAGATGAGAAAAATTTAAGTGGTAAAGTTGTAAGATTACCATCTAGAGAAGATGTAGATCTTCCAGTTGAAGAACATTTAATAGTAGAGCTTTACTCTAAATAATTAGATAATAATTTAATTGTAAAAATAGAAATGTTTTTCTATTTATCTATTAGGAGGTAAAAAATGATAGAATTTGAAAAGCCAAATATTAAATGCTTAGAAGTAAACGAAGAAAAACACTATGCAAAATTTGTATGTGAACCATTAGAAAGAGGATATGGAATTACAATAGGTAACTCTTTAAGAAGAATTTTATTATCATCTCTTCCAGGTACTGCAATTACAAGTGTAAAAATCGATGGCGTATTACATGAATTTTCTACAATACCAAATGTTGTAGAAGATGTTCCTGAAATTATAATCAACTTAAAAAGTGTTTGTTTAAAACAAGATAAAAATGAACAAAAAACTTTAAGGATTGACTTTAAAGGTCCAGGAGAAGTTAAAGCAGGAGATATAATTACAGATGGAACAATAGAAGTATTAAACCCAGATTTACATATTGCAACAGTTGCAGAAGGTGGACATTTAGTAATGGAAATGACTGCT
This sequence comes from uncultured Clostridia bacterium, assembly GCA_934168365.1. GTDB lineage: Bacteria > Bacillota > Clostridia > TANB77 > CAG-508 > CAG-273. Next base: position 17,521 of record CAKPNJ010000013.1, on the reverse strand, counting down.
GATATGGGAAGAGGCTACAACAATGCTGAAAAGAACAAGAAACCAGATCAAGCATTAGGCGTACTTCCAATTGACTCTATATATACACCTGTTAAAAAAGTAAATTATGCAGTAGAAAACACTAGAGTCGGACAAATGGTAGATTACGATAAATTAACAATCGAAGTTTGGACAAATGGAGGATTAACTCCAGATGAAGCTTTAAGTTTAGCTGCAAAAGTTATGACAGGTCACTTAGAACTATTTATTGACTTATCAGAAACTACTAAAAACACACAAGTAATGGTAGAAAAAGAAGAGTCTCAAAAAGAAAAAGTTCTTGAAATGTCAATTGAAGATTTAGAATTATCAGTTAGATCATTCAATTGCTTAAAGAGAGCAGGAATTTCTACAGTAGAAGATTTAATAAACAAATCAGAAGCAGAAATGATGAAAGTAAGAAATCTTGGTAAAAAATCTTTAGATGAAGTAACAAATAAGTTACATGCATTAGCATTAGATTTTAGAAAAGAAGATGAATAATAGACTAAAAGGAGGGAAATGAATTGGCTACAAATAGAAAATTAGGTAAAACAACAGATATTAGATTAGCAATGTTAAAAACTTTAACAACTGATTTAATGTTACATGAAAAAATAGAAACTACTGAAGCTAGAGCAAAAGAAGTAAAAGCAATTGCAGATAGTTTAATTTCATTAGCAGTAAAAGAAAAAGACAATTTTGAAATGGTAGACGTTAAAGTTTCTAAAGCAAAATTAGATAGCAAAGGAAATAAAGTAACAGAATTAGTAAAAAGCAAAAATGGTAAAGAATATCTAAGAGTAGTAAAAGAAACAACAACTGAAAAAAGACAAAAAGATATGCCATCAAGATTAAATGCTAGAAGAAAAATGATGAAAAACATCAATAAAGTTAAAGATAGTGAAGGAAATAACATTGATTTAACTGCAAAATTATTTAATGAAATTGCTCCTAAATATGAAGGAAGAGTTGGTGGATACACAACTATGCTTAAATTAGGACCAAGAAAAGGTGATAATGCAGAAATGGTTATTTTAAAACTAGTTTAATAATTGTTTCAAAGAAGCAAATATAGGAGAGTGTGAAATATGGAAATACTAAAATATATCATATTAGTTATTTATATTATTGTATGTATTGCTCTAATTGTTTTAGCAACAATACAAAAAAGTGAGAGACCAGGAGCTTCAGGAACAATTACAGGTTCTTCAACCAATAACTTTTATGAGCAAAATAAGGGAAGAACAAAGGAAGGTAAACTAAAAAAATGGACAATAATTCTTGGAATTGTGTTTGTTATATTAGCAATTGCCTTAGGAATCCTATATCTAGTATAAAAACTATAAAATGTGGCAGAATAAAGTTCTGCCACATTTTGCTTTGTGTTGTAATAAAAAATAATTGGGGGAGATTAAAAGATGCTGTATCAAAAATTAAAATTAGGAGACGAAATAAGAATAATTGCACCATCAAGGAGTTTGGTAAATTTAGATTTTAATAGAAATGAATATGCTCAAGAAAAATTAGAAGAATATGGTTTTAAGGTTTCTGTTTCGAAATATGCAAATGATAATGATTTTGCAAAGAGTTCATCTATTCAAAAGCGTGTAGATGATATACATACTGCTTTCTTAGATAAAAACGTAAAAGCCATTATAACAGCGACTGGTGGATATAATGTGAATCAGTTATTAAAATATATAGATTATAACATAATAAAAGAAAACCCAAAAATTATATGTGGCTTCTCAGACATCACAGCATTATTAAATGCAATATACAAAAAAAGTGGACTCATAACCTATTATGGACCGAATCTTTTTAATTTTGGAATGGAAAAAGGTTTTGAATATACATATGAGTATTTTTGCAAAATGTTATTGAACAATGAAGCATTTGAGGTTAAGCCTTCAGAAAAATGGAGTAATGACAGGTGGTGGAAAAATCAAGAAGAAAGAGAATTTATAGAAAATGAAGGCATGTTTGTTATTAATGAAGGTGAAGCAGAAGGAACAATAATCGGCGGAAATTTATGCACATTAAATTTGTTACAAGGCACAGAATTTATGCCAGATTTGGCAGATAAAATACTTTTTATTGAAGATGACGATATGGCAGGTAATAAATTTCAATATGAGTTTGATAGAAATTTAGAAAGTTTATTACAACTGCCAAATGCAAATAAAATTAAAGGTATAGTTTTAGGAAGAGCAGAAAAAGATTGCAATATGAATTCAGATTTATGGAAAGCTATAATAAAAAACAAAGATATATTAAACAATATACCAGTTATTGGAGGATGTGATTTTGGACATACAACACCGACAATTACATTTCCAATAGGCGGAAGTGCAAGAATACAAGCACATAAGGACAAAGTAAAACTAATTATAGAAAACAAAGTAGACAAATAAATGATGGTGAAAAGCTGTAATTATTATTGATAAGTATAACTAATTAAAGTTATGACATAATAAAAGTAAAGGAAAAGTATGAAAGAAGAGTTAAAGAAGGATAATCAAGAATTTGAAAAAGATAAGTATGTAGGAGTTTTTCAAAAAAGTAAAAACTTCGGTTTTGTTGTGCTTGATGATAGAAAAATAAAAGCAGATATATACATATCTAAAAAGAATAGCAAAAAGGCTAAAAATAATCAAAAAGTAGTAGTGCAAATATTAAAATTACCTGAAAAAAATAGAAAAGCAGAAGGCAAAATAATTGAAATACTAGGCAATATAAATCAAGCAGGAGTGGACATGCTTTCATTAGTAAAAGACTATGACTTGCCATATGAATTTCCAGAGGCAGTTATAAACGAAGCAAAAGCAATAAAACAAGAAGTAGCTAAAAAAGACATTCCAAATAGATTAGATTTAAGAAATAAAATAATATTTACTATTGATGGAGAAGATGCAAAAGACTTAGACGACGCAGTATCAGTAGAAAAATTAAAAAATGGAAATTATCTTTTAAATGTGTCTATTGCAGATGTTAGCTATTATGTGCAAGAAAAATCTAAACTTGATAAAGAAGCAATAATTAGAGGTACTAGTATATATATGTTAGATAGAGTAATTCCAATGCTTCCAAAAGAGCTATCAAATGGAATATGTAGTTTAAATCAAAAAGAAGATAGATTTGCAATAACTGTTTTAATGGAAATAAATAAAAAAGGTGAAGTAGTATCTTCAGACATACAAAAAAGTGTAATAAAAGTAACTAGAAGAATGAGTTACAAAGAGGTACAAACTATACTAGACGAAATAGAAGGAGCAGAAGACAAGGGCATATTCAAACCAAAAGCAAAACAAAAATTATTAAAAGAATGTGAACCGTACTTTGAACACTTTAAAAGAATGGAAGAACTTGCCAATATATTAAAACAAAGAAGAACAAAAGCAGGAAGCTTAAATTTAGATATTCCAGAAAGCAAAATAACATTAGACGAACAAGGAGTAGCAATAAATGTAGACAAATATGAAATGTATTTTGCAAATGAAATTATAGAGCAATTTATGCTAACTGCAAATGAAACAGTAGCAGAAAAATTTTATTGGTTAGAGGCTCCATTTATATATCGTGTGCATGAGGTACCAGACGAAGAGAAAATAGCAGAACTAAATAGATTCTTATGGAATTTAGGATATAAAATAAAAGGAAACAAAGACAATATACATCCAAAAGCATTTGCAGAAGTCTTAGAAAAAGTAAAAGGAAAACCAGAAGAAAGAGTAGTATCAAACCTTATATTAAGAACTTTAAAAGTAGCAAGATATGAATCAGAAAACAAAGGGCACTTTGGAATTGCAAGTAAATACTATTGCCATTTCACATCACCAATAAGAAGATACCCAGACTTATTCGTACACAGAATAATATCAAAATATTTAGAAGAAAACTATCAACTAAAAGAAAATGAAATAGAAAAATATAGTAGTCAAGCAGTAAAATATGCAGAACGTTCATCTGAAAGAGAAAAAATTGCACAAAAAGTAGAGCGAGATGCAGACGCAATTAAAAAAGCTGAATATATGCAAAGCAAAATAGGCGAAGAATACGAAGGAATTATTTCAAGTATAACATCATTTGGAATGTTTGTAGAACTTCCAAACACAGTAGAAGGACTAATACGTTTTGATGACCTAGGAAACGAATACTTTATATATGACGAAGAAAAGAAAACACTTCAAGGAGAAAAAAGCAAGAAGATATATAAAATAGGAGACAGCATAAAAGTGCGTGTAATCTTCGCAGACAAACTAACAAGAAAAGTAGACTTTGAAAAAATTTCAAGTTAAAAATGTGCCAATGGGGACGGAGAATTTTGGCACACTTCTTATTAAGAACAACATTATAATTTAACTAAAAGTGTGCCAAAATTCTCCGTCCCCATTGGCACGTTTTAGTATATAAAATACATTGTAACAGCAAATGCAAAGCCTATAATAGTAAGAAAGATCAAAATTAAGCCTCCGGGCTTATTTTTGTTTACTACAATTTCATAAAAACCATAACTAATACTTTCAACTAAAGCAAGTAATGCAAACAAAACTACTAAAAAACTTACAACCATAAAAATCTCCTTTTAAATTCCTGTTAACAAAAATCCAGAGTCAACTACAACATCAGTTTCAACTTTGAAAAATGAATCTTGATAATGTTGTAACCAGTTATAATTCTCTAATTCTTGCATAGTTTTAAAATTCTTTAAAGCATAATTACCAAAAGCACTACAATCAGACTTCAATTCTTTTGAAGTTTTATATAAATAATGTAAAAGTAATTTTTCTAAATAATTATTAGCATATTCTTGAGTTAGTTTAATTTGTTGTTCGTTATTAGTGCTAGATAATTGCTTAATAGAAGAAATAGTTGCATTTGCCTTAACCTTTATTTTTATATAAGGCGTTCCATTTAAAAGTGAAACATTGATTTTAGGGCTTGTAGTAAAATCAAAATATAAATCAATTAAATTCTCCTTGTTTTCAGGGTCTGGCATTGAAATATTACAGCTCTTAACCTTACCAGTGACAATCAAGTGAGCAACAGTTTCTAAAGGAGTTAAAGTACCAACAAGTTTATCTTGTCTAAACACTGCAGTACCAACATTTTCAACACCATTTTTTGCCTCTAAAATCTCACTACCAGAATCATCAGAACTTTTATTGTTAGAAGACTGATTAGAATCAGCTTTAGAAATTACATTGCCGTAGAAGTGCAACAGGTTGAGAAGCAAGAGATGTTATTTTATTCATAAATTGTCCAAGATTAGCATCTACAATATATCCAGTATATTCACTAGAATTGGGAAATGTAGCATAAAACTTCGTTATTAAATTGTCCAAAGTTGGTTTTACACTTGCAATATAATCCCTAGCAGATGAAGTGGTTATAAGAATATTGGTATCAGGTCTAATTTGTACTTTGTTAGCTAAAGAAAATATTTCTTCTTTAATTCCAGACATTGCAATTTTTTCAGAAAATATTATAAGCTTACAATGAGACAAGTTTATTTCTTTACTAGAATAAGTATTTATTAAATTAAGTGCAGCGTCAATAGAAGGAGCCTCTATTGTATCCATAATTATAGAAGAGCTTTCATTTGAAGAGCCTTCACCAGAAGCGGCACTTGGTTTAGTAAATTGGAATGTAACTTTTAATCTTTCTGTATCTCCAACATCTATGCCTAGTGCAACAATATAAGTTAAATCATCTATACTTTGAATACGGTGACTACTTGTAAATGCAAAAGAAAATAATATTACAACCAATATAATCAAAATATACTTATATGCGTTTTTCATTAACAATTCCTTTCATTTTTTGACTTCGTAAATATTTAATATTAGCCAAAACTAAAATAATAATACTCAAGGCAAATACTAAAATTAAAATAATATATCTGTATACAGTATTTTCTAGAAATCTTATTTCCTGCATATTTTTAGGAATTAAAGCAGTTCCAAATATAAATAAAGCAAACAAAGTAGAAATCCATTTTGAATATTTCAAATTTGTAACTCTTTTAAATATGCTAGTAGAAAAGTATAGTACAATTGCCAAATAACATATGATAGAGAGTAGCCAAATAAGTAAAAATAATGCATCTAACCTTTGAAAAAATCTACTAAAATCTATAAAACGAGATGCTAAATAAATAGGAAATATTTGTTGCTCTATAATTGTAGGTGGAAAAATAAAAAGTAAGGTTGCCACACTAATTAGTAAGAAAAATGCAGAAAGTCCAACAGAGGTATAAGCTACCTTTTTAAAATCTTTTTGATTTTTTAAATAAGGTGGAAGAAGGTATATACAAGCAATTCCACCAAAAGCAAATAAATCGCTTAACCCACTAAAAAATGTTGTATAAGCACCATTCCCTAAAATAGGGAAAATCTTTTGAAAGGTAAGGTCCTTCCAATTTCCTATAAATATAAAAATCATACTAACAGAAACTAATATGGTAAAAAATAAATTGGCACGTGCAATAGAAACAATATTAAGCTTATTCATAATTACAATAGCAATTAAAAACAAAATCATAATTATAGGCAAAGAAGTTCTAGGAAAAAATATAAGCTTTAGCCCCTCTGAAAAACTTCTAAGCAGTATTCCAGTGATAAAAATAATATAAAGTAAAAATAAAATTGAAATACCTATTTTTAAAACCTTGCCACCTAAAAATTCGGCAATATCTATAATATCTAAACCAGGAAAACTCTCTAATAACTTACAAATCAAGAAGATTAGGATTATTACAATAGCACTAATATATATAACATTAAGAATAGAAGCAGAGGCGTGTTCAGCTACAATACTTCTGGGTAAGCCTAAAATTATGTGATTTATAACAATAGCAACAATTAAAATAATTGCTTCCCATTTTCCTAATTTTTGTTCTGTCATAAAACTGCTCCTTTCTATTTATATTTCCAAGTTCTACTTATGTGAGACTGTGAGTTTTGCTTTTTGGTATTTAAATAATCAGGTCTTTTTTCACGTTTCCACATTGGGTCTAAGAAAAATCCACTTTCATTTATATTTGTAATAGGGCTATATGGTGCCATAAATGGAACTCCAAAAGATTTGATACTGCACAAAATGGTAGCATATACACAAAGCCCAACAGCAATTCCGAAAAATCCTGCAATATACCCTAAAAGGATAAAGCCAAACCTTAGTATTCTCAAATGATAGCCAAAGTAAAAATCAGGAATGGCAAAAGATGCTATACCAGTAATTGCAACAACAATGATTAAAATAGGGCTTACAATATCAGCACTAACAGCAGCTTGTCCTAAAACCAAAGCACCAACAATACCTATAGTTGGACCAATAGGAGAGGGAACCCTTAACCCAGCTTCACGAATAAGTTCAAAAGAAATTTCCATAAGTAAAATTTCAAAAATAATAGGAAATGGAACATTTTCTCTTGAGGCAATTACAGAAAATAGCAATTCAGTTGGAAGTAGCTCTTGGTGAAAATCTGAAATTGCAACATATAATCCAGGAAGAAGTAGTGTTATAAAAATCGAGATTAAGCGCAAAATTTTTGAAAAATTTGCAAACTGAAATTTTAAATTGCTATCTTCAGGTGATGCAATAAAATCGGTAAAAGTAGCTGGCATAATAAGAACATAAGGATTTCCATTAACTATAACTACTACTTTGCCACTATATAAATGCTTAGCAGCCTTATCAGGTCTTTCTGTGGATATTATTTGTGGAATTGTGTAATTGTTTTTATCTTCGATCAATTGCTGAAGTTCACCACTAGAAAGCAAAGTATCAATTTTTAGATTGCTAACTCTGTATTTTACCTCTGCAACTAAATCAGCATTTGCAATATCTTGCATATAACAAATACAACATTTTGTTTTACTTAAATTACCAACTTCAATACTTTCTATTATTAAATTTTCATTATTGATAATTCGGCGAAGTAGAGAAGTGTTAGTACGAATATTTTCAACAAATCCTTCTTGAGGTCCTTTAATAATAACCTCATTATTAGGAGGCTCAACACCTCTTTGTTTAAATCCTTTTACATCAATATCATAAGCAATTCCTAGAGTATCAACAAAAAGCAAACAATTACCCATATTAACACCATTAAAAGCATCTTTAAAAGAGCTAACTTTTTTAACACTATTTTGAGGAAGCAAACAGTCAGAGATATATGTTTCTAAATCAAACTTTTTAACTTTTCTAACAGTAATATTATTTGTTTTAGCCTCATTTATAATCTGATTTTGTTCACCATCAAAAATATTAGCTCTATTACGCATCATAAGAGCTTCTAGTACATTATCATTTACAAGCTCCGAATTTACCATACCATCAATCAAAAGAAGAAAAGCTTGATACTGCCTATTTCTCGCTGTCAGAGTGAATTCTCTAACAATAATATCACTATTTATTAAAAGATTATACTTAACCTTAACATACTCAAGATTAACAGAAAGGCTAGGAAAAATGTTCTCCGCCTCAAAGATTTCCTCATTTTTATAAAGCTCCTCAGGAGTCATACTAACATTATTGCCATCATTTTCATAAGGGCTAGATAAGGTAAAATTATATTCATTTTGGTCAGGTGAATCAAACACACTTTTAACTATATTTGTAAGCTTATCTTTAAAACTCATAATAACTCCAAAACATAAAAATTCTACATTTATTATTTTCCATAACATGAAAAAATATTCAAGAAAATGTCAATCTATGGGGGCTTTAATTTGCTAAATACTTGTTTTTTTCAATAATATGTGATATAAAAAAATAGTAAATATTTTTTAAAAGGTGGAGAAAACATGGAAGGAAATGAAAGAATAAATCAATTATTAGCATCTCTAGAACAAATACATGTAAAAAAAGAAGAAGATAGAAGATTACTTGAAGAAATAAAACAAGATTTAGCAAACAATGAAATTGCAGAGGCAATGGAAAAGTTACAGATATTTAATGAAAGACAAGCTAAAAGTAAAGAAGCAGAAGGAACAAAAGAAAATGTGAAAAAAACTGGAAAAACAAAGAAAAATTCAGATGATAATTCAGAAGAAAGTACATACCCAGAAGAATTACAAGATGAGAAACTAGAAAGAACATATATAGGCTTATTATTAAATAATCCTAAGTCAATAAGTATGTATTACTTTGTATTTGAAGATTGCTTGTTTGATAATGAGGATTTAATAAATATATACAAAGGAATTTTGTTTACAGATGGTGCAAAATATTCTTCAGAAGAAGCTAAAAACAATTTTAACTTTGGAAAAGTAACCAAAGAAATAATGGACTTAAAAGAAGAGCTAAAATCTACATATGCACATGGTTCTTATGATTTTGAGAAAGTCTACATAGAATTAAAAAAGCTTTTTATATTAAGAAAAAGATATAAAAGTATGCCTATTAAAGAAACACAAGATAAAATTGCTGAAATAAGGCACTATAGTTTATATGATAGTATGTCAGTAGAAGAAGTTGAAGCAGCAATAAATCAAGTTACTGTTACAGGTAAATTTAAACAAGCAATATTAAATTCAAATGTTACAGATTTCTTAGTAAAAGGACAAAATGAATTGACATCAGGCTTAGATTTTCCATTTCCTATATTAAGTAGTGTATTTAAAGGAATAAGAAAAGGAGAAACAATGGCATTTGCTATGCCATCAAACTCTGGAAAAAGTAGATTTACAATAAATTTAGTCGCTAACATAGCGTTTATACATAAAAAGAAAGTGTTAATTATTTCAAATGAAATGTCTGAAGAAAAGATGAAATTGTGTTTAATAACTACTATTTTAAATAACCCAGAAATTCAGAAACTACATGGACAAGACATTGTAAAATCAGAAGGTGAACTACTTGAATTTAAATTTAGACCAGATAATCCTAAAGAGGCTGATGTTGACGAAAATGGATTTGTTTTACAAAATGAAAAAGAAACTAGAGAGCAATTTATAAAAAGACTTTCAAAAATATCAACTGAATTTAATAAAACAGTTAAAGCAACAGACTGGTTAAATGAGCAACTAAACAACTGTATATATTTTATAAATATTACAGACCATACAAATGACGAGTTAAAAAAAGTAATTACAAATTACTATTATAAAGAAAAGATAGAGTATATGTTTTATGATACAATGAAAACAGATACTCAAAACATAGGAAAAAGCGAAGAAATCAAGAAGACTGCTACAATTATATCTAATTTAGCGCAAAACTTAAATATATTTATAGGATATACAATGCAGATTACAGAAACACCGACATTGCCAATAAACTTAACAATCAACGATTTATCAGAAAGTAGAACAGTAAAAGAGGTTTTGGATACACTTTGTCTAATAAAACAAATAGATAATAGAACACTTAAAGATTATGAATATTCTTTAGAAGAAGTTAGTGATACATACTATCCTTTAAAAGAGTACAAAGATCCAGATGAAAGATATTATGCATGTGTTGTAGATAAGAACAGAGCAGGTTCTAAGCCTAAGGTATTGTTTAATTTGAATTTAGCATATAACAGATGGGTAGAGGTTGGATATTTAAGATTAAAAGAACAAAAATAGTCAGTTTGGGGATTATTCCCAAACTGACCTTTTAATTTAAAGAATTATACAAATTAGTCCGCCACTGCCTTCATTAACAATACGCTCTAATGTCTCTTGAAGTTTAGCTTGAGCATCATCCGGCATTCTAGCCAGTTTATTTTGTAATCCTTCATTAACAAGTTCATGTAAGTTTTTACCAAAAATGTTAGACTCCCAAATTTTCTTAGGATCTGATTCAAATTCAGAAAGTAGGTAATTTACCAAATCTTCAGATTGTTTTTCACTACCAACAATAGGAGATACTTCGGTTTCAATATCTGCTCTTATCATATGTATACTTGGAGCTTTAGCTTTTAATTTTACTCCAAAGCGAGTACCTTGTTTTACCATTTCAGGTTCTTCTAAAATTAATTCATCAATAGAAGGAGTCACAATTCCATAGCCAGTAGCTTTTACTTCTTCTAAAGCATATGCAATTTTATCATATTGTTTTTTAGTTCTTGCAAATTCTGTCATGGTACTAAATAGTGCACCTTCATTATCAATTTCGACACCAGAAATTTCTGTTAAAACTTTATAGAATAACTCGTCAACCAATTCAATAGAAACTCTTACACTGCCTTCACCAAGTCTAACTTCAGTTAATGAAGTTCTAGTAATAACTTTAGTATTTTGAAGCTGACCGATACTACTATCTACTTGTTTTAGTATACGAATATTATCAAAAGCCTTTTCAATTTCGTCATATAATTCAACTTTTAACCAGTGATCATCAGGTAAACCGTCAACCCAACGAGGAAAATCAATATTAATTGTTTCAATAGGAAATTCATATAAAATTTTACTAAAGATGTCATCAATATCTTCAATATCTAATCTAGCACAGTCAGTAGGTAAGACAGACACACCATATTTTTCCTCTAGTTTTTTAGCTAAAGCCTTAGTATAATCAGAAAATGGATCATCACTATTTAAAACAATAACAAAAGGTTTGTTAAGCTCCTTTAATTCCTTTACAACGCGTTCCTCAGCATTGATGTAATCTTCTCTAGGAATATCTGTAATACTTCCATCAGTAGTTACTAAAATACCAATAGTAGAGTGTTCAGCTATTACCTTTCTAGTGCCAATTTCAGCAGCTTCTTCAAAAGGTATTTCTTCCTCATACCAAGGCGTTTTTACCATACGAGGCATATCGTCTTCTAAATAGCCAATAGCATTATTAACTAAATAACCAACACAATCTACAAGCCTTGTCTTAAACTTTAAATTATCCCCAATTGTAATTTCAACAGCCTCATTTGGAATAAACTTAGGCTCAGTAGTCATAATAGTTCTTCCACCAGCACTTTGTGGAAGTTCATCTCTAGCTCTTTCTTTTTTATACTCATTATCAATATTTGGAATAACAAGTAAATCCATAAAATTTTTAATAAAAGTTGATTTTCCGAGTACGTACAGGACCAACAACACCAACATAAATGTCGCCATCAGTACGTTCTGCTATATCTTGATATAACTTTAAATTCTCATCCATGAATTATTTAAACCCCCTCTAAGAAATGTTTGTACTAAACTTTATTTAATGTATATTTAGCCAATCCAAAACTTATGACAAAAATTTAAAATTATTTCATAAGTACTTTAAAAAAAATAAAACTTATAATATAATAAAAACAAAAGGAGGAGTATCTATGAAAAAAGTATTATTAATTATATTAGCAGTAATAGTTGTTGCTGCACTTGCAGTGGGAGTTTATTTATTGATTCCAAAAAATGCTACTAAAGTAACATTTGAGGGAGAACAATGTTTAGCAATAGGATTTATAGCTAATGGAAAAGAAAAAGATTTTAGTGAAAAGTATTTGAATGGTAGTGAGGATTTTAGTAAACTTACTACAATTACTTCAGGAGATGAAGATCAATTTGTAGTAGTTCCTAAAGGAAAAGATTCAAAAATTAAAGTTTGGACATACAAAGTTACAGAAGCTGGAGAAATTGTAATAGACAAGGTTATTGCAGAAAATGTAAGTGAACCTATACTTATAAAAGCAGAAACAGCGGAAGTTGTTCCAAAGGTTGGCATAGAATATGAGGGTAATAATCAAAAAATAGTTTTACCTTTAATTCTTAGTGGAAAAGATGGTAAAATAATTCTTGGAGAAAAGAGCAATTTAATAAAAGACATATCTGAATATTAAAATAATAAAACAGACTTGTGATGCAAGTCTGTTTATTTAAAAATGAAATACAAAATCAACAAATGAACAGGGTAGAAAGCATAAAGCAAATACTTTATCTTTTTGCCTTGTTTTCCGTTATATAGGAAAATGAATATTATAGGTAAAATTGTGCCAATACATAGAAGTACATATAAGTAATGATATCCATAAACAATAATATTAACACCATACTTAATAATACAAGCAGTGATATAAAATATTAACATACCAAGCTTATCATTCTTAAAAAAGTAAAACAAAAATATTATTGCAATACCCCAAAAGCCATAATCAAAATGGCATACTTCAGAAATTATACCGAATAATATAACTGACACAAAGCCAACTACTTTATTTATTATTAAATCAAATTTCTTATTTTTTGTAAGTTCAAAATCACAATTTGCAATTTTATCATATAACCAAATAGCAAGTAAACCTACAAATAAAGTACCAAAAATATTAAAAGAAAAATTATTTGTAAACGTAGAGTTAAATAACATAAAAGGAACTTGTGAAATTATTGCAAAGCAAAATAATCTCAAAAAATACTTTTTTAGATTTTTAGTATGAATATATCCTTCAGAAATTTGGAAAGCAAAGATAGGAAAAGCAATTCTTCCAATTACATTAAATAAAGTAGTATACCCAAAATATGCAATACTAGTATGGTCTATAAGCATTGTAATCATTGCTATACACTTCAAAACAAAACTTGTCATATTAAAATTAGCCCTTTCTTAATTTAGTATATTATACATTAAATTATTAAAAAAATATATAACAATTTAAAAAAACATAAACTAGCTTGTTATTCACAAAATAGTATGATAAAATTACAAAATAAAAATTACGAATGGAGGAACAAGATGAACATAGGAATAGATGTAGATGATACAATATCAAACTCATTTGAAACAATATTTGCAGACTCGCAAAAATTTGACATAGAGCTAGGAAACAGTGGAGAGCCTAAACAATATGGCAAAATTTCTGACCATAATCAAATAGAGACATTATATTCCCATTGGACAAATGAGCAAATAGAATTATTTTGGAAAAAATATTTTATAAAAGTATTAACAGTAGCTAGACCAAAAGACTGCGTAGCAGAAGTATTAGAAAAGCTAAAAGAAGAAGGAAACAATATAATAATAATTACTTCTAGATATGAAGAGACAGAAGGTAGTACAGAAATAGAAGACTATACAAGAAAATGGCTTGACAAAAACGGAATAGTATATGATAAGCTAGTTTTGGGAGCAAAGGATAAACTAAAAGTTGCAAAAGAAAATGATATAGATTTATTCATAGATGATAGCATAAAACATTGTAGAAACGTGCAATCTGGAAATATAAGAACAATTTTATATACATCAATTTGCAACCAAGGAGTAGAAACACCAGATTTAGAAAGAGCATATTCATGGGTACAAATTTATGATAAATACAAAAAAATAGTTAATAAAGCAGTATTAGTTTAAAAGAATACTAGTTAGCTCAAAAGGCTAACTAGTATTTATAATTCTCCATTTTCTTTTAGCTTATTTATATAATCTCTTTGTGTCTTTATATAATTATCTTTATCAGATAACAAATCCCTTATATCTTTTAGAAATTTCTCATAAACATCATCTTTAAAAAAGAATTTAGCATATCCATTTTCACCAAATTTTATTTTTAGGTGTTCATATGCTCTATCAAATAATTCCTTATCAGTTGCTTCAGGATTAAGCTTTCTTCCATATGTATAAGATCTTTTTAAACAGGCCTCAACAGTATTATTTCTATCAGCAGTAGATACTATTTTTCCATAAATACTTCTAGGTTCATGGTCGGCAGAAGCTCTATGGTCTTCAATAGCTTCTCTAATAATTTTTAATTCATCAGCTGAAAAAAATCTCTTTAGATTTTCGTCTTTAGACATAATTTCACCAGACACTATTTCATGTCTTTTTGGGTCTATATGATGACCAATATCATGATAAGCAGCTACAGTATACACTATATCATAATTAACATTAGGCACAGTATCTGCAAATTTAAAACTTCTATCTATTACATATTGAATATGCTTTATATTATGTCCTAAATCATTTTTGGCATACTCTGGAAAAATATTCTCTTCAATATATTTTTTTAAATCTTCATTTATCTTCATAAATATTCACTCCTTACATAACTGACATTATACTATAAAAAACAAAAAAGTCATACCGTTTTTATGAAATATACAATAAATATTGAAAAATATTTTTTAGTATTATATAATATTTTTGCAAGGAAGCATACAGATCGGGAGGAAAAAATGCGTAAAAATATTGCAGAAGATAAAGAAAAATTAAAGGAAAAGCTAGAATACATTGGGTTAAATTTAGAAAGAGTACCAAAATTTCTGACTGAATTTACTCCATTTTCTTTTAGACCTTTAAAATCATATAATGACACAACATATAAAGTATATAAATATATTGATGTAAATAATATTGAAATCCTTTTAACTCCAACAGATAGACTAACCAATTTAAATGAAAAATATAAATTAAGTAGTCCAATTGGAAACTATTTAGACTCAAAGACAGAGCAAAACGTCGAAAAGTTTGCTACATTTTTGAAATTACTTAATGACACAAATATAGAAGACATAAAAAAAGTAGAGAAAGAACAAGAAAAATTAAATGAGCAGATACCTAATCAAGTGAAATATGATGGAAATTATACATGGCAAATATATTATTCAGATGTATCAGATCAATACTTTATGTTAGTTCCAACAAATGAATATAATAATTCAGCACTATTTTATTTACTAAAAAAACAAATAGAAAGCAAAAAAAATAGAAAAAAAGAAACCATATTTGTACCAATTACTTATCAAGAATATTCAGGAAACTATTTGCTAAAAAGTCAAACAACTGATTTGGAAAATTATTTGTGGTATTATACTAAAGAATGGCCTAATATTTTTGAAGTATATGATAAAAAACAAAAAATGTGTATCAAAATAGTAGGAAGAGCTAATGTTTATGAAAAGATAAAAAGCGATTATATAATAACTTTAGACAGCAAAGAACAAGCATTAAAACAGTACAAGTTAATCAAAGCTTTATTTATTTTGTCAACAGCATTTCCAGATGATTTTAATTTCAAAACAAAAATAAATGATGAAGGTTCACTAGAGTTTTCGCTAAAAACTACATTAGGAGAAAAAGAAATTAGCTATGAAAACCTAACAGATTTTATACAATTTGAAGCAAATCAAAAAAGAATGTTAATCAACTTAGAGGAAAAGAAAATACAAGAGGCACAAGCAAAATTACAAAAAATAAAAGAAGAAGTTGAAAAGCAAAACGAAGAATATCTAAGTAAACAACGTCAAATATCTACTTTTTTGGAATGCAAGAAAAGCTTTTTAGGAAAAGTCAAATACTATTTTTCAACAAGAAAAAAAGAACTAAAACCAATAAATAAGAATAAGCAAAATAATACAGAGAAAAAAATAGAAAAACAAGACAAAGAGGAGAATGTAGAAACGCAAACAAAACAGTACACAATTGAAGATTTAATAGAGGTGTGTACTAAACTAGAAGCAAGACAGAAAATGGTAAAAGCGCTAAAAATAGATGAAAAAGCTCTAGAACTAAAACAAGTAAATCTAGAAAGAAAAATAAAAAATGCAAATATTTATTTAAATGAAATAGAACTTCATAAAAAAAGCATTTTTGAATTTTGGAAGTTCACCAATAAAGATGAATTACCTAGCTTGAATGAAGGAGAAGATGATGAAAACATTGAAAAAGAAAAGATAGGCAAAAGCTTTAATTATGAAGAAGATATTGAAGATTTTGGAAAAAAAGCAGATGAAGTTCAAAGAAGAAAGCTATCTAAGAACGAAACAGATGCAATATTTGCAGTTAAACAGTCATTGATATCAGCGCAAATACTAAATAAAACTAAAAGTGATAAACTAACAGCAACACAAAAGAAATTATTAGAGCAAGAATTGCAAAAATTAAAAACAAGTTATGAAGATAATATAGAAACAGTGGAATTAAAGGATTTTGACATATTTGGAGGTCTTTCGGAAGACATTACTAAAATAAAGACTATAGATAATAAAAAGCACAGAGAAATAGAAAAAGATAAATATAAAGTACTAAACATAAATAAGCAAACAGACTTAGACCTATATATAGATACTCTAAGAAATTACTTAAATCTACTAAAAGAAGCATTTTGTAAAATAATAACATTTCAAAATATTTCACTATATCTAACTTCTAACAAAGAACTAGATACTAAAAATTTGAACATATTTCATTTGAGTGAAAATGAAGCGGTTAATGAGAATAAATCAGAAGATGAAATATACTTATACAAAGTAAATCTAAAAGAAGCTATGCAAGTATTGTATTATTCAAACATTACATTTTATGACAATACAAACCAGACATTACCATTAGGAATGAACTTATCAGATGAAGTATTAGTTGACTTAAGCAAATACAAACTAGTAGAAACAAATAAAGAAGACTTTAAGATAAACTCTTTACAAGGTGAATACACAAGTAAAATAATTAAGGTACACTGCATTGAATATAATGTGAAATAAAAAAATCTCTAGAAAAATCTAGAGATTTTTTGTGGTGCAGGTGGTGGGGGTCGAACCCACACGAATGTTACTTCGCAGGATTTTGAGTCCTGTGCGTCTGCCAATTC
>CAKPNJ010000012.1 GCA_934168365.1 uncultured Clostridia bacterium | reverse complement strand
AATAGTTGCAAAAAAGAAAAAAATGAACTAAAATAAATACTACAAAAGAGAGGACTAGAACTTTCTAGTTCTCTTTTAAAAATAAAGGGAGCGATTATATGGCAGGAAAAAGAGCTAAAACTAAAAAGAGAGTAAAGCTAAATAAAAAGCAGTTAAGTACCATAGGTGTTCTAATATTGATAATAGCCTTTGTATTTGCAATTATAATGATATTCAAACCTGTAAATGTAGGAAAAATAAACAAAGAAGGTAAAGCGGAATATATAGAACGAGTTGCAAATGTAACAAAATATCCAGACAAAAAAATTGTAGAATTTAAAAATGGCTATGAGTTAATAGATAATGGAATAATAACAACCGAAATCTATGAAAAGTTAAAAAATAATGATAATATCTACAATCTAACTGTAACAGAATATTTAAGATTAGGAGATATATCTTCAAAAGAAAGCTATAACATAAATAAAGCAATACAAACAGGAGTAGTAAAAGAAGATACAAGTTATGCAGACTATTTTGCAAAAACTTGTGGATTTGAAAACAAAAAGGAATTACTAAAATACACAAAAGCTGTATTCGAACTAGCTGACAAAGAAAAATAGAGTCAAATTCTTTAATCGTGAGTATATTTGAAATGATGAATAATAAACTGAACATATAAATAAGAAATGGTATACTAGCAAAAATGCTAATATACCATTTCATTTAAGTAGATTTATGATTTATTTATTAACTAGCTCTTTTAAAGCTTTACCAGCTTTGAATGCTGGAGCTTTAGAAGCAGGTATTTTTATTTCTTCTTTAGTTTGAGGGTTTCTTCCTTTTCTAGCACTTCTTTTTCTTACATCAAAAGTTCCAAAACCAACTAATTGAACTTTATCATTTGCTTTTAGTGCTTCAGAAACAACAGAAATGAAAGCATTTAAAGATTCTGCTGTAGCTTTCTTTGAATGACCTGTTCTAGAAACCATTGCTTCTATTAATTCTGCTTTATTCATACAAAAAATCCTCCTTTCCCAAAAAATAAAATCTTTTGTAATTTGTTATACACAATTTATCAAAAAAAGCCAATAATGTCAATATTTTGCTGACAAAAAGGATATTCAATGATATAATTATGTCGAGAGAAAAAAGAACGGAGTAAATATTATGATTAGATTAGTATTTAGATATCAGGAAAAAAGGGCAATAGCTTATGATTTTAATACAGAAATAGGAGAATGTAATTTTGAGGAAACAGAAGATATATGGAATATAACTCACACAGAAGTAAATGAAAAATACCAAGGACAAGGGATTGCTAAAAAACTTGTGGAAAATATTATGGAAAATGCCAAAAGACTAAATAAAACAATTGAGGCAACTTGTTCTTATGCTAAAAAAGTAATAGAAAAAAATAATAGTGAGGTTGATTAGATGGAAGACAAAATCAAAAAGCAAAGTATTGATAGGCTAAATATATCAGTATCTATACTCGAAGGACTAAAACAAAATAATATAATTAAAATAGAAGATTTATGCAAGAAAAGTAAAAAAGAATTAAAAAAATTAGGCTTTCTACAAAACGAGATAAATGAAATAAATATAGAGTTACAGCTATTAGGATTAGCACTTAAAAACACTTTATAGAATAAATATAATGGAATAGAAAATTAAAATAAAAGTACAGTTATACCTAAATGGTATTGTACTTTTATTTTTTATAAATTATTTCTATTTATGTATTCCAACATCAATTCAATAAATTGCTTTGGACTAATTCTATTTGTCAAATCATGATATGGAAAGAGTGAATTCAAGTGTTCTTTCTTTACATATTTACTCATCGTTTTCAATGAACTTTCTATACTCCATTGAATATTTTTTTCAGATACATTATATTTGTGCGACAAAATAAGACAAATGCATTTGAAATTATCTAATAAGTTTTCATTATCATAGCATAGTGCTATTGCATCTAATAAATATAATCCACCTTTTGAAAAATGGTTTAAATGTAATTTTGAAAACACCATTTTTATATCGTTTATATTTAATATTGGCTTTCTGTTGAAGTTTGCAACATCATATATTTCTTGTATTAGGAAATCAAAATTAACAGGTTTAGGAATCAAATTATATATTTTTTTAAATTCTCTAAATTTAATTTGTTCTTGTGCTTTCCCTGACACAATTAAAATATTTCTTTTTTCGTTTTCTTCTGGCAATGCAGATAAATTATTAGCAACTTCTGCACCACTCATTTTAGGCATTTCTAGGTCTAGCAATAATACATCAGGTTGATTTATTAAATAGGAATTATATGCTTCCTCGCCATCCATAGCTACACCACAAAGTGTGATATCTTTTTCCTTTGTAAGAATTGTTGAACAAGATGTAATCCAATCTGCATTATCATCAGCGATCATAACTCTAACCATATAAGATATCCTCCAAATTTAATTGTCTAGATTATATCACGAAAACGCCTAAAATTCAATAAAATCAACAACATTTATGTCAAAAAGTCAGCTAAAACAGTAAAATTATGAAAACTCCATGCCGATTTTTTCCGATTTAATCCAATGCACACCAATTATTCGGTTTATTTCTCTAAAAAATGCTAATATTCCCATAGGACAATAGCCCGAAATAAAGGAAGTATTACCTATGATATTGTTAACAAACATAAGATAATATTTGAAAGCTATATTTCAGACTATTGTGTGATAGGAGGATTTTTTATTATGGATGGGTAGAACTTTTATTAAGTAAATAGTATAACAACGGAATATAACTTCCTTTGTTTTGGACATTGTTCAATTTTAATGATTGGAGAATGTTTATGGAAAGGAAGAATTATTTAGTAGAAGGATTATCTAAAGAAGAAACAGCATATTTGAAAAGCATTGTTGTAAATGCAAGAAAGAGATATATAAAGGATAACTATTGTTATATTAATAATCAATGTGTGAGTATGGAAGAAGTAGAAGAAGTCGAAGGAGAATCTGTGCTTGATATAATTATTAATAAATGTGAGGATGAGATTAAATCTGCTGTTGAATTTGAAAAGGTTATTTCAGATAGTAAATTGTATTATGCAATAAAAGCATTATCTTTGAGAGAGAAGATGGTGCTTTTTTCTTTGTATAAAGAAAATAAAAGTATTAATGTGATTGCAATGGAAATGAATTTAGAAAGAACTACTATATGGAGGATTAAGGCAACAGCACTAGACAAAATAATGAAATATCTTATAGGAGGGAAAAGAGATGTTTAATGATTTTAGTTTATCAGATAAAGAAATTCTAAAGATAATAGAAGAATACAAGCCTTTAATATTAAGTAGATCAAAAATAAATTTTAAATTTGATGAGGATCTATACCAAGAAATTATGATTGTTATATTTAAAGAACTTTCAAAAAATCGAAAAAAATAAAAAAATTTTTCAAAATTTGCAACATCGACAAAAATTTTTGACTTCATATGGGTAGATAAAAAAAGGAGGTGACCAATATGGAGTCAAAAATGCAAGAACTTATGGATATCGATTCAGCAATTGCCTATGCACAACTGGCTGTTCACACATTACAACATAGTGCTACCGAAGTAAATGCAAAAGAATTACAAAAGGAAATAAAAATGTTATATTCAAAATTTGGAACAGCAGAAGTTAAAAGACTGGCAAATATTATTGTAAAGGGGAAAAAGTAATGTGGTATGTAATTTTAATTATCTTGCTGATTATCTCCTTTACAATAATAAAATACTTAATACATAAAAAGAAGAGGAGATATAAAAAAGTAAAACCTTTAAGTAAAATGAGTAAAAAAGAATTCAAAAAAGCTATGAAAGATTTAGAAATTAAGTAGAGTTATATTTAGCTCTATTAGTTTCTTCATATTCAAAAGTTGTTAGTAAAAAGTTAAGTAAGGAAATTTTAGAGTGTATGAACGAAAATAAAGATATAATTATAGAAATGTATTTCATAGAAAAATTAAGAGCAATTGATATTTCTAAAAAACTTGGAATATCAAAAAGTGCAGTTACTCAAGTTCTACAAAAAGATGAAAGGTACTTACAGGAAAAAGAAATAAGGAAACAAATAAATAGGAAAAAGAATGTTGAATATACAAAACAATATATAACCACTATAAGAAGGAATAAGAGTGTAGATGTGGACTATGCAATATTAAAACAAGCTCACGAACAGGCAAGTAGAGAATTGTCTGGTGGAAAAAAGCCAATAAGTAATAGAGCTTTTAGAGATTGGAATCCATCAATCTATAAATATAATTCAAAGTCGCAGAGTTATGTATTAAAAAAAGGAATTGTTGTAGGCAGTGATGTGCCTAAACGAATTAATTGGAAAGGTTATTAAAAGTTGAGATAGTTTCTATCACAATTGTACGAGGAGGCTCTTATGAAGCAAGAATTTAAAATAATAGAGGTATTTAATAAAGAAAAACCAGATATAAAAGTGGTTTTAAAAGATATATTTAAATCTTATATAAAAGATGTAATAAATAGTAATTATGACTTGAAAAAAAGCAAATAAGAGTTATAATATGAGCAATCGAGGATAGGAAACTACCGTTATCAGCTGGAAGGAGGAAAAATGATAACGATAAGTAATCCTGAAAAATATGTTGTAGGAATATTAGTAAGACTATCCAACGAAAGAATAGAAGATTTAAAAAAATATGGTGAAAGTGGAAGTATAACAAACCAAAAGATCCTTTTAAATAACTTTTGCAAAGAAAATCATTTAACAATATATAAAACATATGTGGATGATGGAGAAAGTGGAGCTTTTTATGACAGACCTGGGTTTCAAGAGATGATAAATGATGTTGATGAAGGTCATATAAATATGGTTGTAGTTAAAGATTTATCTAGATTTGGAAGGGTGGCATCAGGAATTGATGATTATATAGAAGAGTTTTTTCAATTAAAAGGAGTAAGATTTGTTGCAGTAAATGAGAATTTGGATTCAAAAACATCAGCTAATTTCCATGATGATATAAAAATTAGGGCTTTTTTTAATGAATGGTTTTTAAGAGACTGTTCGAAAAAGACAAGAGATGGAAAACATAATAAGGCATTGCAGGGAAAAGTAATGGCAACATACCCAAAGTATCGGATACAGAAAAGATCCTAATGATAAAAATCATTATATAATAAATGAAGAAACAGGCTGGGTAGTACAAAAAATATATGAAATGTTAAAAATAGGAACACTTCCAACAGATGTTGCTCAATGGCTTAATGATAATAATGTTCCTGTACCATCAGAGTCAGTAGGAAATGCTCACACTAGAAGATATAATGAAGTAAAAAGAAAGTGGAATAGAACAACAGTTGTTAGAATTGCAAAAGATAGAACTTATTTAGGAAATGTAATAAATGGAAAATCTAAAAAAGTAAGTTATAAAAGTAAGAGAATTATTCAAATTCCAACTGAAGAACAAATTGAGGTCAAAGGAATGCATGAGCCACTAGTAGACCAAGAAACATTTGATATAGTTCAAAGAATGATAGAGAGCAGAAAAAGGACAAGAGTAAAAAAACACGATTTTCTTTTAAAGGGTTTATTAGAGTGTGCAGAATGTGGAAAAAAATTAAGTGTACTAACACTAAAACAAAAAAGTGGTAATTCAATACAATATTTAAGGTGCAATACTTATGCCTCTATGACACGACTTAAACTATGTACCCCACATTCAAATAACTGTGAAAAACTAACAAATGCAGTTATTAAAACAATAAAAGAACGACTTAAAGAATATTTAAAAGAAGATGAACTATTCAAATTAGCAGAAAAAGTAAAAGATACTAATGCCTACAAAAAGAATTTAATTCAAAATCAAATTCAAGCAAATCAAAGTAAAATAGAAATTATGAATAAGAAAATCGACCAACTATATGAGGACAAACTATCAGGAATCATTAATGTTGATGACTTTGAGAGAATGTATATTTCAACATTAGATAGAAAAAAAGAATTAGAAGAGATGATAAAAAATTTGTTAAAACAAAAAGAAGAAACATCACACGAGGTTGATTTAAAGAAAGAAGTAACTAACTTTATTAAAGCAAGAAAAATAACAAGAGAAATGGTAGTATCATTAGTTGATAAAATCACAGTATCTGAAAACAAAGAAGTAAAAATATACTATAAATTCAGTATATTAAATGAAGATAATAAGCAGGATGATAATGTTTATGACATTAGAGACTGCATAAATTTTTAAAAATAAAAATTTATCATAACGAACAACGATGACAATAGTAGTACTTTTAATATTAGCAGGAGTAAGCATTAATGCACTATTTGGAGATAGTGGGATAATTAAAAAAACACAAGATTCTCAAAATAAAATGAATGCAGCAGAACAAAATGATTTAGAAGCAATAAATGAATTAAACCAATGGATAGATAATCAAGTAAATGGCACAACAGGAGAAGACGAAAATCCAACTACAAGACCTAAAATCTCAACATTACTGGGAACAGTAGTAGATAAAAATACAAAAGCAGAAGATGCATATGGAAATAAGATAACAATACCAAAAGGATTTAAAATATTACCACACGGAACAGAAGCAGGTTCAGCAACTTATACTTATAGTGGAGATACTATTCCAGCAGTACAAGATGGGATAGTAATAGAAGATACACAAACAGGAACAGCAAGAAATCAATTCGTGTGGGTACCAGTTGGAACAATAAATAATAAATCTGGAAATTCAACTACAATAACACTTGGAAGATATAGTGATTTTACAATGACAAATGGAGCAGTAGCTTCAGGACAACCAGTACAAGTTGCATCAGTAGAAAATTGTACTAAAGCAGTTACAATAAGTGAGTATTATCAAGAGTTAAGTGTATCTAGAGAAGGAAATGATGAAGAAGGTTCAACAGGTCAAAACGCAACAGCAAGAAATTTAGAAGAATTTATATCAACAACATTAGCAAATGGAGGCTATTATATAGCACGTTTTGAAGCAAGTGGAAAAGAAGCACAGATAGAATCAAAATATAATCAATCAGTATTAGGCGATATAGATCAAACAAAGGCAGCAAAAGCAAGTAGATTAATGTATGGAGATAGAGCAGAATATGCTAGTGATTTAGTTAATAGTTATGTATGGGATACAACAATAGTATTTATACAAACATATTCAGGTATACCAAATTATGCAAGTCAAAATAAAGGTGGGGTAACACTTGAAAAAACGGGAATAAGTAGTGATAAATATTGTAATATATGGGATATATCAGGAAATGCGTGCGAGTGGACCACAGAATATTCTACTAAATTTACTGATACAACATATTGGCCTTGTGTTTATCGTGGTGGAGGTGCTGAAATATTTGGTGGTAATATTATCGGATTAGCATCCGATCGAGGTTACCTTTATTGTAACGTCTATAGTTCTTCTGGAGGTGTAGCGCCAAGAATGAACATGAGTTTTCGCCCAATACTATATATAAAATGAGAGAGTTTCTTTAAATAAAATCCAGAATTTGACATTGACATAATTAAGGAGTATAATATAAAGTGCGTAGCCTAATATGGCTATAGTTAATTTTTGGAGAGGATTTTATGGAGAGAATCGAAAAACAGACGTTAGCCCTAGCTTGGTACATGATTGAAAACCAAGTGACCGTGCGGGAACTTGCAAGAGTTTTTGCAATGAGCAAGACTACGGTTCATACCTATCTTACGGAGAAGCTTCCAGAAATTTCAGAGCCTATGGCGCAAGCCGTTCGAGAGGTACTAAAGTTCAATTGGAAAGAACGGGGAATCAGAGGAGGAAGTGCTACGAGAGAAAAGTACCTCCGTATGAGAAAATCCAACTCAATGCAATAACCTTTAATAGAGGTTGTAGAATAAGAGCCTAGATTTTAGGCTCTTATTCTTAGTTAATTTAAAATAGAGAAATCGTTCAACTCTGCTAGTCTTGAATATTAAGTACGGTGTAAAGTTTACAGTTTTACTTTATTTTTTTGATGAGTTATGATACAATAAGTTTAATTATAATTGAAGTATCATAAATAATAAGAAGCAAATGGAGAAAAACATATGGATTTATCAAGATTGAGGGGAGAACAGACTAAAGTTCTATATCTAGAACCAAATAAGCATAATGTAGTATTAGGAGTTGCAGGAAGTGGCAAAACACTTATTGCTATCTTGAGAGCAAAATACTTAGCAAATTTAGTAAAAGAAGAAAATCAAAGGGTTCTGTTGACTACATACTCTACATCCCTAGGAAAATATTTTACTTTGCTAGAGGAAGATATTCCAGAAAATTTAGACATATGTGTCTATCATAAATATGCAAGAGGATATTTAAAATCAATAGGTAAAATGACCCGTAATTCTATATTAGGTAACAAAAAAATGATAATTGAAGTCGCATTAAATGAGATAAATTTAAAGTACCAACCAATAAGAGTAGCAACTTTAGAGAGACCAGTAGAGATATTTGCAGAAGAGATAACTTGGATAGAAAAAATGGGGATTAACAATCTATTAGACTATATTGATGCAGAACGTATTGGAAGAGGAAAGACAAGAATAAAAAGAGAAGATAGAAAGTACTTTTTTGAAGTGTATGAAAAATATCTAGAATTGAGAGACAGAGCCGGATTTTTGTATGATTGGGATGATATTGCTATAGCAGTAAGAGATGAACTATTGAAAGATAAAAATGAAAGATATTATAAACATATAGTAATAGATGAGGGACAAGATTTTTCACCAGTAATGATACAATCATTGGTAAATAGCATACCAGAAGATGGAAGCCTAACTTTCTTTGGTGATGTAGCTCAACAAATTTATGGTAATAGATATTCATGGCGAGATGCAGGAATAAAAATAGGAAATAGTGGTATCTATAAATTTAAATATAATTATAGAAACTCAAAAGAAATTTGGAATTTTGCAAAAGACATTACAAATATGCCATACTGGAAAAATGATGAAGATATTTTAGAACCAATGGAGGTAAGGGCAGAAGGACCAAGACCTATGTTAGTTGAATTTGTTAACGCAAACTCAGAATTGGGATATTTAGTTTTTTATGCGGAAATGAAAGAAAAAACTAATAGATTGGCTATTCTGGTAAGAAATAACAAAAAGGTACATATAATTTTAAATGCTTTGAAAGAAAAAAATATTAAATGTCAAAAAATTGGCGGAGGAATGAGTAAGGATATTAATGAGGATAGTATTTATGTAGGAACATATCATTCAGCAAAAGGATTAGAATATGATACTGTTATGCTTCCATTTTTAGACAAGGATGAATTACCTCCAAAAGATGCAGTGGAAATTCATGGAAAAGACTATATGTTGCCAAATGAAATAAAATTACTATATGTAGCAGTTACTAGAGCAAAAACTGGACTAGTTATGTCATATTCGTCTGGAAAGTTAACAGAATTGTTTCCGATAGACTCTGAAAACTATGATAAGGAGGTATTTGCCTTATAGTGAATAATGATATTAAAGAAATAATAGAGCAAAGAAACATCAAAAGATTATGTCATTTTACAAAATCAAAAAATTTGCCACAAATTTTGATGCGAGGAAGAGGGATACTAGCTAGCGAATTTATAGCTGAAGATATTTTTGATCCAAATGACAACTTCAGGTATGATGGAAAAACTAAATATATTAATTGCTCCATACAATATCCTAATGTATACTACTTTAACAAAATATCTGAAAAAGATATACAGTTTAAGGAGTGGATTATTTTATTTATAAATCCATATATTATGACTAAAGAAGATACATATTTTTGTAAAGTAAATGCTGCTAAGGAAAATGGGAAATATATAAAAAAAGGAGCAGATGCACTAAAAGAATTATTTGACAACAGGGTTTTAAAATTAGATAGAACAAATAAAATGCCAACAAATGTACCAACTGATTTACAAGCAGAGGTGTTAATATATGAACAAATACCTGTTGAGGCAATAGAAGCGATAGTAGTTCCAAATATAGAACAAGCACATAGAGAAAAGACTAGATTGGAAACCTTTAATCTACAAATACCATCAATATATGTAATTCCAGAATTATTTGATAAAAAATTAGGAATTAATATAAGAGAGGGAAAAATACCTAAAGAAAATATTTATTACGAAAGGAGTGAATTACAACCTTGGAAAATAATATAAATAGTAGATATTCGGCAGCTTTTATTTTGGCAGCAGTAGGAGATGCATTAGGATGGCCAAATGAAAGTAGAAGCAACAATCTTATAAAATCTTATAATAAATATGAAACGTTTCAAGACTGGAAAAGATATACAGGCGGAAAATATTGGAAGCATCAAGAAATAATAAAAAAGGGTGAATATAGTGACGACACTCAACTTATAATATCAACAGCTAGAAGTCTACTTCGACAAAAGGATTGGGCAAATAATTTTTATAATATAGAATTACCATTTTGGTTAGAATATGAAAGAGGAGGAGGAAGAGCTACAAGAACAGCTGCAAAAATTTTAAAAAGAGGTCAAAAACCATGGTTGGGTACAAATAAAGAATTGACAGAATATTTTAATGCAGGTGGTAATGGAGTAGCCATGAGAATTCTTCCACATGTTGTTTATGAGCAACACAATATAAAGAATTTAATTGGAAAAGTTGTTATTAATGGAATGTATACACATGGACATCCAAGAGCGTTGATAGGAGCTACTTGCTATGCGTATGCACTAGAAATATTTAGTCAAAAACAGGATGTCTTAAAATATGGAGAATTAGTAGAAAAATTAATTGAGGATAAAGAAATATGGACTACATTTCCAAATATTGAAAGAGTAGAGGAATGGAAAAAACAATTTGAAAAGATTCATAAAAATGAATTTGATATTGTATGGAAAGAAAATGTAGACATAATAATAAATGAACTAAAACAAATAAGAGAAAACTTAAAAAGAGGAGTTCTAGATGTGACTTCAAATAGTCTAGAAAAATTAGGTGTTTTTGATAAAAAAATAGGGGGAGCAGGAGATATTACAACCGTTGCAGCAATATATTTAGCTTCTAAATATGCAACAGATCCACAGAAAGCTATTATAGAGGCGGCAAACTTAAAAGGAGCAGATACTGACACAATAGCATCTATGACTGGGGCTTTATTAGGAATGCTATATGGGGAAGAAATAATTCCAATTCAATGGTTAGCAGTACAAGATTGCAATTTTTTGCGAAAACTACCTCAATATTTATTAGATCCAACATTATATAATAAAGTTGAACAAAATAAGGATTGCAAATATATAAATTCACCAATAGGAAAAATAACGGAAGAATACTCGGAAATAAATATAAGAAAACAAGAGAAAAAAGTAGTAACTAGAAAATATCAAACTGTTTTTGGACAATCACTTTATATAAAAGAATATACAAAGTTAAAAGAAGAAAAACAACCCAATGTAATAAACACTGAAAAAATAAAAAAAGAAATACTTAATATTAAAGAGTTAAATCACCTTAACTTAAAAGAGTATATTAACTGTTTATATGAAATTTTAAATGGTTCAAGAGAAGAAGATATTATAAAGAAGTATAAAATAAATAATAGTACCATAGAAAAGATAAAAAAGATGTATAAAAATTAGATAATAAGAGCCTAACTACAATTTTGTTAGGCTCTTATTATTGCAAAAATTCTCAAATATATCTTGCAAATAACGGCATTTTTGTGTATACTACAAAAAGGAAAAGAGGAGATAAAATATGTGTGGATTTGTAGGATATGTTGAAGATGGAGAAAAAGATAGAAAAATAATAAAAAGTATGTCAGATACTATAAAACATAGAGGACCAGATGATGAAGGCTTTTATGAAGATGATAAAATCTCTCTAGCATTTAGAAGATTAAGTATAATAGACTTAAGTAATGGGCATCAACCAATGTTTAATGAAGATAGCTCAATGGTTATTTTATTCAATGGAGAAATATATAACTATCAAGAATTAAAAGAAGAGTTAATGGCAAAAGGACATGTTTTTGCCAATAACTCTGATACAGAGACTATTCTCCATGGATATGAAGAATATGGACAAGAAATTACTAAAAAACTTAGAGGAATGTTTGCTTTTGTAATATGGGATATTAAAAACAAAGTTCTTTTTGGTGCAAGAGACCATTTTGGAATTAAACCATTTTATTATTACAACAGAGATGGTATGTTTATATTTGGCTCAGAAATAAAGAGCTTTTTACCACATCCAAAATTTAAAAAGGAATTAAATGAAGAGGCTTTAAAAACCTACTTAACTTTTCAATACTCTGCATTAGATGAAACATTTTTTAAAGGAGTATATAGGTTAAAGCCAGGTCATCAATTTACTTATAAAGATGGTAAATTAGAGGTAACAGAATACAATACATTTAACTTTATAGAAGAAAAGAAGAATTTTGAGGAAACCGTAAATAGTATACATGAAACAATAACAAGCTCAATAGATTATCATAGAATAGCAGATGTTGAGGTTGGCTCATTTTTATCATCTGGTGTAGATTCAAGTTATGTTGTATCTTATGCAAAGCCAGATAAAACATATACAGTAGGATTTAATTATGATAATTTTGATGAAACAGTTTATGCTAAAGATTTATCAAAAATTTTAGAGATAAAAAATACAAGCAAAATTATATCTGATGAAGAATTTTTTGATTCATTAGAAGATGTACAATACTATTCAGATGAACCACATGCAAATCTTTCAGCAGTCCCTTTATATCATTTATCAAGATTAGCTGCAAAAGATGTAAAAGTTGTTTTATCTGGTGAAGGAGCAGACGAATTATTTGGTGGATATCAAACATATCATAGAACAAAATTCTATAATGCTTATGAAAAACTACCACTTTCATTTAGAGCAAAAATGAAAAAGTTTGCTGAGAAACTACCAAACATAAAAGGAAAGAACTTCTTAATTTCAGAAGGAACACCAATTGAAGACAATTACATTGGTCAAGCATTTATATTTGATGATGAGCAAGCAAATGATGTGTTAAAACCAGAATACAAAACTAATATTAGCTTTAAAGATGTTACAGCTCCAATATTTGCAAAAGTAAAAGATCAAAATGACTTAATCAAAATGCAATATTTAGACATGCATTTATGGTTACCAAATGATATTTTATTAAAAGCAGATAAAATGACTATGTCAGCATCACTTGAATTAAGAGTTCCTATATTAGATAGAGTTGTATTTGATACCGCTTCTAAATTACCAAGAGAATATAAAATAGTTGGAAAAGACACAACAAAATATGCACTAAGAAAAGCAGCAGCTAAAATAGTTCCAAAAGAATGGGCACAAAGAGAGAAAAAAGGATTTATGGTTCCATTCAAATATTGGCTAAAAGAAGAAAAATGGTATAATAAAGTAAAAGAAACTTTTGAAAGTGAATATGCGGCAAAATTCTTTGATACAGATAAAATAGTTAAACTTTTAAATGACTATTATGAAGGAAAAGCAATGACACATAGAAAGGTTTATACAATATATTGCTTTTTGATTTGGTATAGGCAATACTTTGTAGAAGGATAATTCAAAATGAACTTTTTAATTAAAACATTGGAAGAAAATAAAAAGTTCCAAGAACTCACAAAACAAATTAGTAAAACAGGCCCGATAGCTATATCGGGCTTAGTTGACGTTGAAAAACTACATATACTTACAGGAATTTTTAATGAAACTAAAAGACCAATGGTGTTAGTAACATATAATGAGATACAGGCACGTAAGTTATATCAAGACTTAAAGAAACTTATAAAACAAACATATTTCTTCCCTAAAAAAGAGATTACAAGCTATGACTATGTTGCACAAAGTAAAGAAATTGAATATAAAAGAATTGACGTATTAAACAAAATGTATTTAGCTAAACAGCAAAAAGAACCAATAATAATAGTTACAACAATAGAAGCAGTTATGCAAAAAATGATTGCTAAAGACACTTTGTATCAAAATGTTATAGATTTTAAAGTTGGAAAAACATATTTATTAGATGGAATTAAAGAAAAACTAGTTGGACTTGGTTATGAAAGAAGTGACCTAATTGAAAACAAAGGACAATTTAGTATTCGTGGTGGAATAGTAGATGTAGGATTATCAGAAAAAATTGGTGTTAGAATTGAATTCTGGGGAGATGAAGTTGATTCAATTAGGTTTTTTCAAATATCTTCACAAAGATCAACAGAAATGCTAAAAGAAATAACTATATTCCCAGCACATGAATTGATAGTACAAGATTTATCAGAAGCGGTAAAAAATATACAAGAAAAATATTCTGAAGAAATAGAAGACATAGAACTTATAAAAAATGGAGATTATATTTCTAAAATCAATAAATATTTTAATGAATTTTATGAAAATCAAGCTTCATTTTTAGACTATATGTCAGATGAATATTTACTTTTATTAGATGAAAAGTCTAAAATAAATCAAAGAAAAACAAACATAGTAGAAGACAACAACAAACTAATTGCATCATTAGTTGAAAAAGAAAAATTTGTGCCAGAAGCAATTGAAAACATTAGTAAATTTGAATATAACTTTGAAGAAAAACAAATAATATATTTAGAACAAAATGACTCAATTAAAAACATTCAAAAATACTATTTTGAAACTAGAGAAATCAACTTCTATAACCTACAACTAGATTTATTACTTGCAGATCTTGTAACATATCAAAAAAATAAAAAGAAAGTAGTATTACTTGCTGGTAATGAAATAAGTGCTAAAAAACTATGTGATATTTTAAAAGAAAATCAAATAAATTATAAATACGAACAAGAAGCGGAAAATGTTAAACCAGGTGAAATTATAGTAACAATTGGAGGTTTTTCTTCTGGATTTGAAAATTATGATTTAAATTTAATAGTAATTAGCTTGCAAAATAATTTTGAAGAACCTGTAAAAAGAAAAAAGAAATTATCTAGTACATTTAAAGATAGTGAAAAAATTGTATTTGCAGATTTAAAACCAGGTGATATAGTAGTACACCAAACACATGGTATAGGACAATTTATAGGGGTAAATACAATTACAGCAGATGGTGTAACAAAAGACTATATTAAAATTAAATATAGAAATGATGACATTCTATATGTTCCTACAAATAGCTTAGACAGTGTTAGAAAGTATATAGGTGGAGGAGATAATTCATCTCCTAGACTAAATAAGCTGGGTGGAAAAGAATGGAGTGCAACAACTAGCAAAGTAAAGAAAAACCTAGAAGCGGTTGCAAAAGATTTAATAGAGCTATATGCAAAACGTCAAAAAATAAAAGGATTTAGTTTTTCGCCAGATACTCCTTGGCAAAAACAATTTGAAGATAGTTTTCCATATACAGAAACAGATGATCAATTAAGATGTATACAAGATGTAAAAAAGGATATGGAAAAACCACAACCAATGGATAGACTTTTATGTGGAGATGTAGGATATGGTAAAACAGAAGTTGCAATAAGAGCAGCATTTAAAGCTGTTATGGACCAAAAACAAGTTGCATATTTAGTGCCAACTACAATACTTGCAAATCAACAATATGAAGAATTTAAAACTAGAATGCAAGAATTTGCTATAAATGTTGAGTTATTAAATAGATTTAAAACTAAAAAAGAGCAAGATGAAATTATAAAGAAACTTAAATTAGGTGAAGTTGATGTAGTTGTTGGAACACATAGACTACTAAGTGAAGATGTTAATTTCAAGGATTTAGGGCTTTTAATAATAGATGAAGAACATCGTTTCGGAGTTAAAGATAAAGAAAAAATAAAGAAATTAAGAACAAATATAGATGTTTTAACAATGACAGCAACACCAATACCAAGAACACTACACATGTCAATAGTTGGCGTTAGAGATATGTCAGTTATATATGAACCACCTCATAACAGAAAACCAGTACAAACCTATGTTCTTGAATATGATCAAGAGGTAATAATAGAAGCAATAACTAAAGAAATTGAAAGAGACGGACAGGTATTTTACCTATTTAACCAAGTAGAAGGCATTGAGAAAAAAGCAAATGAAATATCAATGTTAGTTCCAGAAGCTAAAGTAGGATTTGCTCATGGAAAAATGAGTGGTAGAGAACTAGAAGAAATAATGGAAAGCTTTATAAATCACGAGATAAATGTACTAGTATGTACCACAATATTAGAATCTGGAATAGACATACCAAATGCTAACACTATAATAGTAGAAAATGCAGATAGATTAGGTTTAGCACAGCTTTATCAAATTAGAGGTAGAGTTGGTAGAAGTGACAAACAAGCATATGCATATATAACATATAAAAGAGATAAACTATTATCAGAAGTTGCAGATAAACGTTTAAAAGCTATTAAAGAATTTACTGAATTTGGCTCAGGATTTAAAATAGCAATGAGAGATTTGGAAATTCGTGGAGCTGGAAGTATGCTTGGAGAAATGCAACATGGACACATGGAACAAGTTGGATATGATACATATTGCAAATTGTTAGATGAAGTTATAAAGGAAATGCAAGGAATAGAAGTAGTAGAAGAACAAGATGTACAAATCGACTTAGCTGTTTCTAGCTATATACCAGATAACTTTATTGAAAATAGTAGTCAAAAAATTGAAATATACCAAAATATTGCTTTATGTAGAACAGAAGAAGAACTTCAAAATGTTATTGACGAGGTTATTGACAGATATGGTAGACTTCCAAAAGAATTGGAAAACTTAATAGATATTGCAAGAATAAAACAACTTGCAAGAAAAGCAAACATCTTAAAAATAGCTCAAAGAGAAAACGGAATTGTATTCTATTTTGTAAAAGAAAAAATTAAACCAGAAATGGTAAACACTTTAATTACAAAATACCCTATGCTAGTTAAGTTCTCTAATGCAGTAGAACCTTATGTCACACTACGAATTAAAGAAAATGAAAACATCATAGAAAAAGCTAAAGAATTTTTGAATACTGTAATTGAAATTTAGAAAGGAAAAGTTATGCAAGTAATTTCAAGTAAAGATAATGAACAAATTAAATATATCAAAAAGTTAAAAGACAAAAAGTTTAGAGATGAAACAAACGAATATATAGTTGAAGGAATAAAATTAGTAAGAGAAGCAATTGAAGAAGTGGTAAATATAAAAACTATTGTTGTATGTGAAGATTGCGAATATACTGAAAGTTTTGAGCAATCACTTCTATATGAAATTGCAAAATATAATTGTATATATGTAACTAAAAAGCTATTCCTTTCTATAACAGATGTTGTAAACCCACAAGGAATTCTTGCAGTAGTTGAAAAAGGAGATAGCATAGACAAAATAGATTATAAAGAAGACATTATACTTGCATTAGATGGAATACAAGATCCAGGTAACTTAGGAACAATATTAAGAACAGCAGACAGTGCAAACTTAAAACAAATAATACTATCAGCAGACAGTGCAGATCCATATAATCCAAAGGTTGTGCGCTCAACAATGGGAGCTATATTTAGAATGAATATAATAACAACTGATAATTTGGCTAAAACATTGCAAATGATAAAAAAGCATAAATTTGAGGTAGTAGCAACATCATTAGACACAGATAAAAGTGTATATGATATAAAATATAATAAAAAAGTAATAATAATTGGAAATGAAGCAAAAGGAGTATCAAAAGAGATACAAGACTTAGCAGACCAAAGAGTTAAAATACCAATGCTAGGAAAAACAGAAAGCCTAAATGCTTCAGTAGCAGCAAGCATAATGATATATGAATATGTAAGAGAAAAGTTGTCAACTTAATGTGCCATTGGGGACGGAGAATTTTGGCACGTTTTGAATAATAAGATTGAAATTATAGAGATTCGACATAAAAAAATTAATGTAGCTTACAAATTTCGACATAAATTAAAAAAATGATATGATATAATTTACAATAATTATTTCATATTATTTTTTTATTCAAAGGAGGCAACTTTATGCCAAGGTATCCAAGAAATTTTTCTCAAACTATTTTCTTCCATGTAATAACTCAAGGAATAAACAAAGAATATATATTTGACAAAACAGAAGATATTAAGTACTATATAAAAAATATGTATAGATTAAAGGAAAAGTTAGATGTACAGATAATAGCATATTGTATAATGAATAACCATGCTCATATATTAATTAAAACTAATAATATACAGGAATTAGGTAAATATATGCAGTGCTTAAATACTAAATATGGCAAATATTATAATAAAAAATACAATAGAATTGGTTATGTGTTTAGAGATAGATATAAATCAGAAGGAATATATAGTGAAAAACAATTATATAATTGCATACAGTATATATACAATAATCCAGTAAAAGCAGGAATTTGTGTTAAACCAGAAGAATATCCATATTCGAATTATAGAAAAATGAATGGTCAAGTAAGCCAAGAATTTACATTTTTAGATATTGAAGAAGATACAGAAGCTTTAATTAAACAAGTGATAGAAAGATTTTTAATGTGTAATAAGTTGAAACTTAAAGACTTGCAAAAAGAAAAAGGAAAACTGACAGAACTGATTTGTATTTTAAGAGATAAATACAAAATGTCTTTTAGAAAAATTTCAGAAGAACTAGAGATTGGAAGGGAAAGAATAAGGAGAAATTATAATTGTAAATAAAAATGTGCCATTGGGGACGGAGAATTTTGGCACGTTTCATTTTAAAACAAATTAGTTTTAGTTTGATCTCAACAAAACGTGCCAAAATTCTCCGTCCCCAATGGCACATTTTTGTGAAAAGATTGTGAAAGTTATTTATGATTAGAATATTATATGATAAAATATATAACTAGTTTAAGAGAAGGAGAAAGTTTTGTATGTCATATATTGAATTTAAGAATGTTGTTAAAGAATACAAAATGGGAGAAGTAACTATAAAAGCATTAGACAATACTAACTTTAGTATTGATAAAGGAGAGCTTGTTGTTATAGTAGGACCTAGTGGAGCAGGTAAAACTACTACTCTAAATATACTTGGAGGAATGGATAAAGCTACATCTGGTCAAATATTTGTAAATGATAAAGAAATATCAAAATTAAATAATAAAAAGCTAATAGAGTATAGAAGAAATGATATAGGATTTGTATTCCAATTCTATAATTTAGTTCAAAACTTAACAGCTAAAGAGAATGTAGAACTTGCAACACAAATGTGTGCAGATGCATTAAATGTAGATACCATATTAGAAAAAGTAGGCTTAACAGATAGAAAAGATAACTTCCCATCTCAATTATCAGGTGGTGAACAACAAAGAGTTGCAATAGCAAGAGCAATTGCTAAAAATCCAAAATTATTATTATGTGATGAACCAACAGGTGCATTAGATTACAAAACAGGAAAAAGCATATTAAAGTTATTACAAGAAATGGCAAGAAGCGAAAATATGACTGTAATAATTATAACTCATAATGCTGCAATTACACCTATGGCAGATAAGGTTATACGTTTTAAAAATGGAAAAGCAGAAAGTGTTGAAACAAATGCTAATCCAATTTCAATAGATAATATAGAATGGTAAGGAAGAAAATGAAAAAATCTTTATTGAAAAATAATTTTAGAGAGATAAGTAAAAATAAAAGAAGATTTATATCAATGCTTGTTATGGCATTTTTAGGAGTAGGATTTTTTGCAGGTTTAGTTGCAACAAGTCCAGATATGCTAGATAGTTTAGATAAGTATGCAGATAAAAGTAATTTTTATGATATAAACATAATATCAACACTAGGAATCACTGATGATGATATACAAGCTATTAAAAATATAGATGGTGTTGAAAATGCTTATGGAATACAAACTAAAGATTCTATGGTAAAAATAGATGATAAAGAAAGTGTTTGTAAAGTAATTGAGTACAATGAAAATGTTAATACTCCTGTAGTGATAGCAGGAAGGCAAATAGAAAATGATAATGAGTGTTTATTAGATAATGCTATTGTTCGTACAGGTACAGGAGCAGAAAAATATATAGGTAAAAAAATAGTATTAGAAAATAATGATAAAGATTCTGACGATAATGACATATTTACTAAAAAAGAATTTGAGATAGTTGGAATAGTAGATTCACCTATGTATATATCTAGTGAAAGAGGGAATACATCAATAGGTAATGGAACAGTTAATTTCTATATTTATACTAAAGATAATGTAATAAACCTAGACTATTATACAGGAATGTATGTTACTGTTGCTGGAGCAAAAGAACAAGTGACTAATAGTGATGGTTACTTAGAATTAGTTAATCCTGTAATTGATAAAATAGAAGGCATAAAACAAGAAAGAGAAGATGCAAGATATAATTCTTTAGTTGACGAAGCAAATGAAAAGATAAATGATGCGCAAAAAGAACTTGATGATAAAAAAGCAGAAGTACAAAAGGAATTAAATGATGCTGAAAAGAAAATAAAAAATGCTGAGAACCAAATTGCGTCATCTGAAAATAGTATAAAAAATGGAGAAGCGGAATTAGCTAAAAAGAAACAGGAAACAGAGAAGACTTTTAAAGAAGCGGAAGAGAAATTAAAACAAGCAGAAGAAGCTTTATTGCAAAAAGAAAAAGAGCTTAATAGTCAAAAAGAACAGATGGAGTATTTGCCACAGGAAGTACAAGAGCAGATTAAGAAGCGGATTAGCAGAAATAGAAGTAGCTACAACAGAACTACAAAAACAAAAAACAGAATTAGAGAATAATAAAAAGACTGCTAATGCGAAATTTGAGGCTTCACAAAAAGAAATAAATTCGAGTAAAACTAAAATACAAAATGCAAAATCAGAATTAGCAAAAAATAAAAAAGAATTTGAAAAATCTAAAAAAGAAGCAAATACTAAAATACAAGAGGCTCAAGATAAACTAAATGATGCAAAAGCAGATGTTAAGAAAATAGAAAAAGGTAAGTGGTATGTTCAAGATAGACTTGATAATACAGGATATAACAACATATTTGATGCAATAAAAACAATGTCGAACATTTCTAAAATGTTCCCAGTAATCTTTTACTTAGTTGCAGTTTTAATAAGTTTAACTTCTATGACCAGAATGATTGAAGAGGAAAGAATAGAAATAGGTACATTAAAAGCAATGGGCTATACCAATATGCAAATAATTTCAAAATATATAATTTACTCATTATTTGCTTGTATAATTGGTGGAGTTCTAGGAATGACAGTTGGATTATATTTATTACCCAACATTGTTTGGATGTTATATTCTATGATATATAATTTGCCTGAATTTTATTGCATATATAGAGTAGAAATTGGATTGATTGGAATAATAATTGCGTTTATATGTATAGGTGGAGCTACAATAATAGTTGCAACAAATGAATTAAAACAAATGCCAGCTGTTTTGATGAGACCAAAGCCACCTAAAAAAGGAAAAAGAATACTACTAGAGCGAATAAAATTTATATGGAAAAGATTTAATTTTTCTCAAAAGGTAACTGCAAGAAACATATTTAGGTATAAAAAGAGAGCTATTATGACAATAATAGGTATTGCAGGATGCACAGCACTTATGTTAACAGGATTTGGAATAAGGGATTCAGTAATTGACATTCCATCAGTACAATTTAGAAAAATATTTAGTTATGATTTATCAATATCTTTAACAAATACAAAAGGATTAGGGGAACTTAATGAATATTTTTCAAACAATGAAAATATAAAAAATTATACTGAAATATGTGCAACTACAGCAAAACTAGGAGAAAAGAATTATAATGTTACTGTATTTGTACCGAAAAATACTGAAGACCTAAATAATGCCTTTAATTTAACAAATCCTGAAACGGGAGAAAAGGTAAGCTTAGATGATGATGGAATTATTATATCTGATAAAATTGCAGATATGATAGGTGCAAGCATTGGTGATGAAATTACTTTTATAGATGGAGATGACATAAGCTATAATTTTAAAGTAAAAGACATAATGAAAAATTATGTTGGACATTATGTATTTATGTCAAAGACATTTTATGAAAATAATATAAAACAATATAAAACAAATATGATTTTTGCAAATACAAATGAAAATTTGAGTGAGGATGTTCAAAATAATATATCACAGGAAATATTAAATATAGAAGGTGTTGCATCTGTATCTGTAATAAGTAGCTTAATGAAATCAGTAAGTGATATGCTTAATACTATGAATTATGTTGTTATAATTTTAATAGTTGCATCAGCATTACTTGCGTTTGTAGTATTATACAATTTAGCAAATATAAATATTGCAGAAAGACAAAGAGAAATTGCAACATTAAAAGTATTAGGCTTTTATGATAAAGAAGTAGATAACTATATAAACAAAGAAAATATAATATTTACAATAATTGCTATTGTAATTGGATTAGTATTAGGAACATTTTTAACAAGTGGAATTATATCAAGTATTGAAATAGATTCATTGAGATTTATGAAAAATATATTACCAATAAGTTATGTGTATTCAGCAGGTATAACATTGGTATTTTCAATAATAGTTAATTTTATAATACATTTTGTATTGAAAAAAATAGACATGATAGAAAGTTTAAAAAGTGTAGAATAAACTTAAAAGCAGTAGGAAATTCTACTGCTTTTTCTCATAACATTTTTTCAAGTTCTCTTATTTTGTCTCTAATTTCAGCTGCTTTTTCAAATTCCATTTCAGCAGCATATTTAAGCATTTCATCTGTAAGTTTGTTAATTATATCTTCAATATTTGCTTCTTTGTCTAGTTTGTATTCTTCTTGTATATCAGCCACATAACTTGCTTTAATAGTATCTCTGATAGATTTTTGTATTGTTTGAGGTGTAATTCCATGTTCTTCATTATATTGCATTTGTATTTTTCTTCTTCTGTTAGTTTCACTAATCGCTTTTTCCATACTATCAGTTAACTCGTCTGCATACATTATAACTTTTCCATCTGTATTTCTAGCAGCACGTCCAATAGTTTGAATCAATGAACGCTCTGAACGTAAAAAGCCTTCCTTATCTGCATCTAATATCGCTACTAATGAAACCTCAGGAATATCTAGACCTTCTCTTAAAAGGTTAATTCCAACTAAAACATCAAATTCGCCAAG
This sequence comes from uncultured Clostridia bacterium, assembly GCA_934168365.1. Taxonomy (GTDB): domain Bacteria; phylum Bacillota; class Clostridia; order TANB77; family CAG-508; genus CAG-273. The sequence continues at coordinate 11,102 of CAKPNJ010000012.1, read as the reverse complement.
TCTTAGGTCACGTATAATTTCCATTCTTTCTAGTGCTTTAATGTCTGAATGCATATATTTTACTTTTATATCTAAACTTGATAAATAAGCGGTTAAATCTTCAGCCATCTTTTTAGTTAATGTTGTTACTAGTACTCTTTCATGTTTTTCAACTCTTTCATGAATTTGTTCTATTAAATCATCTATTTGATTTGATACAGGCTTAACATCTATTTTAGGGTCGAGTAGGCCTGTTGGTCTAATAATTTGTTCAACAACATTTTCTTTTGAATGCTCTTTTTCATATTCTGCTGGTGTAGCACTAACAAATATAACTTGATTTAGCCTTTGCTCAAATTCTTCAAATTTTAAAGGCCTATTGTCAAATGCTGATGGAAGTCTAAAACCATAGTTTACTAAAGATTCTTTTCTAGCTCTGTCTCCATTATACATTGCTCTTACTTGAGGAATTGTAGCATGTGATTCGTCTATTAGTAACAAAAAGTCTTTTGGAAAATAATCGAACAAAGTATATGGGGCACTTCCAGGCTCTCTACCACTTATATGTCTTGAATAATTTTCTATACCTTGACAAAAGCCAGTTTCTCTCATCATTTCAATATCAAAGTTTGTTCTTTCTTCTATTCTTTGAGCCTCTATCAACTTGTTATTATCTTTAAAATATTTTACTCTTTCTTTTAGTTCTTCTTGAATTGTAACTATTGCTTTTTCCATTTTATCTGCAGTTGTAGCATAGTGAGAATTAGGAAATATCATAATATGTTGCCTTGTACTTATAGCTTTACCTGTTAAAGGGTTTATTTCAGAGATTTTTTCAACTTCATCTCCCCAGAACTCAACTCTAACTGCAGTTTCACTTTGATCTGATGGATATATTTCAACAATGTCACCTTTAGCTCTAAAAGTACCTCTTTTAAATTCAAGTTCGCTTCTAGTATATTGCATATTTATTAACTTTTTAAGTACAGCGTTTCTTTCAATTTTCATTCCTGGTCTTAAAGATATTATTAAATTTTCGTAATCAATAGGGTCACCCAAACCATAAATGCATGAAACTGATGCAACTATTATTGTATCTCTAGTTTCAAATAAAGAAGCAGTTGCAGAGTGACGCAACTTATCTATTTCGTCATTTATAGAAGCATCTTTTTCAATGTAAGTATCTGACTGTGGTATATATGCTTCAGGTTGATAGTAATCGTAATATGATACAAAATATTCAACATTATTTTCAGGAAAGAACTCCTTAAACTCTGAATAAAGTTGACCAGCTAAAGTTTTATTATGAGCTAAAACAAGTGTTGGTCTTTGAACTTTTTCAATTATGTTTGCCATAGTAAAAGTTTTTCCAGAGCCTGTTACACCTAATAGGGTCTGGAATTTTTTACCTTCTTTTATACCATTTGATAAATATTCAATTGCCTGTGGCTGGTCGCCAGTTGGCTTATATTCTGAATGTAATTTAAACATTGTAACTCCGATCTTTTTTAAAATACATTATAATTATATCATATAGCACATTTGTTTGCAATATAAATTTTGAGAAAACTTTTGCCAAAATTGTTGAATTTTACTGTATTTTTTTATATAATATTGGGCATAAATATTTAAAGGTTTCAAATTACTGGAAAATGTTACTTTTCCAAGCAATTTATACCTAAAGAAAGGATTGTGATAATTATGGAAAACAAAGTATTAGTAAAGGATTTATACAGAAATACAAATAATTACACAAATCAAACTGTAACAGTTTCTGGTTGGGTAAGAACTATTCGTGATTCAAAAAGCTTTGGTTTTATCGAATTAAATGATGGAAGCTTTTTTAAGAATGTTCAAGTTGTATTTGATACCTGTTTAAATAATTTTGATGAAGTAAAAAAATTAAGTATTAGCTCTTCTATTTCAGTTACAGGAGAAGTTGTAAAAACTGAAAATGCTAAACAACCTTTTGAAATAAAGGCCTCTAGTGTTGAAATTTTAAATGTAGCAGATTTAGATTATCCACTTCAAAAGAAAAAACACTCTTTTGAATATTTAAGAACTGTGTCTCATTTAAGACCTAGAACAAACACTTTTAATGCAGTTTTTAGAGTTCGTAGTATACTTTCTTTTGCAATTCATAAATTCTTCCAAGAGAGAGGATTTGTATATGTTCATACACCTATCATTACAGGAAGTGACTGTGAAGGTGCTGGTGAAATGTTTAGAGTAACTACATTAGATATGGAAAACTTACCAAAAACTGAAGATGGTAAAGTAGATTATTCTCAAGATTTCTTTGGAAAAGAATCTCACTTAACAGTAAGTGGACAATTAGATGTAGAAACTTATGCACATGCATTCCGAAATGTTTATACATTTGGTCCTACATTTAGAGCTGAAAATTCAAATACTGTAAAACATGCTGCTGAGTTCTGGATGATCGAGCCAGAAATTTGTTTCGCTGATTTACATGATGATATGGATTTAGCTGAAGATATGATTAAATATATAATTTCGTATGTTTTAGAAAACGCACCTGAAGAAATGGCATTCTTTAATCAATTTATTGACACAGGATTACTTGACAGATTACACAATGTATTAAATTCAGAATTTGGAAGAATTACTTATACAGATGCTATAAAAGAATTAGAGAAAAACAATGATAATTTCGAATATCCTGTTAGCTGGGGTGTTGATATTCAAACAGAACATGAAAGATATTTAAGTGAAAAAATATTTGGAAGACCTGTTTTTGTAACAGATTATCCAAAAGAAATTAAAGCGTTTTATATGAAATTAAATCCAGATGGCAAAACAGTTGCTGCTACTGACCTTTTAGTTCCTGGAATTGGAGAAATAATTGGTGGTAGCCAAAGAGAAGATGACTTTGAAAAATTAAGTGCTCGTATAGAAGAACTTGGCTTAAGAAAAGAAGACTACTGGTGGTACTTAGATTTAAGAAGATATGGTGGATGCCCACATGCTGGATTTGGTTTAGGTTTTGAAAGAATGATGATGTATTTAACAGGTATGCAAAATATTCGTGATGTACTTCCATTCCCAAGAACACCAAAAAATTGTGAATTTTAAAAATATAAGAATTCCCCTCTGGAAATATCCAGAGGGGAAAGTTTTTTGGAGTGAACCTTACGAATAACTGTAAGGCGGCTTCACAGGATTAGATGCCTGTGAAGTAATTTCTTTACGAAGTTGTTCGTTGTTTTCCACTGCTACCATAAGAAGATCATGGGCAGTAGTATTGATGACAGCATGACGCCATGAAATTGAATAGCGATACTGCCCATATCTCCCACTAATCGGGGAGAGTTTTTCGAGCTTAAAGCCCTCAGAGATCAATTTTTTAGCCTGCCGTTTGTACAGGTTCAGCTCGGCAGATGTACTGCCGTGTTGCGAACGGTTTGTTAACCGTTCTAGAATGGTCAGCTTACCTGACTGCATCTTTTTTTCCTCCAAAATTATAAAATTTGACGCTTCTAGCATCATAAAGTTTATTATACTACAATTTTCGACAAAAGTAAACAAAATTGCAAAATAAATTTAGGTATTGTAATTTTTGCAATAACTGGTTATAATATAGTCTATCATAATAATAAGGAGATCAAATAATGCAATATAGTATAAGTATATATTTTTTATATTTCATAATTCTAGCAATAATAGGGTGGATAATGGAAGTAACACTTCAATTAGTACAAAAACATAAATTTTCAAATAGAGGATTTTTAATTGGTCCATATTGCCCAATATATGGATGTGGGGGAGTTTTAATAACACTAACTTTATCTAACTTATCTAGCCATCCTGTAGCGTTATTCAGTACAGCAATACTTATTTGCGGTGTACTAGAATACTTAACAAGTTATTTGATGGAAAAAATATTTAATGCACGTTGGTGGGATTATAGCAATAACAAATTCAATATAAATGGAAGAGTTTGCTTAGAGACGATAGTTCCCTTTGGAATTTTAGGGTTAGTTTTAATATATATTATAAATCCATTTGTATTTGATAATTTATCCAAAGTTCCAACAAATGTAATAAATATTATAGCTATAGTTGTGGCTGTATTATTTACACTAGATTTAATAATTTCACTTACAGTAATATCTAATGTAAGAAAAGCAACTAAGAAATTTGATAAAGAAAATCCAAAAGACAGCACAGACGAAATATCTAGAAAAGTAAGAGAATTCTTAAAGAGCAAATCACCATTAAATAGAAGATTAGTAGAAGCTTTTCCAGAATTGACAGCAATAATAAAAGAAAGAAAAGAACAAATAAAACAAAAAACAAAAGAAATAAAGGGAGATATAGTAAATAAAGCAAATGAAGTAAGAAGCGACATTACAGATAAAGCAGGAGAACTAAAAGGAGAAATAGCGAAACAAGCTGATAAAGTCAAGGGAAAGTTAAAAAAAGAAAAAAATAAATAATAAAATCAAAAGCCAGTTGGTATCACTAACTGGCTTTTAGCTTTAAGCGTTATAAATTTTTAATCGCATTACGTGCAAGTTCATCACAACGATTATTATATTCATTATCAGCATGACCTTTTACTTTATGAAAGGTAACATTATGAGTTTTAGTTAAAGAAAGTAGTTCTTGCCAAAGCTCTTTATTTTTAACTTCTTCTTTATTAGAATTTCGCCAACCATTTTTAATCCAGCCCAAAATCCAATTTTGCAAAAATGCATTTACAACATAAGCACTGTCACTATATAGGTCTACTTTACAAGGCCTTTTCAAAAGCTTTAAAGCTTCAATTACAGCAGTTAATTCCATAACATTATTAGTGGTATCTTTTTTGCCACCAGAAATTTCTTTTTTATTTTCACCCATCATCAAAATAGAGCCCCATCCACCTGGGCCAGGGTTTCCACTACAAGCACCATCAGTATAAATTATAACTTCTTCCATGAATAAATTCTCCTTTAAACATTGTAAATTATTACTTTTTATGATATTATAACATAAACTAAGACAAGTCAAGAATAAAATGGGAAAAAGGGGTGTAAAAATGAGCAGGGTACTTGGAATTATTGCAGAATATAATCCATTTCATAATGGACATTTGTATCACATAAGAGAGTCTATTGAACAAACAGAAGCTGATTATGTTGTATGCGTTATTTCAGGAAACTTTGTTCAAAGAGGAAACACCTCTATAATAGACAAGTGGACTAAAGCTAAGATGGCTATTGCACAAGGAGCTGATTTGGTAATTGAGTTGCCTACAATATATGCTACTTCGAGTGCAGAGAATTTTGCAGAAGGAGCTATAAAAATACTAGATTCACTAGGAATTGTTGATACTCTTTCATTTGGAATAGAAGCAAAGGATTTGGCAACACTAAATAATATAGCAAATGTTTTACACCAAGAACCACGAGAATATGTTACTATGTTAAACCATGAATTAGGTAAAGGAGTGTCTTTTCCAAAGGCAAGGGAAAACGCACTAATGATGTATCTAAATGACATTAAAAGATATGCAAATGTTTTAAATGGTTCAAATAACATTTTAGGAATAGAATATTTAAAAGCACTAAAAAAATTAAAAAGCCAATTAAGACCTGTTGGAATAAAGAGAGAAAAGGTTTTATATCATGATAAAATTATAGTAGATGATTTTGCAAGTGCTACTGCAATACGTAAAATGATTGCAACAAGGCAATTTGATGATATCATTAAGGTAATCCCAAGAAGTTCATATATTTTATTAGCTCAGGAGTTAAGAAAGGGACATTACGTACTAGATTTGTCTAAATTTCAAAGAGAAATCATATATATATTAAGAAAAATGTCTGTAAAAGAAATAGAACAATTGCCAGATGTTTCAGAAGGCTTAGAAAATGCTATAAAAAATGCGGCTAATTCGTGCAATAATATAGTGGATTTGGTTAATATGGTTAAATCTAAGAGATATACACAAACTAGAATACAAAGAGTATTGATATATGCATTACTTGGCATAGACAAAAAGATGATGGAAACAGCTAGAAGAATAGTGCCATATACAAGAATTTTGGGATACAGTGATAGAGGAAAAAAACTTATTTCTGAGATAAAAGCAAAAAATCCTAAAATAAATTTAGTAACATCTGTTAAGAACTTTATGGATAACAATAAAAATAAAGTTCTAAAAGAAATGTTGGCAACAGATATTTATGCAACAAATGTATATACTTTAGGATATGAAAAAGACTCATGGTCTAACTTGGATTATACTAGTAAAATAGTAACTAGTGTAGATTTGAAAGAGGTAAAAAAATAAAATGATTTTAGGTATTACGGGCAGTTCAGGTGCAGGTAAAAGCACTGTATGTGAAATATTGGAGAAAAAATATAATTCTCAAACTATAAATGCAGATAAAATTGCAAAGCAATTATCAAAGAAGGGAACGAATTATTTACAAGAAATTGTACAAAACTTTGGAAATGATATTTTATTGCAAAATGGTGAATTAGACAGAAAAAAACTAGCTAACATTATTTATTCAAACTCAGATAAAAGAGATGAATTAAACAATATAACATTCAAATATATAAAAAATGAAATAAAAGATCAAATTACAAAAAGTGAGAATAATATAATTGCAATAGATGCACCACTTCTCTTAGAGGCAAACTTACAAGAAATATGTGACAAAACAATTGCTGTAATTTCAGAAGATAGAGGTTTACAAATTCAAAGAATTATTAAAAGAGATAATATTGATAGAGAACATGCAATTGCAAGGCTTAACGCACAGCATTCAAATGAGTTTTATATGCAAAATTGTGATGACACCATTATCAACAATGATACTTTAGAAAAACAAATTGAAAAACTTCTATTTAGTGAAAACTAATAGAGGTTTTTATTCTTAAAATTTATTTTTACAATTATTTTACATTTATATTACATTTATGTAACAATATTGAAATAAATAGCAAACTGACATATAATCATAACTAATAGAAGACATTTGATCTACACAAGAAAATTCCACGAAAAGAGGAGTAATTCACATGGAAACTTTTGCAGATTACATTTTATCTGAAAAAGATTGGATAAAAAAAATGGAAATAATGCATTATCTACAGCTCAAAACAGGAATATTTTTTGATAAGTCTGTTATATTTAAAACATATCTTGCTAAACTATTTTTAGAAAATACAGATATAGACTTAGATAAAAATCTTGTTTTAACAGCTTGTTTATTATGCAATTGTAAAAAAGGAAAAGGACCACAAGAGCTAGAACAAATAAGAACATATGCTAAAGAGGGAGCTATATATTTATCAAAATTAGGTTTCTCAAGTAGGTTTTGCAAAATATGTGAAGAGGTTAATAGATATAGTGGTAATACTATAAGAGAAAAAGAAAGTGATGTGTTAGAACTAGTTGACAATTTTGGTGGTATGCTTTTAGATAGACCAGAAAGAATAGCGTTTAAAGTAGATGAGGCTTTAGTTTTATTAGAATATAGAAATTTAAAAGATAAAAATAATAGATATTTGCCAAAATTTAAACAGTTTGTAAATGAAATGCAGGAGGTACTAGTATGAGACAACTAAAAGGTGCGATTCAAGATACAGCAGATAAAATAAATGATCCTATAATATCTGATAATATTTCAGCGATAAAGGCTATGGCTGTTATAGATAAAAATGTGCAAGAGGCAATACAAACACATTTAGAGAAAAAACAAAAAGATATGGCTTCTCAAACTAATGAAAATATCATTGTTACAGGTGATGAAATACGTAGTGAAATGAATAGAGAAATTGTTGATTAAAGTTTACCTAAGAAAAAAGCTAAAAAGATTGGCTATATACCAATCTTTTTTTGAGGAAAATTAAGTTAGGAGGAATATATGATGCAAGAAATGTTTGCAGATTTACATGTACATATAGGAAGAAGTGAAAAAGGAAAACCAATAAAAATAACGGCAGCAAGAAGTTTAAACTTTGCTAATATTGCAAAAGAATGTGCTGAAAGAAAAGGTATACAAATAGTTGGAATTATAGATTGTGCATCACCTTATGTTATAGAAGACATAGAAGAATTCTTAAAAACTGGTGAAGCCTATGAAATAAAAGATGGTGGAATTATATATAAAGACAAAGTATGTATAATTTTAGGCAGTGAAATAGAAACATCAGAGATAAATGACAATGGAAAAACTGGTAGTGCACATAACTTATGCTATTTTCCAAGCTTAGCAGATATAAAAGCATTTTCAAAAGAAATGAGCAAATACATTAAAAATATAACATTAAGTTCTCAAAGAGCTTGTATATCTGCATATGAATTAGTTGATATAGTAGAAAAGTTTAATGGAGTACTAATACCAGCACATGCATTTACACCACATAAAAGCTTTTATGGAAATTGTACAAGTCGTTTAGAAAGAATTTTCAAAGAAAAATTTAACAAGATATTTGCAATAGAATTAGGGCTAAGTGCAGATACCGAACTTGCAGATCAAATATCAGAATTAGAAACCAGAACATTTATAACAAATTCTGATGCGCATTCTTTGCCTAAAATAGCAAGAGAATACAATAAAATATTAGTAGAAGATATTTCATTTAAAGAGTTATTAAAAGCTTTAAAAAATGAAGATGGTAGAAAAATATTATGCAATTATGGATTAGATCCAAAACTTGGTAAATATCACAGAACATATTGTGAAACTTGTGATAAACCAATTGAGGGGGAACCACCAATATTTGAATGTCCAGAATGCCATGGAACAAATATTACAATGGGAGTACTAGACAGAATAGTAAGTATCAGAGATAAAGAAAAAAGCATAAGTCCTGCGAATAGACCACCATATGTTTATCAAGTACCATTAACATTTATTCCTGGATTAGGAAGTAAAACAATAGACAAGCTATTAAACACATTTGAGACAGAAATGAACATTCTACATAAATTATCAGAAGACGATATAGAAGCAGTTGTAGGGGAAAAAGTTGCAAAAACAATAGTAGCAGCAAGAGAGGGCAAAGCCACTATTCAAGCAGGTGGTGGTGGAGTATATGGCAAGTTAACAGTAGGTTAATATAATTAGTTCTAAATTTCATTTTATTGAATAGACATTATGTATAAAATACTTACAATGAAATGAGGTTTAAAATGAGAGTAATACCTAAGAAAACATCTAAAGTCACTGAGGTTATAAAAAGTCACGTAACAGAAAACTTGAAAGCCTATATAATAGTTTCAATTATATTATTGATAGGAATTACTTTAGGAGTGATGTTTGTGAACAATATGAGTGAAGCCCAAGCACAAGACATACAAACATATCTACAAAGTTTTACAGGCTCTTTAAAGGAAGGAAAGACTGTAAATACTGGAGAACTACTTAGAAAGTCATTAAGCAACAATCTGCTATTAGTTTTTCTTATGTGGTTTGTAGGTTCTACAGTTATAGGAATACCAATAGTACTTGGGATAGTTGCATTTAGAGGCTTTTGCTTAGGATATACAATTTCAACTGCTATTAAAATATGGGGTACTGGCAAAGGAATGCTGTTCTTTGCAACGACTATGTTACTGCAAAATTTGATAGCAATTCCATGCATTATTGCATTAGCAGTAAGTGGAATAAAACTATATAAATCAATAATGAAAGATAAGAGACGAGAAAACATAAAAATAGAAATCATTAGACATACAATATTTTCGCTAGTTATGTTAGCGATACTTGCAATCTCATCAATTATAGAAACATATTTGTCAACAAATTTATTAGTACTATGTAAGTCATATTTTTAATTTTAAAAAGTTGAAGAATTTTTGATAAATCTATTTACAATTATGGATTATTTTGATATAACTTATGTAAATCGACATAATATGTTTTTGAAAATTAAATATACAAGATAGGGGAGCTAAAAATGGAAAAACAAATTAAACTTTTTTTGGAATTCATACAAAACGAAAAAAAATTATCAGACAACACTTTACAATCATACAAAAGAGATATATTACAATACCAAAATTATACAGAAGAAAGCAATATAAACTATGTAAAAGTATCAAAAGAAGATATAAAAGCCTATCTTACTTACTTAAAACAAATTGGAAAAAAACCATCTACAATATCTAGAAACCTAGCATCAATTAGATCTTTTTATCAATTTTTAATAAGAAATAAAAAAATAAAAAATGACCCAACAGAAGATGTTCAATCACCAAAAATAGAAAAAAGAGTTCCAAGTGTTCTTACAGCACAAGAAGTAGAATTATTATTAGAACAACCAAAAGACGTTGATCTAAAGGGAACTAGAGATAAAGCAATGTTAGAATTTGCTTATGCAACAGGAATGAGAGTAACAGAGATAATAAACCTAAATATAGAAGATGTTAATCTTGATGGTGAATATGTAATATGCAGAGTTGGCTCAAAACAAAGAAATATTCCTCTTGGTTCATTATCTTTAAAGGCACTAAGAGAATATATTGAAGAAGCAAGACCGATATTGATTAAAAGCGAAAAAGAAAAGGCACTATTTGTTAATGTAAATGGTCAAAGGTTAACAAGACAAGGCTTCTGGAAAATAGTTAAATATTATAAAGAACAAGCGCACATTACAAAAGATATTACACCACATGTATTAAGACATTCATTTGCAACACACTTATTGCAAAATGGTGCAGACTTAAAAGCAATTCAAACAATGCTTGGACATTCTGATATATCTTCAACACAAGTATATATGCAATTCCAAGATCAAGGTTTAAAAGATATATATCAAAAAGCACACCCAAGAGCATAAAATTAATAATAAAACGAGGTGTATCAAAAGTATTGAATAAAAAGTTTAATATTTTTGCTACACTTCGTTTTTATTTTGTATCTGTATTATTATCTAATTTTAAAGCTACTTCTCCCCAGTCTTCCATTAATAGTTCACCTCTTTTTAAAACACTGTTAATTTATCAAATATTATCACAATAAAGAGACGTAAAACAATTAGCTAAACACCTACTATGCACAAACATAGGAAAAATTATCAATTAGCATAAATAATATGTGGGAAAAATAAAAGATAAAAATAGACAAAAGAAGCACCGATTTGATATGATGTTTTTG
>CAKPNJ010000011.1 GCA_934168365.1 uncultured Clostridia bacterium | reverse complement strand
TGTGGTGCAGGTGGTGGGGGTCGAACCCACACGAATGTTACTTCGCAGGATTTTGAGTCCTGTGCGTCTGCCAATTCCGCCACACCTGCATAAAAATATTACCTACATATAATAGCAAAAAAAACAAAAAATATCAAGTGTTTTTTAGAATAATCATGTAGTTTTTGGAAATAATATTTTTGGAGGTAGATTATATGATTAATTTTAGAACTGATTTAGCCTTAGAAAGAAGAGATTTATTTAAAAAAGCCAATAATATATCAAATGAAGTGGATGGACTAGAAACGCAAGAAGAAAGCTTTACAGACGATATAAAAATATCAAGAGTAAAAGTACTAAATGATAATGGAGAACAAGCAATAGGTAAAAGAAAAGGCACATATATTACTATAGATATTAAAAATTTAAAAATAGCAGGAGAAGACGAAATACAAAAAGCATCAGAAGCAGTAACAAAGGAATTGAAAAATTTAATTGGAGCCTTAGTAGGTCCACAAGAGGATATACTTGTTGTTGGATTAGGAAATTTATATGTTACACCAGATGCATTAGGACCTAAAGTAGTAAATGAAATAGATATTACAAGACATTTGCTAAACTATATGCCAGATGTACTTGATAAAGATACTAGACCAGTAAGTGCTATAGCACCTGGGGTCCTTGGAACCACTGGAATAGAAACGCTAGAAGTTATAAAAGGAATAGTAGAAAACATTCATCCAAAATTGATAATTGTAATTGATGCACTTGCATCTAGAAGCATAGAAAGAATTAGCAGTACAGTACAACTTGCAGATACAGGGATTGTTCCAGGGGCAGGGGTTGGAAATGAAAGAAAAGAACTAACAAAAGATACGTTAGGAGTGCCAGTTATTGCAATAGGAATACCAACAGTTGTAGAAGCGGCAACAATAGCTGCAGACAGTTTAGATTTATTCATTCAAAAGGTTCAAGAAGAAGCAAAGTCAAATGAATTTTTAAATCAATTACAAGAAGAAGATAAATATGAAATGATAAAAGAAGTATTAACACCAGAAGATTATAACTTTATAGTAACTCCAAAAGAAATAGATGATTTAATAGAAAATATGAAAGACGTAGTTGCAAGAGGAATAAACTTTGCAACGCAAAAATAAAAATCCGGTCGCTACAATTGTGGCGACCGGAAAAGGTTATGCTGCTTTGGAAATGGTGACCATACCATTCTTAGTGGTTACGGTCAGCTTCCGACGCTGTAACGCGTGGGTTGCAATGTCAATATCAAAGAATTTGTTTTCAAATTCTTTGATGGTCAGGATGACAGGAAACTTTGGCTTGGCAGCCAAAAATTTTTTGATTTCGCCGAATAAAATAAAAGTAAATAATTCCGCGTTAATAATCATTGTTGTAATACCGTCCTTTTAAAATTTGTTCACTTTGTGAACTTATATAAATTATACCATAAAATCGCATAAAAAGCAAACTAATGTGCTAAAAACACTATTTATACAGCAGTGTTATATAATAAGACAAAATAAAGAAGGAAAAACAAATAGAAATAATTATAAATGAAAAAGAGTTAATAGAAAAGGTAAAAACAGATTTTGCAACACAAAAATAAAAATCCTGCCACAACAATTGTTGTGACAGGAAAAAGGATTAGTGACTAATTGTAATTTTCGCCATCCTTACCCCTGGCTTTTTCCAGAAAAGATGCCCCGTTGAAGGCGTAGTGAAGAAGGTAACATCGAATCCGGCTCTTTGAAAAATTTTTCGGGCAATTTGCGGATCCAAAAACTTTTCTTCAAAAGCCTCATAAGACATTTCGTATGGAAACGTCTTATACCCTGCTTGGGCTTTTTTGAATTCTTCTTCCAAAAAATCATTCACCGTTCCTCCAAGGAGGAAGTAAATCAGGTCGTTGTCCTTCCGGTAGGCTTCCTTGTACGCCTTCGTAATGTCTGTTGCGGTTTTCATTGTGTGTATCTCCTTTATATAAAATATTTTCACTATTAGTGAAGTTATATAAATTATACCATAAAATCGGACAAAAAGCAAACACACGTACTTAAAACAAAAAAATGTTGCTATTTGAACAACAGTATTATATAATAAGACAAAATAAAGAAGGAGAAAACAAATGGCAATAATTATAAATGGAAAAGAACTAGCAGCAAAGGTAAGAGCAAACTTAAAGATAGAGGTTGATGAGCTAAAAGAAAAAGGTATATTTCCTAAATTAGCAGTAATAATGGTTGGAAATGATAGTGCATCAGCAGTATATGTGCGTAATAAAAGTAAAGCATGTAATGAAATTGGAGTTGAGTTTGAAGAATTTTTATTACCTGAAAACACAACAAGAGAAGAACTATTAAACTTAATTGAAGAACTAAACAATAGAAAAGATGTTAATGGGATTTTACTACAAAGTCCAATACCAAAGCACTTAGACATCAGAGAAGCTTTTAATGCTATAGATTACAAAAAAGATGTAGATGGATTTCATCCAATAAATGTAGGCAAACTAGCTATTGGAGAAGATTGCTTTGTATCTTGTACACCAGCAGGAGTTATGAAAATGCTAGAAGAATATAACATAGATATAGAAGGCAAACATGCAGTAGTTATTGGTAGAAGCAATATTGTAGGTAAACCTTTAGCACAATGCTTATTAAACAAAAATGCAACAGTAACTATTTGCCACTCAAGAACAAAAAATTTAGGAGAAATAACAAAACAAGCAGACATTTTAGTTGCAGCAATTGGAAAACCTAAATTTGTAACAGCAGATATGGTAAAAGAAGGCGCAGTGGTAATAGATGTGGGAATAAACAGAAATGAAGATGGAAAACTTGTAGGGGACGTTGACTATCAAAATGTAGAAAGTAAAGCAGCATATATTACTCCAGTTCCAGGTGGAGTTGGACCAATGACAATTGCTATGTTAATGGAAAACGTAGTAAAATCAGTAAAATAAAAAAAACGGGGCTTGATTATTTTAGGAGGAATTTTTATGAAAATTATTTATCAAGCTCAAAAAGAATATCCGGAAAAATTAAACAATATATATGCATCACCTGCTAAATTATATTTAGTGGGTGATGAATTAGTTTTAAATAAGCCATCAATAGCTATAATTGGTTGCAGAGATGCAAGCAACTATGGCAAAAGAGTGGCTTTTAATTTTGCTTATGAACTTGCCAAAGAAGGCTTTGTAATAGTAAGTGGACTGGCAAGAGGAATTGATACATATGCACATTTAGGTGCAGTTAAAGCAAATGGTAAAACAATAGCAGTATTGGGAAGTGGACTAAAACATATATACCCAGCTGAAAATAAAGAATTATGTAATGAGATTGTAAAAAAAGGTGGAGCAGTAATAACAGAATATGAGCCACATATAAAGCCATTACCAATGAACTTTCCATCAAGAAATAGAATAATTAGTGGACTTTCAAATGGAGTATTAGTAGTAGAAGCAAAACAAAAAAGTGGAACCTTAATTACGGTAGACTATGCTCTAGAACAAGGAAAAGATGTATTTGTAATACCAGGTAACATTACAAGCACAAACTCATATGGCACAAATGATCTTATTAAACAAGGAGCAAAGCCAGTTACAAATATACAAGAAATTATAGAAGAAATAACTTAAAATTTAATGTTCCCATTGGCAATTTTATAATAATGTGGTAAAATATATGAGTAATTTAAAAGGAGAAACAATGCCAAAATTTTTTGTAAAAACAAATCAAATTGAAGAAAATAAAATAAAGATAATTGGAGAAGATGTAAAACATATAAATCAAGTATTAAGAGCTAAAATAGGCGAAGAACTAACTATTTGCAATTTAGATACAACCTTAAACTATATTACTACAATATCTCAAATTACTCCTGAATATGTAATGTGTGATATACAAGACTGCGTAAAAAGCTTTGTAGAAAGCAATGTGCAAGTTACAATTTTTCAGGGGCTTCCAAAAGCTGATAAAATGGAATATATAATACAAAAAAATACAGAATTAGGTGCTAAACAAATAGTGCCAGTTGAAATGGTAAGATGTGTAGTAAAACTAGACAGTAAAAAAGAAGGAAAGAAAATAGAACGTTGGCAAAAAATTGCAGAATCAGCTGCAAAACAAAGTGGAAGAGATTTAATACCAACAGTAGAAATGCCAATTGATATAAATAATTTATGTGAAAAAATTAAAGAATTTGATGCAGTGATTTTAGCTTATGAAGAAGAAAAAGAAAATACATTAAAAAACGAGTTGAAAAAACTAGATGGAACTAAAGATTTAAAAATTGGAATTATAATAGGTCCAGAAGGTGGAATGGACAAAACAGAAGTAGAAAAACTTGCAAAAGCAGGTGCAAAAGTGGTAACATTAGGAAAAAGAATATTAAGAACAGAAACAGCATCAATTAGTATTATGAGTAACATTGTATATGAATTTGAATTATAAAAGGAGAAATTAAAATGCTAACAGAAAAGGAAAAGAAAACTACAAAAAAGACTACAAAAAAAGCAGAGCCAGTAGAAAAGAAAACAACAACAAAGAAAAACACAAAACCGGCAACTAAAAAGGAGACTGGTACAAGATTAACTGCAAAAAAAGAAACAAGTACAAAGACTACAACTAAAAAAACAACAGCTAAAAAAGCAACAACTAAGAAAACGGAACCTAGCAAGAAAACAGAGAAAAAACCAACTAAAAGTAAAAAAACAGTGGTAGAAGAAATTGATACAAAAGCTGAGACTGAAGAGGTTGTAGAAGAAGTTGAAACTAAAAAAGAAGTCAAAACAGTAGATATGCAAGAAATGCAAAAAGTTCTAAAACAAGAAATAAAGTCAAAGAAAACTGTAACGGAAGAACAACAAAAAAAGATGAATGGAGAAGTATTTAAAAATATAATTATAGCAATTGCAATAGTTCTATTTTTAAACTGTATAATTCTTGGCTTTATGAATATTGAAAGCTCGATATTTATAGTAGACTTAAAAGTATTTGCAGTATCTTTACTTGCAGTAGCAATAGGAATTTTTGAATTTGCATATAAAAAAGATAGTGGAAAAGCAGCAATATATGGAATTGAAATATTATTTTTAGCACTTTGTATGTTAGCATTTATTTATATAGACATAATGTTAAATAGTAAATTTGTAATAATTGCAGTACTTTTAACATATGCAATTGCAATATATTACACAGCAAAATCAATAATAGTTTACAAAAAAATGAAAAAACAATATTTAATTGATTCAATAAAAAAAGAAATTGTAAAAAAATAAATATGAGAGGAAAATAATACAATGAAAAGTATGACAGGCTTTGGAAGAGCAAAGCTAGAAAAAGATGGACGAGAGTATTTGGTGGAAATTCGTTCAGTAAACCACAAATATGCAGATATTACTGTTAAAGCACCAAGAAACTTACTATATCTTGAAGACAAAGTTAGAAAATTAGTATTAAATAGAGTCGCAAGGGGAAAAATAGAAGTATTTATAAGCTATGCTAATTATGGACTAGATGGAAAAAATGTAATACTTAATAAAGAATTAGCTAAACTATATATAAAAGAACTAACAGAACTTGCAGAAGAGGCTGATATACCAAGTGGGCTTAGAGCCACAGAAGTTTCTAAAATGCCAGATGTATTAAATATTCAATTAGAAGAAGATAGTTTAGAAACGATTTGGCAAGAGTTGTCAGAGTGCTTAGAAACAGCTATAGACAATTTCATAGATATGAGAAGCATAGAAGGAAGCAAAATTAAACAAGATTTACAAACAAGATTATCAAGTGTAGAAGAAAATGTTAACAAAATTTCTGAACTTTCTACTGGACTTGTAGAAGAATATATAGTAAAATTAGAAGAAAGAATAAAAGAGCTTTTAAAAATTGACATAGTAGATAAAGACAGATTAGCTCAAGAAATAGTAATTTACTCTGATAAATGTTCTACAGAGGAAGAACTAACCAGACTAAAAAGCCATATAGCACAATTTAAAAACTTATTAGAACAAGAAGAACCAGTGGGCAAAAAGCTAGATTTCTTAATTCAAGAAATGAACAGAGAAACAAACACAATTGGTTCGAAATCAGGAAAATTAGAAATTACTAATTTGGTAATAGAAATGAAAACTGTATTAGAAGACATAAGAGAACAAATTCAAAATATTGAATAACAAAGGAGGACTTTTATGCAATTGATAAATATAGGTTTTGGAAATATTGTATCATCAGATAGAATAATAGCTATAGTAAGCCCAGAATCTGCACCAATTAAAAGATTAGTACAAGATGCCAAAGATACTGGAAGGGCAATTGATGCTACATGTGGTAGAAGAACAAGAGCTGTAATAGTAATGGACTCAAACCATGTTGTATTATCAGCAGTTCAACCAGAAACAGTAGCCGGAAGATTTGAAGGCGACACAAATAAGGTAGAAACTGAATAGAAAGAAGGGAAAAATATGTTAGTAAAACCAACTGTATTAGAATTATTAGAAAAGGTAGATAATCGTTTTAGATTAGTAACTGTTACTTCAAAAAGAGCTAGACAAATAGCTGCTGGAAGTACACCTTTAACAAAGAAAGATGAACCATCACCAGTATCACTTGCTGCTGATGAAATAGCAGAAGGTAAGGTGAAACCATGTTAGTATTATTATCTGGAGTTTCAGGTGCTGGTAAAGATACCATAAAAAAAGAGCTAATAGAAAGAATGGATAATGTTGAATCACTTCCATCTTTTACAGATAGAGCTCCTAGAGAAAATGATATACCAGGCAAAACATATAATTTTGTATCAACAGAGGAATTTGAGGCAATGATAGCTAGAGGAGAATTATATGAATACTCAGCTCATCATAATCATTACTATGGAACCTCAAGAAAATTATTAAATGAAAAGATGCAAAATGGTAAAATTATAGTAAAAGACATTGAAGTAAATGGTGTTGAAAATTTAGTAAAATTATTAGGTAATGACACTAAAATTGTAACTATATTCTTAAAAGTTCCAAAAGAAGAACTAAGAAGACGTTTGGAAAGCAGAATAGATAAGCCAAGCCCAAAAGACATTGAGTTACGCTTAAACCGTTTACAATATGAAGAATCTAAAATAGGAATATATGATTACGTAATAAAAAATAACAACCTAGAAAAAACAGTTAATATCATAATGGAAATAATAAAAAGTGAATACAATATGACAGAAGCAGAGTTTTAGACTTTGCTTTTTTGTCTAAAAAAAGAGTGAATATGATAGCAGAAGTAATATTAAATAGTAATGCAAAGCAATTAAATAAAGTATTTGATTATAAAATACCAGACGAATTAGCACCTAAAATAAAATTAGGTGCTAGAGTTCTTGTGCCTTTTTCAAATAGAAAAGAATTAGATGAAGGCTTTGTGGTTAATATTAAAGAAACTTCTGAATATAAAGTAAAAGAAATTAGTGATGTAAATGGCAACTATTTAGACGAAAAAAGTATAAAACTTGCAAATTGGATGGCTAAAAGATATTTTTGTAATATATCAGATTGTATAAAACTAATGTTGCCACCGGGAACTACTGCAAAAGTAGTAGAAAATAGAGTAAAAGAAAAAAATGCAAACTTTGTATATTTAAAAAAGGATGCAGAACAAATACAACAAGAAATAGCGAGCAGAACTATTAAATCAGATAAACAAATAAGAGCATTGGAATTTTTAATAGAAAATGAAGGAGTAATAATATCAGATTTAGAAACATTTGCAGATGTGAGCAAAGCTGTACTAAACACATTACAAAAAAATGGATATATAGAGATAGTGGAAAAGCAGGTAGAAAGAAATCCATTTTTACATAAAGCAATAAATAGAGACAAGCCACTTTCACTAAATGACGAACAGAGTAAAGCATATAATGCGGTAGCAGATGCAATAGATGATCAGTTTAACTCTGAATTTTTACTATTTGGAGTAACTGGTTCAGGAAAAACAGAAATATATTTGCAACTAATAGACAAGGTGCTAAACTTGGAAAAATCAAGCTTGATGTTAGTTCCAGAAATATCATTAACACCACAAACCGTAGATAGATTTATAGCACGTTTTGGAGAAGAAAACATTGCAGTATTACATAGTAAACTATCAGTAGGTGAAAGATATGATCAATGGAACAAAATAAAAAGAGGAGAGGCTAAAATCGTAATAGGAGCACGTTCTGCAATATTTGCTCCAATGCAAGATTTAGGTTTAATTATTATAGACGAAGAGCATGACCAATCATATAAATCAGAAACTACGCCCAAATATCATACTAGAGAAATTGCTAGATATTTAGCAAAAGAAAATAGTATATGTTTAGTAGAAGGAAGCGCTACACCTGATTTAGATACATATTATAAAACGCAAACCGGAGAAATAGAACTACTAAAATTAACTAAAAGAGCTAATAATGCAAAACTTCCAGAGGTAGAGGTAATAGACTTGAGGCATGAACTAGAACAGGGCAACAAATCTATGATTAGTGGAAAACTACACCAAGCAATAAAAGAAAACTTGCAAAACCATAAACAAACAATACTATTTTTAAACCGCAGAGGATTTTCAACCTTTGTAATGTGTAGAGATTGTGGACATACTATAAAATGCAAAAATTGTGATATTACATTAACATATCATGCAAGTAACAAAAAGCTAAAATGCCATTATTGCGGATATGAAGAAGAGGTTGTAAAAGAATGTCCAGAATGTCATGGCAAAAACATTAGATATTTTGGGGCAGGAACACAAAAATTAGAAGAACAAATAAACTTACTATTTCCCGAAGCAACAACAATACGTATGGATGTGGACACAGTAACTAAAAAGAATTCACATGAGGAAATATTAAACAAGTTTAAGAACGAAAACATAGACATTTTAATAGGAACACAAATGGTAGTAAAAGGACACCACTTTCCAAATGTTACTTTAGTAGGAGTTATTGCAGCAGATAGTAGTTTAAACATAGACGACTTTAGAGCAACAGAAAGAACCTTCCAAATACTAACACAGGTGGCAGGTAGAGCAGGGAGAGAAGAAACACAAGGCAAAGTAATAATACAAACATATAATCCTGACAACTTTAGTATAGAATGTGCTAAAAAACAAGATTATCAATTGTTTTATGATACAGAGATTATGTTGAGAAAACAATTGAAATATCCACCATTTTGCGATATAATAGTAGTTGGTGTTAGTTCAGAAAACAAAATGTCAGCATTTAAAATAACAGAGCAATTACACAAATACCTAAAAAACAGAGTAATTACCGAGAATTTAGGAATAATGTTATATAAAGGAATGCCAGCACCAGTAGACAAAATAAAAAACAAATATCGTTTTCGTATAATTATTAAATGTAAATTTGGTGACGAAACAATCAATTTGATAAATGATATGTTAAATGAATATGGACAAACCAAAGAAGGAAAAAGTGGAAGCGTTAGATTAAGTATTGATTTGAATCCTAACAATTGGCTGTAATTTTTAAAATAATCAGCATCTTGCTTTGTCAAAGTGCATTAAAAACGCGGTTACATACAAGCGTATGCGCCCTTGCCTTTTTAATACACTTTTCCGCGCAATATACTAATTCTTTTAAAAATTTACATTTGAACTAAATAGGAGAGATAAAATTAGAATATGGGGGGAAATGACTTTGGCAATAAGAATAATAAGACAAACAACAGACGAAATACTAAGAAAAAAATCAAGAGAAGTAGAAATAGTTGATGATAAAATAAGAGAAATATTAGATGACATGGTTGAAACTATGCACAAATATGACGGAGTAGGCTTAGCAGCTCCACAAATAGGAATATTAAAAAAATTAGTAGTAATTGATTTGTATGACGAAAAAGGACCAATTAAATTAGTAAATCCTAAAATAGTAAAAGAAAAAGGAACACAAGAAGTAGAAGAAGGTTGCCTAAGTTTTCCAAATCAGTTTGGTAAAGTAATAAGACCAGAAAAAGTAGTAATGGAAGCCTTAAACGAAAATGGAGAGAAAATAAAAATAGAAGGAGAAGGCTTGTTAGCACAAGCAATAGCTCACGAAATAGACCACTTAGAAGGAATACTATTTATAGACAAAGTTATTCCAGGCACACTAGAATATTCAACACCAGAAGAACAAAAATAGGGGGGAATGTAAATGCTTAATATTATATTTATGGGAACACCAGATTTTGCAAAAGAAAGCCTTAAATGCTTAGTAGAAGCAAAACATAACATATTAGCAGTTGTAACAAATCCTGACAAACCTCAAGGCAGAGGAATGAAAATGATAGCATCACCAGTAAAACAATATGCCTTAGAAAATGGTTTGGAAATATATCAACCTGAAAAAGTAAGAAACAACACAGAGTTTATAGAAAAAATGAAAGCTTTAAAGCCAGATGTAATATGTGTTGTAGCATATGGAAAAATATTACCACAAGAATTATTAGACATTCCAAAACTAGGTTGCATAAATGTACATGGTTCATTATTACCTAAATACAGAGGAGCAGCTCCAATACAATGGGCAGTTTTAAATGGAGATAAAACAACAGGAATTACCACAATGTATATGGATGCAGGAATGGACACAGGAGATATGATTTTAAAACAAGAAGTAGAAATAGGAGAAGATGAAACAACAGGAGAACTTTGGGATAAACTAACAAAAATTGGAGGAGAACTATTAGTAAAAACACTTGATTTAATAGAACAAGGAAAAGCGCCAAGAGAAAAACAAGGAGAAGATTTTACAATGGCTCCAATGCTTAGTAAAGAAATGGCAAAAATAGACTGGCAAAACCAAACAGCAGAACAAATTAAAAATCTAATTAGAGGCTTGAACCCAATAATGGGAGCATATACATTTTTAGATGGTAAAAAGCTAAAATTTTGGAAAGCAAAACTAATGTCTGAACAAGAGCTATTAACCACATTTCCTGAACTAAAAGAATATGAATACAAACTAAACGAATTAGAAGCGGGAACAATATTATTTACAAATCCAAAACAAGGGCTATTTATCAAAGCAAAACAAGGAATACTACAAATACTAGAAATACAAGCAGAAAATGCAAAAAGAATGAGCACCTCAGACTTCCTAAGAGGAAACAACATCCAAGCAGGAAGCATATTAGAATAAAATGTAAAATTTATGTGAAAAATGTTAACAAAAAGCATTATGTCGTGTATAATATAGGGCATAATGCTTTTTAGAGAGGAAGAAAATTAAATGCATAAAATATTAAAAAACTTAAAACAGTCATGGCTAGCAGTAGTTATAATTATCATATTACTTGCAATTCAGGCATATGCAGACTTAGCACTACCTGATTACATAACAAGAATTGTAAACAATGGAATAACAGAAGCAATAGTTGATCCAAATAACTACCAAAGCCAATATATATGGATAGAAGGACTAAAAATGTTAGCTGTAGCAGCAATTAGCATGGTATGTGGGATTACAGTAATGTTTTTATCATCTCGTGTTGGAGCTAAACTTGGAAAAGCTTTAAGAGAAAAGATATTCAAAAAAATATTAGGATTTTCAATTAGCGAATTTAAAGAATTTTCAACAGCATCTTTAATAACTCGTAGTACAAACGATATTCAACAAATACAAAATGTAGTATCAATGATGTTTAGGGTAATTGTTTACGCCCCTATAATTGGTATAGGCGGACTATTTAAAGTTATAGCTTTAAAGCAAAATCCAATGGCTTGGATAATAGGAGTGGCACTTGGTGCAGTATTACTAATTGTATTATTACTATTTGTTGTAGCAATGCCAAAATTCAAAAAGATGCAGGAACTAGTTGATAAATTAAACTTAGTATCAAGAGAAATGCTTACAGGTATACCAGTAATTAGAGCTTTTAATACAGAGAAAAAAGAAGAAGCGAGATTTGAAAAAGCAAATAAAAACCTAATGAGAAACTTTATGTTTGTAAATAATGCAATGAACCTAATGATGCCATTTTTAATGCTTGTAATGAACTTAGTATCTTTACTAATAATTTGGGTAGGAGCAAAAAATGTAGATATAAATGCAATTCAAGTTGGAGATATTATGGCATTTATACAATACACAATGCAAATTGTAATGGCATTCTTAATGATATCTATGCTTTCAATTATGCTTCCAAGAGCAAGTGTATCTGCAAAACGTATAAATGAGGTGTTAGAAAAAGAAAATAGTATAAAAGACCCAGAAAATCCAAAACATTTTGATGAAAGCAAAAAAGGAATAGTAGAATTTAAAAATGTTACTTTCCAATACCCTGATGCAGATGAACCTTTATTATGTGATATAAGTTTTACAGCTGAACCAGGGAAAACCACAGCAATTATAGGTAGTACGGGAAGTGGTAAATCTACAGTAGTAAATTTAATTCCTCGTTTTTATGATGTCACAAAAGGCGAGATACTAATTGATGGAGTAAACATTAAAGATGTTACTCAAAAGGAATTAAGAAGTGTAATAGGATTTGTGCCACAAAAAGGAGTGCTATTCTCTGGTACAATAGAAAGTAATATAAAATACAGTAATGAAAATATGTCAGACGACCAAATGAAATTAGCAGCAGAAATAGCACAAGCAACAGAGTTTATTGACACTAAAAATGATAAATATGAATCTGAAATTGCGCAAGGTGGAAGCAATGTATCTGGGGGACAAAAACAACGTTTATCTATTGCAAGAGCGATTGCAAAAGAACCAGAAATATTTGTATTTGACGATAGTTTTTCAGCACTAGACTATAAAACTGATGCAAAATTAAGAGAAGCGTTAGCAGAAAAAACACAAAATAAAACAGTAATTATAGTTGCACAAAGAATAAATACAGTTTTAAATGCAGACCAAATAATTGTGCTAGACGACGGAAAAATTGCAGGAAAAGGAACTCATAAAGAACTTATGCAAAATTGTGAAGTGTATAAACAAATTGCATTATCACAACTTTCAGCAGAAGAGTTAGAATAGAAAGGAATAAGAAATGAAAGGAAATAAAAAGTCAAATAAGCAAATAGAAAAGGCAAAAGACTTCAAAGGTACTGCAAAGAAAATATTCAAAAAATATTTACTTGACTATAAATGGCAATTACTAATAGTGCTAATATTTGCAATAGGAAGTACAGTATTTACAATAGTAGGCCCAAAAATTTCTGGAAATGCAACAACAGAAATATTTAATGGATTAGTAAATAAAATGTCAGGTACAGGTGGAATTGACTTTGCAAAAATAGCAAGTATTTTGCTTACATTAGTTGTACTATATGTTATAAGTATGATATTTACAGCAATACAAAGTTTTGTAATGACAAATGTATCACAAAAATTAACATATAGACTAAGAAATGAAGTAGCACAAAAAATAAATCATTTGCCAATGAAATATTTTGACAAAAAAACAAATGGTGAAGTGCTATCAGTTATTACAAACGATATAGATACATTTTCACAAAATATGAACCAAAGCATTACATCAATAATTACAGCAGTATGCACACTTATAGGTATATTGATTATGATGTTAACAATAAGTGTTAGTATGACATTGGTATCACTTGCAATAATACCAGTTGCAGTAATATTAGTAAAATTTATAGTAAAAAAATCACAAAAATACTTCAAACAACAACAAGACTATTTAGGACATATAAATGGCCAAGTAGAAGAAATATATGGTGGACATACAATAGTAAAAGTATTTAATAGAGAAAATGAAGAAGCAGAAGCTTTTGCAAAATTAAATGATGAGCTATACACTTCAGGTTGGAAATCACACTTTATGTCAGGATTAATGTATCCAATTATGCAGTTTGCAGGAAATGTTGGTTATGTAGGAATAGCGGTTTTAGGTGGATATTTAGCGGTACAAGGAAAAATTACAGTAGGTAATATACAATCATTTATTCAATATGACAAACAATTCACAAGACCAATAAATGAAATTGCAGAAATTTCAAGTATGTTACAAGCAATGGCAGCAGCATCTGAAAGAATACTAGAATTCTTAGAAGAACCAGAAGAAGAAAAAGACCTAGAAAATGCTATATCAACAGAAGGCATAAAAGGCAATGTAAGATTTGACCATGTACAATTTGGATATAACGAAGATAAAGTTATAATACATGACTTTAATGAAAATGTAAAGGATGGACAAAAAATTGCAATTGTTGGTCCAACTGGTGCTGGTAAAACCACAATAGTAAAACTTTTAATGAGATTTTATGATGTAAATAAAGGTGCAATATTAGTTGATGGACATAATATACAAGAATTTAAACGTGGAGATTTAAGAAAAGTATTTGGAATGGTGCTTCAAGATACATGGCTATTTGGTGGAACCATCAAAGAAAATATTAAATATGGAAAACCAGATGCGACAGACGAAGAAGTAATAGAAGCAGCGAAAGCGGCACATGTTCATCACTTTATACAAACATTACCAAAGGGTTATGATATGGTAATTGATGAGGAATCAAATAATATATCACAAGGACAAAAACAATTATTAACAATAGCAAGAGTTATATTAACAAACCCAGAAATACTAATATTGGACGAAGCAACAAGCTCAATAGATACAAGGACAGAAGAACAAATACAAGCAGCAATGGATAACCTAATGAAAGGTAGAACAAGCTTTATAATAGCACATAGATTATCTACAATAAAAAATGCTGACTTAATATTAGTAATGAATGAAGGAGACATTATAGAACAAGGCACACATGAAGATTTACTAGAAAAAGGTGGCTTTTATGCTAACCTATACAACTCACAATTCCAAGACTGTGACGACGAAGCTGTATAAATTTAGTAATTCGCTATTTGTGGGGTGTTGATTTCTTGAAAAAAATGTTATTCTCTATAAAAGGAGATGATTGATATGGATCAAAAGAAAATAGGAAAATTTATATCTGAAAAAAGAAAAGAATTGAAATTAACACAAGCGCAGTTAGCAGAAAAATTAGGAGTTACTGATAAAACAGTATCTAGATGGGAAAATGGAAATTATATGCCAGACCTATCATTATTACAACAATTGTCAAAAGAATTAAATGTTAGTATCAACGAATTATTAAGTGGAGAAAAAGTTTCGAAAGAAGATTATCAACAAAAATTTGAAGAAAACATAATAAGCACAATTGATTATTCAAATAAAAAACTTGATTCAGTTAAAACAATAATAGCTGTTATCTCTACAATATTTAGCATAATTGTATTATTAGCATTTAATTTAATTACAGTATTTGCAAATTTAGATAAAGAAGTAATATGGTTGCTTAATATTTGTGCAAGTGGAATGGTAGGATGTGCTATAGTTCAATTTTTACTAAATGCTAAAAAACATCAAAAAGTTATTGTATTTTTAGCAGTATTCTTAATTACATTAGTATTTACAATGTTAATTAGAAATGTAATATAATAAAATTTAAGAATTTCTAAGTAGTATAATCTACTAGAAATTCTTATTACATTATAGACAAAAAGCGCTATAAAATTATATAATACAAAAAGATTAAAAAGAAAAGAGAAAAGTATGAAACAAAAAACTAAAATATTTAAAATAGTATTATTGATAGCTGTAATAGCAATAATGGTAGCAGTTACAATATACTTGATACCAACTTTTAAAGAACTTTCAAGTGAAGCAGGACAACAAGCATTTAAGCAAAAAGTAAATGATTCTGGATTTGTTGGATTTTTAATGCTATTCGGACTTCAATTTGCACAAATATTTTTATTCATAATACCAGGAGAACCAATAGAAATATTAGCGGGTTTATGTTATGGAAGTTTATGGGGAGCAGTGTTTATAATGCTTTCTGCAGCAATAATTTCAGCATTTATATATTTACTGGTTCATAAACTTGGCAGAGAATTTATATATGAATTTGTAAAACCAGAAAAGATAGAAAAAATAGAAAAAAGTAAACTATTTCAAAATCCTCAAACAATTAGATATATACTTTTTATATTATTCTTTATACCAGGAACACCAAAAGATTTACTAACATATATAGCTGCATTACTACCAATAAAACCAACAGAATTTATACTGATATCAACATTAGCAAGATTTCCATCAGTAATATCTTCAACATTAGCTGGAGCAAGCTTACTAAAAGGAAACTGGAAACTAAGCTTAATTATATATGGTGTAACATTTGCAATAGTTGCAGTCGTGGTATTGATAATGAGAAAACTTGATAAAAACAAGATAACAGACGAAGCAATAAGAACAATAAAATAAAAGCTAGTGAGGTTTTAACCTCATTAGCTTTTATTTATCTACTCTAATCCAAGTTCCTTTTTTACTTCTTCAAGAGTATATGTTTTAGGATTAAGCTCATATTCCTTAATAGCTTCTTTATAGCAAAGCAAATCATAATAATCTTCTAATTTAATTAATTCATTTAACAAATTTAACACCTCTATTCTATAACAATAGAATAATATAATTTACAGTACTTGTCAAGATTTTATAACGAAAAATGTACTTTACTGCTTTATTTATTCTATTGCTTGACAACATTAAACCAAAAGCGTATAATACTAGTATTGAATATAAATGCGATGAAAAAGAAAAAGTATGCATTTCTTATTTTTAGAGAGTTGAGTTAGGTGAAAGTCAACATTAAGAAACATATGGGGAGCTTTGGAGCATATTAAATAAAGTGGATTAGTATAAACTAATCAAATAGGGTGGAACCGCGGAATAAAACTTTCGTCCCTAGCAATAAAAGCTAGGAATGAAAGTTTTTTTGATTTCTAGCAAGTAAAAAGGAGGAATTTTTATGTCAGAATTAACAATGGAAAAATTAGTAGCATTGTGCAAATCAAGAGGATTTGTTTACCCAGGCTCAGAAATTTATGGAGGTCTAGCAAATGCTTGGGACTACGGCCCTTTAGGAGTAGAACTAAAAAACAATGTAAAAAAAGCATGGATGAAAAAATTTGTGCAAGAAAGCAAATATAATGTAGGGTTAGATGCAGCTATACTAATGAACCCTAAAACATGGGTAGCATCTGGTCACGTAGGTGGTTTTAGCGATCCACTAATAGACTGCAAAAATTGTAAAACAAGACATAGAGCAGATAAACTAATTGAAGACTGGGCTCATGAGAACAATAAAGATATGGTTGCAGATGGTATGACAGACGAAGAAATGATTAACTTCATAAAAGAGAATAACATTGTATGCCCTAAATGCGGAGAACAAAACTTTACACCAATTAGAAAATTCAATTTAATGTATAAAACATATCAAGGCGTAACAGAAGACAGTAGTTCAGAAATTTATCTAAGACCAGAAACAGCACAAGGTATATTTGTAAACTTTAAAAATGTACTAAGAACAACAAGAAGAAAACTACCAATGGGAATTGGTCAAGTTGGTAAATCATTTAGAAATGAAATTACACCAGGTAACTTCATATTTAGAATTCGTGAATTTGAACAAATGGAACTTGAATTTTTCTGCAAACCAGGAACAGATATGGAATGGTTTGAATATTGGAGAGCCTTCTGTAAGAATTGGCTTTTAAGCTTAGGAATGAAAGAAGAAAAAATTAGATTAAGAGACCACAGCCCAGAAGAGTTATGTTTTTACAGCAAAGGTACAACAGACATTGAATTTGCATTTCCATTTGGATGGGGCGAACTATGGGGTATTGCAGACAGAACAGATTATGACCTAAAACAACATGCACAATATTCAGGAGAAGACTTTACTTACTTAGACCAAGAAACAGGAGAAAAGTTTGTGCCATATTGTGTTGAGCCATCACTAGGCTGTGACCGTGTAACATTAGCTTTCTTATGTAATGCTTATGAAGAACAAGAAATTGCAGAAGGAGATGTAAGAACAGTATTACATTTACATCCAGCCTTAGCACCATATAAAGTAGCTGTACTTCCACTTTCTAAAAAGTTAAGTGAAAAAGCAGAAGAAGTATATGCAAAATTATCTAAAAGCTTTATGTGTGATTATGACGAAGCAGGAAGCATTGGTAAACGTTATAGAAGGGAAGACGAAATAGGAACACCATATTGTGTAACAATTGACTTCGACACATTAGAAGATGAATGTGTTACAATTAGAGACAGAGATACAATGGAACAAGTAAGAGTAAAAATTGATGAACTAGAAAGCTACATACAAGATAAAATCGCATGGTAGAAATAAAGGAGATAAAATTTTGGAAAAAGTTAAGAAAACTAATTCATTTATGAAAAATGTGCTTATTCTAATGTTTGCACAAATAATGGTAAAAGTATTAGGTCTAGTATATAAATTTGTAATAACTAATTTTGATGGATTTGGAGATACTGGACTAGGGTACTACTCATCTGGATACCAAATATATACAGTACTACTTGCACTTTCATCAATAGGAATACCTAGTGTAGTTGCAAAATTGGTATCAGAAAGAGTAGCTGTAAAAGATGATAAAGGAGCACAAAGAATATTTAAAATCTGTATGACATTTTTTGTTGGAGTAGGAGCAATATTGTCGTTAGGATTATTCTTTGGAGCAGACTTTATTGCAACAACAATGTTTAATGTGCCAGATACAAAATATGTAATGCAAGTATTAGCACCAGCAATTACCTTCGTATCAGCTTCAGCAGTGTTTAGAGGATACTTTGCAGGACTTGACGATATGAAGCCAACAAGCTATTCACAAATTATTGAGCAATTTTTAAATTGTGTATTATCAATTCTTTTTGTGTATGCTTTATTAGGCAAAGAGCCATATATTATGGCAGCAGGTGGAAACTTATCAACTACATTATCTATATTACTAACATTTATATATTTGATAATATATTATAAAAGAAAGAAAATAGTAGTAGATCCACAACAAAAATCAGAAGAAGAAAATGAAAAAACATTAAGCTTATTGAAAAAGATTTTAATGATTTCAATACCAGTAACGATAAGCTCAGTAATATCAGTAATACACCCCCTTATAGATAGTGCTACTGTAAGTAGATGTATTCAAACAGCATTTGCAAGTTTATACCCAGTTAAAGAACAACTAGAAACTTTAGCAATGAGTAAAACAGGTATAATATCTAAAATAGATACATTAACAAATTTACCAATAGCAGTAAACATTGCATTTTCAACGGCTTTAGTACCTGCAATTTCGGCGGCAATAGCTAAAAGAGACTTTACAAATGTATCTAAAAGAATGACTTTTTCAATATTTGCATCATTACTTATAGTGCTTCCATGTGCAGCAGGATTTATATCATTAGCACAACCAATATTAAATTTAATTTATCCAGCAGCAAATGATGGAGCAACATTATTAATGCTATATTCAGTAGCAATGGTGTTTATTGCATTAAACCAAACAATAAATGGAGGATTATATGGAATAAACAAAATGACAGTACCTCTAATTTCATTGGTGGTTGCAGCTGTGTTAAAAATTATACTAAACAATATATTAGTAAGTAATCCTAATATAGAAATAATGGGAGTTGGAATCAGCTCTATTATATGTCAAGGCTTAGCATTGATCATATGTATCAAAGCATTTAAGAAACATATAAAATTGGAATTTGATGCCAAAAGAATGATTATATTGCCAGTAATAATATCAGCAGTTATGGGAATATGTACATACTTTATAAACAAAGGACTAAATACAATAATGGGACAAAATTTAAGTACAATAATTTCAATTATACTAGGTGCAATAATCTACGTAATATTAGTATTTGTATCAAAAATACTAAAAAAAGAAGATATTATGATGATACCATTTGGAACAAAAATATATAACATTCTAGTAAAACTAAAAATATATAAAGAAGAAATCTAGCAAATTTATAAAAAGTAAAGAAAATTAGCAAAATTTTCTTTACTTTTTTTCGATTTGCATATATAATAGAGCTGTTATAGGCGCATAATAGTGTATATAACAGATTGTTAAACAAATAAAATTTTAAGGAGGTTCTTTATGAGTCAAAAGTATGTATACTTATTTAAAGAAGGAAACGCAAATATGCGTGAACTATTAGGCGGAAAAGGTGCTAACTTAGCTGAAATGACTAACTTAGGTTTACCAATTCCACAAGGCTTTACAGTTACAACAGAAGCTTGCACAAAATATTATGAAGATGGTAAAACAATTTCACAAGAAATTCAAGACCAAATTTTTGCAGCTTTAAAAACACTAGAAGAAATACAAGGCAAAAAATTTGGAGATAACAGTGACCCATTATTAGTATCAGTAAGAAGTGGTGCTAGAGCATCAATGCCTGGTATGATGGACACAATATTAAACTTAGGACTAAACGACATTGCAGTTGAAGGATTTGCAGCAAAAACAGGAAATCCAAGATTTGCATATGATTCATATAGAAGATTTATTCAAATGTATTCAGATGTTGTTATGGAAGTTCCAAAATCATATTTTGAAAAAATTATAGATGAACTTAAAGCAGAAAAAGGAGTTCATTTTGATACAGAACTAACAACAGAAGATTTAAAAGAATTAGTAAAAAGATTCAAAGAAGTATATAAAGAGAACATGAATGGAGAAGAATTCCCACAAGATCCATCAGAGCAATTAATGGGAGCTGTTAAAGCTGTATTCAGAAGCTGGGACAACCCAAGAGCTATAGTATATAGAAGAATGAATGATATACCAGGAGATTGGGGAACAGCTGTAAACGTACAAGCCATGGTATTTGGAAACATGGGAGAAACATCAGGAACTGGTGTTGCATTTACAAGAAACCCATCAACAGGTGAAAAAGGTATTTATGGTGAATACTTAATTAACGCACAAGGTGAAGACGTTGTTGCAGGTGTTAGAACACCACAACCAATTTCAAAACTTGCAGAAGATTTACCAGAATGCTACAAAGAATTTATGGAATTAGCACATAAACTTGAAAATCACTATCGTGATATGCAAGATATGGAATTCACAATTCAAGAAGGAAAACTATACTTCTTACAAACAAGAAATGGAAAGAGAACAGCACCAGCTGCTATCCAAATTGCTTGTGATTTAGTTGATGAAGGAATGATTGACGAAAAAGAAGCTGTATTAAGAATAGATGCAAAATCTTTAGACCAATTACTACACCCAACATTTGATAAAGATAGCTTAAAAGCAGGAGAAGTTATAGGACAAGCTCTACCAGCATCACCAGGCGCAGCTGCAGGTAAAGTTGTATTTACAGCAGAAGAAGCTAAAGAACTTGGTAAAGGGGGAAAAGGTGAAAGAGTAGTACTAGTTCGTCTAGAAACAACACCAGAAGACATCGAAGGTATGGTTGCAGCACAAGGTATCTTAACAGTTCGTGGTGGTATGACATCACACGCAGCCGTTGTAGCACGTGGTATGGGAACATGCTGTGTATCAGGTTGTGGAGAAATAAAAATAAATGAAGAAGCTAAACAATTTGAACTTGGTGGATATACTTTCCATGAAGGAGATTACATTTCTCTAGATGGAACAACAGGAAAAATCTACAAAGGTGACATCAAAACAGTTGAAGCTAGTGTTAGCGGAAACTTCGGAAGAATAATGGCTTGGGCAGATAAATATAGAGCATTAAAAGTTAGAACAAATGCAGATAACCCAAGAGATACAAGAAATGCTGTTCATTTAGGAGCAGAAGGTATTGGTCTTTGCCGTACAGAGCATATGTTCTTTGAAGAAGACAGAATACCAAAAATCAGAAAAATGATATTAGCTGAAACAGTTGAAGCTCGTGAAGCAGCTTTAAATGAGTTAATACCATTCCAAAAAGGTGATTTCAAAGCAATGTACAAAGAATTAAAAGAATTACCAATGACTGTACGTTACTTAGATCCACCACTACATGAGTTCTTACCAACAGAGGAAGAAGATATAATTGCATTAGCAAAAGATATGGGAGTTACAGTAGAACACTTAAAAAATAAATGTGCTGAACTACATGAATTCAACCCAATGATGGGACACAGAGGATGCCGTTTAGCAGTAACATACCCAGAAATAGCTAGAATGCAAACAAGAGCTTTAATGGAAGCTGCTATTGAAGTTAAAGAAGAAGAAGGATACAATATCGTTCCTGAAATTATGATTCCATTAGTTGGAGAAAAGAAAGAATTAAAATTTGTTAAAGATGTAGTAATAGAAG
This sequence comes from uncultured Clostridia bacterium, assembly GCA_934168365.1. Classification (GTDB taxonomy): domain Bacteria; phylum Bacillota; class Clostridia; order TANB77; family CAG-508; genus CAG-273. The sequence goes on along the minus strand of CAKPNJ010000011.1, from coordinate 15,379 downwards.
TTGCTGAACAAGTTAAGAAAGAAAAAGGTTCAGACATGCAATACCATATTGGTACAATGATTGAAATTCCAAGAGCTGCATTATTAGCAAATGAAATAGCTGAAGAAGCTGAATTCTTCTCATTTGGAACAAACGACTTAACTCAAATGACATTTGGATTTAGCCGTGATGATGCAGGAAAATTCTTAGATTCATACTATAAAACAAAAATTTATGAATCTGATCCATTTGCAAAACTAGACCAAAAAGGTGTAGGACAACTTGTAAAAATGGCTGTAGAAAAAGGAAGAGCAACAAGACCAGATATTAAATTAGGAATCTGTGGAGAACATGGTGGAGAACCATCAAGCGTTGAGTTCTGCCACAACATAGGCTTAAGCTATGTATCATGCTCACCATTTAGAGTTCCAATCGCAAGATTAGCAGCAGCACAAGCAGCAATCAAAAATCCTAGATAAAATTAAAAAGGGTGCTATATAAATAGCATCCTTTTTGTATGTTGATTACAAAAAAGTAAGAGTAATGTATTGACTTTTGATATCACTTGATTTAAAATATGTGTATTAGAACAAAAGAAAGGTTGGGATTCAAATGAGAAAGTTAATAACAAATCAAAAAGCAATAACGCTGATTGCATTAGTAGTGACGATTATAGTGCTTTTAACCTTAGCTGGTGTTACTATAACTTCTGTTATTTCAGATGATGGGGTTATAAAAAAAGCACAAGAAGCAAAGTTTAAAATGGAAGCAAGTAGTTATAAAGAAATAGAATATAATAAACAATTATTGATGACGCAAAGAGAAGTTGATAATATATATACATTAAAAGATATTTTAAATAGTGAAATTGAAACTTTAGAAAAGGGAATAACAAGATCAAATGACACTATTAGTACGATACGAACTGCAGAAGGAGGATTAGATACAATAGCTTCTAATTCTCAAAGAATTCTCCAACTTTTAACTAACTATGTTCAAGATGACTGTACTGATGGAGATAAAGAAGCAATAAGAACTGAAATAGAACAGATAAGAAAAGAAATTGATTTTATTGCTGAAAATACAGAATTTGATAATACTAAATTATTAAATGGAACATATAGCTATTTGTTAGAATTTGGAGATAAAACTTTTGAACAAGGAAGTATGCAAATCACTATAGAAAACATGAATTGGAAAAGTTTGTATGGTGATGAAGAACTAGATTACAACAATGCTACTGAAACAAGGGAAAAAGTTAGAAAAGTAATAGACAAAGTTGCTGAGCAAAGAAGCATATTAGGTAGTAAACAAACTGCAATACAACGTAATATTGATTCTATGAATACATTAAAAGAAAATATTAGCAATATAATAACTGATATATTTGGAGATGGGACAACAACCATAACAGAAGAACAGTCTATAGAGTATGCAAATTCAAAAAATACAGAATTAAATTTTATAATAACAGCACAAAGTGCACTTGGTGAAATAACAGATATTTTACAACGAATACAAGAAGTTGCTATTCAAATAGCAAATGGATATACAGCTGATGAAAGTAATAAACAATTTATACAAAATGAAATTGATAGACTTATAGATGTTATAGAACTAAGATTAAAGCATACTAAAGTAACTAATAAAAAATTTTTACAGGGATATTTACCATATTTAAGCGAAATAGACATAGCAAAAATGGGACTTGATAATATATCAATTAAAACTGAACAAAAAGCAGCAAAAGCATTAGAAAAAATACAAGGAGCATTAGACAGGATTTCAAAAGCTAGAGCAGCTTTAGGAACAAGAGCGAATGAAATAGAAAAAGATGAAAATTATAAAACTGCAGAATCAGATTTGGGATGTGCATTTAATATAAAAATTAGGTCAGAACAGGCAAAAATAAATGAGGTAATAAATGATAAATTTGCTATAATAAATGGAAAATTATTTTATACAGGAAATGACCAAAATGAAAAGAAATGGGCACAAGATTTAGAAATAGCAATAAAAGAAAATACATAAATTAGGCAAAAAAGCTTGACAAATCAACAAAAATAGTGTAAAGTATATTAGCATTACAAAATAATGCTAATATTTTTTTGACCTTCGGGTTATGAGCCTAATGGTCATATAACTTTTCTAACCTAGAAAAGTAATTATTACTCAGGAAAAAGGAGTGATGTCATTTGGAAAAAAACGTTAAAGTAAGTATGCTATGCCAAATATATGGGAAAATGCTAACTGAAAAACAATATCAAGTAATAAATGATTACTATAATAATGACTTATCACTTTCAGAAATTGCCGAAAATAATAATATAACAAGACAGGCAGTAAGAGACATAATAAAAAAGGGGGAAAATAAACTTTTCGAATTAGAAGAAAAGCTAACATTTATGAAAAAGACATTAAATCAAGAACGTAAGCTTCAAGAAATATTAGAAGAATTAAGCAAAATTGAAACTACATCTTCTGATAGAAAAATTGAGAAAATTTTGAATCATGTACGAGAAGAGTTGAGTTGCTTAGCATAAAATTCAAAAGATAATCATCATTTAACTTTGTCAGAATTCATTTAAAAAGCGGTTACATACCAACGTATGCGCCCTTACTTTTTAAATAAATTCTTCCGCGTTAAATAATAATTCTATTTTGAATTTAGAGAATATACAATAAAAAAGAAGGGGGCTAACAGATGGCTTTTGAGGGATTAAGTTCAAAACTTCAAGATATTACTAAAAGACTTAGAGGTAAGGCAAGAATTACAGAATCAGATTTAAAAGAAATGCTTAGAGAAGTAAAACTTGCATTACTAGAGGCAGATGTTAACTATATGATAGTTAAGGAATTTATTGCATCTGTTCAGGAGAAGGCTTTAGGTCAGGATGTACTAAAATCATTAACGCCAGGTCAACAAGTTATTAAAATAGTAAAAGATGAATTAGTAGAACTTTTAGGAGGAACAGAAAGTAAAATAAACTTCACTCCAAATCCACCAACAGTTATTATGTTAGTAGGTCTTCAAGGTTCTGGTAAAACAACTACAGCAGGAAAACTTGCAAATTTACTTCGTAAACAAGGTAAAAAGCCATTATTAGTTGCATGTGATGTTTACAGACCAGCAGCTATTAAGCAATTACAAGTAGTTGGAGCTCAACTTAACATACCAGTATTTGCAAACGAACAATCAAAAGATGTTGTACATATTGCTAAACAAGCTATGTCAACAGCGATGAGCAAATTAAATGATGTGGTAATATTAGATACAGCAGGTAGATTACATATTGACGAAGAACTGATGCAAGAGCTTAAAAACGTAAAAACAAATGTAAAGCCACATGAAATTTTATTAGTAGTAGACAGTATGACAGGTCAAGATGCTGTAAATGTTGCAAAATCATTTAATGAAAATTTAGGTATTGATGGAGTTGTTCTTACAAAATTAGATGGTGACACCCGTGGCGGTGCTGCACTATCAGTAAAAAAAGTTACTGGAAGACCAATTAAATTTGCAGCAACAGGAGAAAAATTAAGTGATATAGAAGTATTTCATCCAGACAGAATGGCACAAAGAATTTTAGGAATGGGTGATGTGCTTTCAATTATAGAAAAAGCAGAAGAAAGTTTTGACTTAGAAGAAGCTGAAAAAATAGAAAAACAGCTTAAGAAAAAAGAATTTGACTTAGACGATTATTTAACACAACTAAGACAAATTAAAAAAATGGGTTCTTTTTCGTCTCTATTAAAAATGATTCCTGGAATGAATCAATTAAAAGATGTAAAAGTAGATGATAAAGAATTTGTTAGAATAGAAGCAATGATTTGCTCAATGACAAAAGCTGAAAGAAAAAATCCAAAACTACTGAATGGAAGCAGAAGAGTAAGAATTGCAAAAGGTAGTGGAACTTCAGTACAAGAAATAAATAAATTTATGAAATCTTTTGAAATGACACAAAAAATGATGAAACAAATGCAAAATAACAAAGGCGGAATGAAAAAGATGATGAAGGGTATGGACTTGAAGAATTTTAAATTTTAAATGTTCAATAAAAAATTTAGAATAATAATGTTAAAAGAAAGCGCAGTCCGCGTAAGGTGGAGCGAAGCGTAACGGTTGGAGAGTTCCAACCGATAGTGTCCAAAAACAAATTTATTTGTTTTTGTGACATTCAAGGGAAGGAAGCTCGACACCAAGGACCAGCGATTTTAACATTATTATGAAAAAAAGTTTTTAATTTTAAAAATATAAATAACAAATTTTCAGGAGGTGAAAAACAAATGGTAAAAATCAGATTACAAAGACAAGGTGCTAAAAAAGCTCCATTCTATCACATAGTTGTAGCAGACTCTAAAAGCCCAAGAGATGGAAAAATCATCGAAAAAATTGGTTCATATGATCCAATGACAGAACCTTCTACAATAGTAATAGATAACGAAAAATTAGCTACATGGATCAAAAATGGTGCAAAACCAACAGATTCAGTAAAAGAATTAGTAGAAAGAGTAGCTAAAAAATAATTTTCACAAGGAAGGTAAAACTTAAATGAAAGAAATTTTAGAAACCATTATTCTAAACTTGGTAGACAATAAAGAACAAGTTACTATAAACTCAAGAGAAGAGGAAAGAGCTACAGTATTTGAAGTAAAAGTAGCAGACTCAGATATGGGAAAAGTAATTGGAAAACAAGGAAAAATTGCCAAAGCAATTCGTACTGTTATGAAATCTTTAGCTGCCAAAGAACACAAAAAGGTAATTATTGAATTTGTGGATTAGAGGAAAATTATGAAACAAGAATATTTTGAATTAGGTCAAATTGTAAATCACTTTGGAATTAAAGGTATGGTAAAAGTAAATCCTTTTACAGACGATATTTCTCAATTTGAAGAACTAGAATCTATTCTGGTAGAAAAAAATGGTAAATTACTAGACATTCAAATTGAAGAAGTAAAATATAGTAAAAATCAAATTTTACTTAAACTAAAAGGAATTGATACTGTTGAAGAAGCTGAAAAGTATAGAGGTTGCTATATAAAAATAGCAAGAAAAAATGCAAGAAAGCTTCCAGAAGATACCTATTTTATAGCAGATTTACTTGGACTATCAGTTTATACTGACGAAGATATATTACTTGGAAAAGTAGAAGACATATACAATTCAGGAGCAAATGATATTTATGTTATAAAATCAGAAGATGGAAAACAAATATTATTACCTGGAATTGGTGAAGTAATTAAACAAATTGATTTAGAGCAAGAAAAAATAATAGTTCATTTAATAAAAGGATTAGTTTAAGAAAGGAAAAATAATGAAATTTGATATATTAACTCTTTTTCCAGAAATGTTTGAAGCAGTTAAGCGAAGCGTTATTGGAAAAGCAATTGAAAAGCAGTTAATACAAATAAATTTAATTAACATTAGAGATTTTTCTAAAGATAAACACAAAAAAGTAGACGATACACCATATGGTGGTGGAGCAGGAATGGTAATGATGCCAGACGCAGTATATGATGCATATTCTTCAATACAAAATAAAGAGAATGCAAAAGTCATATATTTATCACCTAAAGGAAAAGTGCTAAATCAAGAAAAAGTCTTAGAACTTTCTAAACAAGAACATTTAATTTTATTATGTGGACATTATGAAGGAATAGATCAAAGAGTTATAGACGAAATTGTAGATGAAGAAATATCAATTGGAGATTATGTGCTAACAGGTGGAGAAATACCAGCAATGGTGTTAGTAGACAGTGTTAGTAGATATATACAAGGGGTATTAAAACAAGAATCTACACAAGAAGAGTCTTTTACAAATAACCTTTTAGAATATCCACAATACACAAGACCAGAAGAATTCCACGGACAAAAGGTTCCAGAGGTGTTATTATCTGGACATCATGAAAATATAAGAAAATGGAGAGAACAAAAATCTCTCGAGATAACAAAACAAAAAAGACCAGATTTATTAAAATAAAAAGAAAGGAGGATATTCAAAGTTATGGATATCGTAAAATCAATTGAACACGAGCAATTAAAAAACAAGATACCAGATTTAAAAGTTGGTGATACAGTTAAAGTACATCAAAAAATTAAAGAAGGTAATAGAGAAAGAATTCAAGTATTTGAAGGAATTATCATTAAAAAACAAAACGGAGGAGTAAATGCATCTTTCACAGTAAGAAAAATTTCTTATGGTGTAGGTGTTGAAAAAACATTCTTAGTACATTCACCATTAGTAGAAAAAGTTGAAGTAGTAAGAGTTGGTAAAGCTAGAAGAGCAAAACTATACTACTTAAGAGACAGAGTTGGTAAAGCTGCTAAGACAAAAGAAAATACAGGTGCTAGAATTGAAAACAAAGAAATTACTGTAAAAGAAGAATTAGCTGAAGAAGTTCCAGTTGAAGTTGCTCCAGAAGAAGCTCCAGCTGTTGAAACAGAAACTCCAGTTGTAGAAGAAGTTACAGATACAGTTAGCGAAGAAAAAGTTGACGAAGTAAAAGAATAATATAGATAACTTTATAAATAAAAGAGTGAAAATTATCTTTATAAAAGGATGACTTTTCACTTTTTTACTTATTAGAATTTAGTATCTTGTAATTACATTAAAACAGTATTATAATAACATGAAAAATATGTACTTTTAGCATTACATACAATAAAGGAGATAGTATAAAAATGGAAAATAAGAAAGTATTGTTAGGAATGAGCGGTGGAGTAGACAGCAGTGTGTCAGCATTATTACTAAAGCAACAAGGATATGAAGTAATAGGAACAACATTAGAACTATTTGCAGGAAGCAGTTGTTGCAATATAAATACATATATAGATGCTAAAAATGTTTGTAGCTCAATTGGAGTACCACATTTTACTTATGACTATAAAGAAGAGTTTAAAAAACATGTAATAGATGACTTTATTAACTGTTATGCAAACTGCAAAACACCAAATCCTTGTATTGAATGTAATAAGTATTTAAAATTTGGCGCAATGTATGAAAAAGCAAAAGAACTTGGTTGCAATTATATTGCAACAGGTCATTATGCTAAAACAGAGTATAGTGAAAAATATAAAAGATGGGTATTGAAAAAGTCAAATGCAGGGAAAAAAGATCAAAGTTATGTATTATGGCAAATTCCTAAAGATTTAATTGAACATGTATTGTTTCCTCTAGCAGATTTTGAAAATAAAGAACAAATAAGAGAAATAGCAAGACAAAACAATTTAAAGGTAGCAAACAAACCAGATAGTGAAGATATATGCTTTATTCCAGATGGAAATTATAAAAAGTTCTTAGAAAATAATTCTAATATAAAGCCAGAGGCGGGAGATATAGTAACTTCAGAAGGAGAAGTATTAGGAACACACAATGGACTATACAATTATACGATAGGACAAAGAAAAGGACTTGGAATTTCATATAAAGAGCCTTTGTATGTAATTGGATTTAATAAAGAAAAAAATCAAGTTATTGTTGGCAAAGAAAGTGAAATATATAGCACAGAAATGTTAGTAAATGAAATTAACTTATTACTAGTTGATGAGATTAAAGGCAAAATGCCAGTTCTAGTAAAAACAAGATATTCAGCAAAAGAAGACAAAGCAACAATAGAGATGGTAGGAGATGACCTAATAAAAGTGTGCTTTGAAAAACCAACAGCACGTGTAACGCCAGGTCAATCAGCAGTATTCTATATAGATGACATAGTTCTAGGTGGAGGAAAAATAATAAGTGCAAAATAAAAAAGTATTATATGCTACTTATATATAAAAAAATAACTAGTTTTGAACTAGTTATTTTTTTGTGAAACTTGAGCATATTTTTTTAATTTTTCATAAGCTAAATAATTGATTGAACCAGCAGGAAAATGTCCATTTGCATCTTTCTTACCAGCAGGAACTCCTGTTAATAATTCAATTCCTTCTTCAATAGTAGAAATGGCATAAATATGAAAATCTCCATTTTTAACAGCCTCAATAACTTCATCAGAAAGATTTAAATTATGAACATTTTGCTTTGGAATAATAACTCCGTGTGTTCCATTAAGTCCACGCATTTTACAAATTTGGAAAAATCCTTCAATTTTATCATTAACACCACCAATTGGTTGAATTTCACCCTTTTGATTAACTGAACCAGTTACACTAATAGCTTGATTTATAGGAATACCAGATAAGCTAGAAAGTATAGCATATAGCTCTGTACTTGAAGCGCTATCACCATCAACACCATTATATAATTGCTCGAAACATACACTAGCAGTAAGAGATAGAGGAATATCTTGTGCAAACATTTGACCTAAGTATCCTGTTAAAATCAAAACACCTTTTGAATGAGAAGAACCAGAAAGCTCAACTTCACGTTCAATGTTTATAATTCCACTTTTGCCTGTATAAGTATTAGCTGTTATTTTTACTGGCTTACCAAAACTGTATTCACCAACATTCATAACAGTTAAACCGTTTATTTGACCAATTACAAATCCGTCAGTATCAATAAGTAAAGTATTTTCTTTTATCATTTCCATGTAACGAGAATCATATTTTTTAACTCTATTAACTCTTTCTTTTAAAGCTTTATCAACATATTCGGCAGTAACTAACTTAGAGCGTCCTATTCTAGCCCAAGTAGCAGCTTCACCAATTATTTGAGCTAAGTCATTAAAACGTGTAGAAAGCTTTTCCTGATTATCAGCTACTTTAGAAGCGTATTCTACTATCTTTGCAACAGCTTCTTTAGTGAGGGGAGGTAGTTCCTCTTGCATACAATATCCAGCAATAAATCTTGCTAATTTATTTATATTTTCAGAAGTAATAGGAGCATCATCTTCAAATTCAACCTTAATTTTAAACAATTTTCTAAAATCATTATCCATTGCAAGTAAAGATTGATAAATGTTTTCTTCTCCAATAATAATTACTTTTAAATCAAGAGGAATAGGCTCAGGCTTCAAAGAAATCATTACCATAGAAGAACGAGGATCAGCTGCATTTTCAATTCCCAATTCTTTAGTTCTTAAAGCTTTTTTCAAAGCCTCGTAACACAAACTATTACTTAGCAAATCAGTTGCTTGGAATATAATATAACCGCCATTTGCTTTATGAAGTAACCCAGGTTTTAACATAGTAAAATCTGTTTTTAAGCTTCCATAATAATTCTCGTATTCTAACTTACCAAAAATATTGTGATAAGAATAGTTTGAATCCATAACAACGGGAGCACCTTCAGTTTGGCTATTATCAACAAATAAATTAACTCTATAATTTAACCAAGGTTTTACCAATTCTGGTTTTGGTTGAGGAACATTAGGTTGTTGTTTAACTTTGCCATCATCAATAAAACATGAAATATTTTTTAAAATATCTTTTTTAATACTATCTAAAAAGTGATTAACCTTTTTGTTTCTTTTATATTTTGATTTAATATAGTTTATATGAGTATTAACAGTAAGTAGGGCAACATTAGATTGCCATTCTTCCACTTTTTTAGCAGATTCCCTTTCAATAGCTTTAATTTCGCCAATTGCCTCCATAATATGTTGTTGGACAATTGTAGATTTTTCTTCATATTGTTTTTTTATGTTTTCATCTAATTTGTTAAACTCTTCCTCAGGCATAGCTTTGCCATTCATAACAGGCATCATGTAGATACCAGTTTGAGAAGATTTAACTTGAAATCCGTATTCAGAAGATTTTTGATTTAATCTGGCCATTAAAACACTACGTTTTTCTTCAAATTCTTGTTTAATTAAAGCTCTTTCTTTTTCAAATTCTTCATTATTAAATGTAGACTTAATATCAACTTTAACATCATTTATAAAGTGGTCCATTAAATCTTGAAACTCTTTACCACCACCAGCAGGAAGTGAAACAGCAATTGGTTCGTTTGGGTTATCAAAGTTATATATATAGCACCAATCTTGTGGAACCTTTTTCTTTTTAGAAATAGTGTTAAGATAATTTCGAGCATACATTGTTTTACCAACACCACTAGGACCCTCTATATACAAATTGTAACCCTTAACATCAACATTCAAGCCAAACTCCAAAGCTCTAATACCTCTATCTTGACCAATACCTGTGTTGATAGGGTCTAGTTCTTCAGTAGTTTCAAAACTGAATTGATCAGGGTTACAAACCATTTTTAAATCTTTGTAATTAAGTTCATTTGTTTTTTTCATTTTATTTCCTCCTTTGTCAGTTTGGAGATGGTGAACCTCCAATTAAAATACTAAGTCCATCAGAATAGCATTATCTTCATTATTATAATATTTTTTTCTAAGACCAACTTGTTTAAAACCATATTTTTCATATAACTTAATAGCTGGAATGTTTTTTTCATTTACTTCTAATGTAATAGAAGTTGCATTATGTATTTTAGAGTATCTGATAATTTCTTCCAAAAGTGAAGAACCAATACCAAGGTTTCTTTTATCTTTTTTTACAACAATATTCATAATATTGACTTCATCAATAATTAACATTATTCCGGCAAATCCTACAATTTCATTTTCTTGTTTTACAACAAAGTACTTTGATTTACCATTTTCTAATTCTTGTTTTAAAATATTGTATGACCAAAAATTATCAAAGTCGGTTAACAAGCAATCTTTAATATTTTCTAAATCTTGTAAATTCATTTCACTAATCATTTTTTATTCCATTCTTTTCTTCTAAAGCAAGTTCTGCTTGAGATTTTCTTAAATAAATAGGAGATAAAAAGCTTGAATCGCCATATTCACCATTTTTGTATTTAGTATAACCAATTTTTCCAATGCTTATACCAGTTGAAGTTTGCTCTTCAATAACAGTAATATCGCATTTTTTTAAAATCAATTTTTCAATTAAATCTTTATATAAAACTGCACCATCACCAATAAATGAAATGCTAGAAAATTCGTTATTTTCTTCAACAAAATCTCTTAATGGATTTAGTGAAATATCTCCATTTGAATCTTTAAAAGAAAGAAAATCTAATTTGCTCTTTAAAGTTTTACCTTCAACAATTTCAAAAAGTCCTGCATAAACATTACCATTGTTGGCATTTATCAAACTGCAAATAAGACCATCTTGATTCAAGTTGTGAGCTAAAGCTTCTAAAGATGAAACTCCAACTGTAGGAATATTCTTACTATCTGCAAATGCTTTAGCAGTAGCAATGCCAATTCTAACACCTGTAAAAGAGCCAGGACCAAGGCAACAACTAATTAAGTTTATATCATCTAATGATAAATTTGATTTTTTAAAGGCCTCGTCGATCATAGGCATTAACTTTTGAGAATGTGTTTTTTCATCATCATTATTTAATTCAATTATTGTATTCTGATTTTCTAAAATTGCAACAGCTGCATTCTTAGAAGAAGTATCAATTGCTAGTATTTTCATCTTGAAATCCTTTCTATGTTCAATTCTCTATATTCATCATTTTCTTCACTTTTACTAAATGTAATTTTTATATAATTAGAAGGCAATGCATCTTCAATTATTTCGCCCCATTCAATAAGGCAAATACCATTTTCAAAATACTCTTCTCCACCCATAGCGTAAAACTCATCAATATCAGCTAAACGATAAACGTCAAAATGATATATAGGGCAAATATCTGCATTGTATTCATTTACAATAGTAAATGTAGGACTAGAAATTTCATTTTCTAATCCAAAATGTTTTAATACGCCTTGCACAAATTTTGTCTTGCCAGAGCCTAAATCACCTGACAAAACGACAATATCTTTCTTATGCAATTGACTTGCAAAGTTTTCAGCAAAATTTATAGTATCTTGCTCACTTTTTGAAATAAATTTATTCATAGTCTTTCCTCAAAAATAATCTAAACATATTTTATATTAACTTAAGCTTTTTGTAAAGAAAATTGACAAAATATGCTAAATATTTTATAATTAAAGAGTAAATTGAATAAGGGGGAGTTTTTATGGGAATAGCTTCGTTAATATTAGGAATTATTTCATTATCAATGGGATGGATACCATTTATTTGTTTTATTATGTTTGCTTTAGCAATTGTTGGATTGATATTAGGTGCAGTAGATGTTGCTAAAAAGAGCAAAATTGAAGGAGGTAAAAAAGGTATTGGAATAGCAGGTTTGGTTATTAGTGCATTGGCAATTCCGCTAATAATTATTAGCTCTATAATTACTATAGGAGTGATGGTTGCCGTAATAAATGAACCTGAGTTATATAATGAAACATATGACGATTATGAATTAAATGAAGATTATTGGCAAGATTATTATAGAAACATTTTGCCAGATATAAGATTAAATGAGACTAATTCTATATAAGTTCTAACATATTAGTTAGAACTTTTTAATTGCTTTTCAAATATAAATATGCTAAAATATCATATATGTAAAAACGAGGAGAAAGAATATGCAAGATAGAAAAAAGTTTATTCGTAATTTTAGTATTATTGCACATATAGATCATGGCAAATCTACCTTGGCAGATAGGTTAATTGAAATGACAGGTGTATTATCTAAAAGAGAAATGGAAAATCAAGTTTTAGATAATATGGATATAGAAAGAGAACGTGGAATTACAATTAAGTCACAAGCTGTTAGGATGAAGTATCGTGCAAAAGACGGTAATGACTATGAACTTAATTTAATAGATACGCCCGGGCATGTGGATTTTAATTATGAGGTTTCTAGAAGTTTGGCAGCATGTGATGGAGCAGTTTTGGTAGTAGATAGTAGCCAAGGAGTTGAAGCACAAACTTTGGCAAATGTATATTTGGCAATTGATAATGATTTGGAAATTCTACCAGTTATAAATAAAATTGACTTGCCAAATGCAAGACCAGAAGAAGTAAAAAAAGAAATTGAAGACATTATAGGAATACCAGCTCAAGATGCACCATGCATATCTGCAAAATCAGGTTTAAATGTAGACCAAGTATTAGAAAGAATAGTAACTGACTTACCAGCACCAACAGGAGACGAAACAGCTCCTCTTAAAGCTTTAATATTTGATTCTATTTATGATAATTATAAAGGTGCTATTGCTTATGTACGTATTAAAGACGGAACTGTCAAAGTTGGAGACGAAATGATTCTAATGTCTTCAGGCAAGAGTTTTACAATTACAGAAGTAGGATATTTTGAACCAGGTAAATATGCGCCTAGCAATGATTTGAAGGCTGGAGAAGTTGGATATATTGCAGCAAGTATCAAAAGTCTACAAGATGTACGAGTTGGAGATACAATTACTTTAAAGGAGAGTCCTGCCAAAGAGCCATTACCTGGGTATAAAAAAGTAAACCCAATGGTGTACTGTGGAATTTATCCTATAGATGGAAGCGATTATGAGAATTTAAAAGTGGCATTAGAAAAATTAAAATTAAATGATGCCGCACTTGAATATGAACCAGAAACATCAGGAGCATTAGGTTCAGGGTTTAGATGTGGATTTTTAGGCTTATTACATTTAGAAATAATAGAAGAAAGATTGGATAGAGAATTTGACTTAAGTTTAATAACAACTTCTCCATCAGTTATATACAAAATACATAAAACAGATGGAACAGTATTAGATTTGTATAATCCATCTGATATGCCAACACCGAATGAAATAGACTATATGGAAGAACCAATGGTACAAGCAGAAATAATTACACCAAAAGAATATGTTGGTGGAATTATGGAAATATGCCAAAATAGACGTGGAACATATATGGATATGAAATATTTAGATGCAACAAGAGTCAACTTAATTTATGAAATGCCTTTAAATGAAATTATATATGATTTCTTTGATACTTTAAAATCTAAAACAAAAGGTTATGCTTCATTTGATTATGAATTTAAAGAGTACAGAAGGTCAGACTTAGTAAAATTAGATATATGGGTAAACGGAGAAGGCGTTGATGCTTTATCATTTATAGTACATAGAGATAGTAGTTATGAAAAGGGAAAGAAAATGGTAGAGAAACTTAAAGATGTTATACCAAGGCAATTATTTATAATTCCACTACAAGCTGTTATTGGAGGTAAAATCATAGCAAGAGAAACTATATCTGCAATGAGAAAAGATGTACTGGCTAAATGCTATGGCGGAGATATAACTAGAAAGAAGAAATTGCTTGAAAAGCAAAAACGTGGTAAAAAGAAAATGAGACAAATAGGTAATGTTGAAATTCCACAAGAAGCATTCTTATCTGTTCTTAAATTAGATGAAGAGTAAATTAGTAAAAGATATTCAAAAAATACCAAATGTCTTTTAAATAGAATTACTAAATAAAAAAATAGGAGAGTATTTGATGGAAAACGAAGAATATAATGATCAAGTAGAAGGAAGAAATGCGGTACTAGAACTTTTAGAGTCAGGCAGAGATATAAATAAAATATTAGTAGCTAATGGAGAAAAACACGGTTCAATACATAAAATATTGGCAATAGCTAAAGAAAGAAAAATAATTGTTACAGAAATGGAAAGAAACAAACTAAACCAAATTGCACAAACTCCAAACAACCAAGGAGTTATTGCAATAGTACCACCTTATGATTACTGTGAAGTAGAAGATATTTTAGAAGAAGCAAAAAGAAAAAATGAAATGCCATTTATACTAATATTAGATGGAATAGAGGATCCACATAATTTGGGCTCTATTATTAGAACTGCAGAGACGGCTGGCGTTCATGGAATTATTATACCTAAAAGAAGAGCAGCCTCTGTAAATAGTACAGTAAGCAAAGTGTCTGCTGGTGCAGTAGAATATATGAAGATTGCCAGAGTTAATAATATAAATGAAACAATTAGATATTTAAAAGAACAAGATGTATGGATTTGTGGAACTGACATGGATACAAATACAATATATACAAAGCAAGATTATAAAATGCCAATAGCAATTGTTATTGGTAGTGAGGGATTTGGAATGAGTAGATTAGTAAAAGAAAATTGTGACTTCTTAGTAAAAATTCCAATGAAGGGCAAAATTACTTCATTAAATGCATCTGTCTCAGCTGGAATTATAATGTATGAAGTTGTTAAAAACAGAAATTAAATAAGGTGCATTTGAAAATGTATAATCATAATTTTATAAAAAACAAGATTAACAATAAAAAAATATTATAAATTCAAACGCGAAAAATGGCGAAAAATAAAGAAAAAATTAACTAGTAAAAAATTCTTTAAAAAATATTTAAAAAAATTTAAAAAATGTGTTGACTTTATAAAATTGCTGTGCTAAAATAGATATTGTCTTCAGCAAGAACATCTTGTTGAAGACTTAAAAAAGCACATTGAAAAGTAAATAACAAACCTTTGAGAAACCAAAAATAATAAAGGAAGATAGAAGCAAACTATCTATAAAAAAATACTGTGAGAAATCACAGCCAGAAAATAATTAAGAGTCAAAAAACTCAAATCAAAAAGT
>CAKPNJ010000010.1 GCA_934168365.1 uncultured Clostridia bacterium | reverse complement strand
AAAAATTATATCATATCAAAACTTAGAAGGTTACTATAATAAACCGAGAGTGCGAAGTTCGCCCTATATCTTTTAGATATAGGGTATCTTCTTGTCTAAATAAAAATGACAAATTTTGACAATTATATATAATTATGATACAATATTTATGTCAAATTTAATTTGGAGGTATAGTATGAAATATACAATGGGTCTAGATATTGGAATTGCATCAGTTGGTTGGGCAGTAATAAACGAAGACAAAAGTAGAATTGAAGACTTAGGAGTTAGAGCATTTAAAAAAGCGGAAGAATCAGATGGAAAGTCACTAAATTTAGCGAGAAGAAAGGCAAGAGGAAGTAGAAGAAGAATTAGAAGAAGAGCAACAAGAATGCAAAAGGTAAAAGAGTTGCTAGTTAAGTATAATTTAGTTTCAGAAAAAGAATTAGAAACATTATATATAATTACAGAAACAACGCCAGATGTATATGAATTAAGAGCAAAAGGTTTAGAACAATTGTTAAGTAGACAAGAGTTTGCAAGAGTGCTAACAAATATTGCAAAACGAAGAGGATATAAGTCAAACAGAAAGATTGATGAAGAAGACAAAGAAGTTGGAAAGTTAAGTAAAGGAACAATTGAAAATAAAAGAATTTTACAAGAAAAAGGTTATAGAACAATAGGCGAAATGTTCTATAAAGATGAAAAATTCGAGTACAATAAAAGAAACAAGGGCGGAGAGTATAATAATACGGTGCTTAGAAGTATGTTAATAGACGAAGTGCATACTTTATTTGAAATGCAAAGAAAATTTAAAAGTGAGTTTGCAAATGAAGAATTTGAAAAAGAATATGTAGAAGTTATGACATACCAAAAACCGTATATCACACCAGAATTATTAGAAAAAATGCTTGGAAAATGTACTTTTGAAAAAGGTGAGCCAAGAGCTCCTAAAAATAGTTATACATTTGAAAGATTTATGCTATTACAAAAAGTAAATAACTTAAACATTTATATAAATGGTGAAAAAGTAGAAATACCTCAGGAAAAGAAAAAAGAAATAATAGAATTAGCATATAAACAATCAGAAATAAAATATACACAACTAAGAAAAAAGCTGGAATTACCAATAGAAGCAAGATTTGCAGATTTAAATTATCAAGTTAAAAGAACTGAAGAAGATACAGAAGAAAACCTTGTAAAAAAGGTTGAAGATAAAAAGTTTGTAAAGTTAGAAGGTTGGCATAAAATCAGATTAGCACTAAAAGAAAACAAAGACCAGTTTGAAAAAATTGAAAAAAATCCAGAATTGCAAAATATTATTGCAGATGCATTAGTTAGAAATAAAACTGATGAAACAATAAAGAAATATTTAGAGAAAAGCAATATAGATGAAGAAATAATAAATGCTGTATTAAACATAAATTTTACAAAATTTGGTCATTTATCATATAAAGCAATGAATAAAATAATTCCAGAATTGGAAAAAGGTTTAACATATGATAAAGCATGTGAAAATGTTGGCTATGAGTTTAAAGGAAGAAAAAATGAATTGCAATATAAACTTCCACCAGTAACAGAACTAGAAGATGAAATACTAAATTCAGTGGTATTAAGAGCAGTTTCACAAACTAGAAAGGTTATAAATGCAATTATAGATAAGTATGGTTCGCCAACAGCTATTTATATTGAAACAGCAAGAGAGCTTTCAAAACCTTATGATGAAAGAGTGAAAATAGAAAAAAGACAAAAGGAAAATGCAGCTAATAATGACAAAATAAAAGAATATATAAAAGAGACATTTGGATTTGATCCTAAGCCATTTGATATTGTAAAAATGAAACTTTGGAGAGAACAAAATGGAAAATGTGCATATTCAAGCAAACCAATTCCAGCTGAGAGACTATATGAAGAAAATTTTGTACAAGTAGATCATATTATTCCTTTTTCTAGATGTTTTGACGATAGCTATCAAAATAAAGTATTAGTATTAACAGATGAAAATCAAAAGAAAAAAGAAAGAACACCATTTGAATATTTTGGAGAAGACACAGAAAGATGGCATCAATTTGAGGAATTTGTTAATTTAACCTACAAATTTAATACTAGAAAAAAAGAAAATTTATTGATTAAAAATTTTAATGAAGAAAAATCAAAAGAATGGATACAAAGAAATATAAATGATACAAAGTACATATCAAAATTTATGTATAATTATATAGCAAACAACTTGAAATTTGCAGATAGCGAGTCAAAGAGAAAAGTATATAACATAAATGGACAAGCTACATCAATTTTAAGGCACTATTGGGGATTAAAAAAGGATAGAGAAGAATCTGACAAACACCATGCACAAGATGCTGTTATAATAGCATGTGCAACAAATAAAAATATAAAGAAAGTATCTGATTATAGTAGAAGAAAATTATTATACAAAAATAATGAAATTATTGATGAAGAAACAGGAGAAATTATCGATAAAAAATACAATATTGATATTTCAATAAAAGAGCCTTGGCCTAGATTTAGAGAAGAAGTAGAAGCAAGAATGGAAGATGCAGATAATAATGGACAATTATATGCATTAGTTAATGGAAATTTTACAAACTATGATGATGTTGATATAACTCATATTAAACCAATTTTTACATCAAGAATGCCAGAAAGAAAAGTTACAGGAAGAGCACATAAGGATATTATGCGTTCTCAAAAATTTATACAACAAGGTCAAAACTTCACAGTAGTAAAAAAGCCATTAAAAGCTATATCAAAACAGGAGATTGAAGGAATTATAAATAATCCTGATTTCAAAAATTTATATTCAAGTGATAAAAAGTTGTATGATGATATTTATCAAAAAATGAAGGAAGCGGATTTTAAAGCAGAAAAAGCATTTGTAGATGAATATAGAAAATATAGTAAAAATGGAAATAGCCCTATTGTAAGGAGTATAAAAGTAGCATCGGCAGGAGCAACAGGAGTACAATTAAAAAATGGAGCAATTGCGAATAATGCTAATATGGTTAGAGTAGATGTATTTGAAAAAGATAATAAAAATTATTTAGTTCCTGTATATGTATCAGACTTTGCAAAAAATAAATTACCCAATAAGGCAATAGTTCAAAACAAATCAGAAGATCAATGGATAGAGATGACTGAAGAATATAAGTTCAAATTTAGTTTGTATCCAAATGATTTAGTAAAAATAAAAAGAAAAAATGAAAAGGAATTTTATGCATATTATTGTTCTACACATAGAGGAACGGGTGCAATTAATTTATTAGCTGTAAATGGAGAAAGTAAAATAGAAAGTGTCGGAGTTAAAGTCTTGGAGATTTTTGAAAAATACCAAGTTGATGTTTTAGGAAATATTAGTAAAGTAAATAAAGAAAAAAGAGAAGGAGTAAAATAAAATGAGTTGGCGAAGTGTAGTAATTACACAACCGACAAAACTGTCTATAAAAAATAGACAGCTACAAATAACTCAAGATGAAGATTTTAGTATGCCATTAGAAGATATATCAACAATTGTATTAGAAACACCACAAATCAGCTTATCATCAAAAGCAATGAGCATGATGGCAGATAACAAAATTGTTATGTATAGTTGTGACGATAAACACTTACCAAATGGAATATTCATTCCATTTGCGTGTCACAGTAGACAATTAAAGGTTATAAATCAACAACTAAATTGTTCAGAAAGCTTTAACAAAAGATGTTGGCAAAGAATTATTATATCTAAAATAACCAACCAAGCTAAAGTGCTAAGCCTATGTGATAAAAGTTTAATGTCAGAACATTTACAAAACTTGGCACAAAATGTTAATTCAGGAGATACAAAAAATAAAGAAGCAATTGCAGCAAAAGGATATTTTTCATCTTTATTTGGAAGAAATTTTAGTAGAAACTTTGAAGATATATGCAATACTTGTTTAAATTACGGCTATTCAATAATAAGAGGTGCTATTGCAAGAAGTATAGTATCTTATGGGTATTTGCCGTCAATAGGAATTCATCATAAAAGTGAGTTAAACAATTACAATTTAGCAGATGATTTTATAGAACCATTTAGACCAATAGTGGATTTATGGGTAAAGACTAATATAAATGAAAATACAGAATTTAATAAATTTGTGAGAGCAGAATTAGTAAATCTTTTAAATGCAGATGTGTATATACAAGGAAAATTACAATCAGTAAACAATGCAATAAACATTATGGTAGCATCTTATACTACGGCAATAAATCAAAATGATTATAAAAAATTAGAATTACCAGAAATTTTACCGATAAAAATACATAGCTATGAGTAATAAATTTATGAGAATATTAGTATTTTTTGATTTGCCAGTAGTAAAGAAAAAAGAAAGAAAAATATATTCACAATTTAGAAGATTTTTATTAAATGATGGATATGATATGATTCAATATTCTGTATATTCTAGATTGTGCAATGGAACAGATATGACTAACAAACATTTAAAAAGACTAAATACAATATTACCAGAAAAAGGTTCTGTACGTTGTTTAACTATAACAGAAAAACAGTATGAAGAAATGAAATTTTTAGTAGGAAAACCATCTGTAAAAGAAAAAAGAGTAAATTGTAATCAATTAAGTTTATTTTAAAAAAGAAAAAATGACCTAATTTTTATTTAATTAGATCATTTTTTTCTTGCATAATAACACAGGAAAACCAGTATTATTACACGTTACAGCCTCACCTATTATATCATATCAAAACTTAGAAGAGAACTATAACTTTAACATCTATTGCTAAATCAAAACTTTTATTATATCATATCAAAACTTAGAAGAGAACTATAACATAGACAAAAATATTTATAACAAAATATATATTATATCATATCAAAACTTAGAAGAGAACTATAACGATGCCGATGGTACTTATACGGTTTGCTTTATTATATCATATCAAAACTTAGAAGAGAACTATAACCCTCTTGCAGACTTTTCTTCTAATTCGTCTATTATATCATATCAAAACTTAGAAGAGAACTATAACATGAAATATAACAGTGTAACAGTTAAAGTAATTATATCATATCAAAACTTAGAAGAGAACTATAACTAGCAGCAGAAGTTCTAAAAGCTGCTTTACATTATATCATATCAAAACTTAGAAGAGAACTATAACTTCTTTCACTTAAAACACCTCCTAAAATATATTATATCATATCAAAACTTAGAAGAGAACTATAACAGTCCATATTGGGAATATCATTTAAATACTATTATATCATATCAAAACTTAGAAGAGAACTATAACTATAGGGTATTAACTATCCTAATATTATAGATTATATCATATCAAAACTTAGAAGAGAACTATAACTTATAGCTGTTGTAATATCACTTGATGTTTATTATATCATATCAAAACTTAGAAGAGAACTATAACGATTTTAGTGCTATTAGTACAGCTCTAACAATTATATCATATCAAAACTTAGAAGAGAACTATAACGTTGTACCTGTAAATATTTCAACTGAATTTATTATATCATATCAAAACTTAGAAGAGAACTATAACAGACCAGTGAATATTACTATAACCCACAAAATTATATCATATCAAAACTTAGAAGAGAACTATAACCACAAGCATTACAAGCCGTCTTTATTATTATTATATCATATCAAAACTTAGAAGAGAACTATAACTGGAACTGTAAATTGTAATACATCTTCGTAATTATATCATATCAAAACTTAGAAGAGAACTATAACGAAGATGTAAAAAAGTTGCCAGTTAAAGTAATTATATCATATCAAAACTTAAAAGAGAACTATAACCATTACATTCGGTTTGCAATAAAATCTTGATTATATCATATCAAAACCTAGAAGAGAACTATAACCTAGCCTGATTAAGCATAACTATAAAACTATTATACCACCAAACAATTTAATTTTCCATTAACCATTCCACCACAAACTGTATAAAATATATAAAACATAAAGTGAGGAGTGGTGGATATGATTAAAACAATAGGAAATACACCTTTAATAAAAATAAAGTATGAGTACGAAGGCAAAACAAACTATATATACACAAAATTAGAAAGCTATAATTTAACAGGAAGTATAAAAGATAGACCAGCATATTACATAATAACAAAAGCAAAAGAAAGAGGAGAATTAAAAGATGGTATGCCAATAATAGAGGCGACAAGTGGAAATACCGGAATTTCTTTGTCAGCACTTGGTAAATATTATCATCATCCAGTATATATTTTTATGCCAGATTGGGCTAGTAAAGAACGAGTTCAAATTATGCAAAGCTATGGAGCAAAAGTTATAACATTTTCTAAACAACAGGGAGGTTTTAGCAAATGTATTCAAGAGTCAAGAAATTTAGCTAAAAAAGTAAATGGATTTTTAGCAAATCAATTTGCTAATATGGACAATGTTTTAGCGCAATATGAAACAACAGGCCAGGAAATTTTAAATCAAGTTCCAGAAGACATTACAGGTTTTGTATCAGGAGTTGGAACAGGTGGAACTTTGATGGGAATAGGGAAAAAGTTAAGGAGAAGATATCCAGAAATAACTGTAACTGCAATTGAACCAGAAAGTATGCCGTTGATTTCTAAAAACAGAATAATTAAACAACACAAGATAGAAGGTATAGGAGATGACTTTATTCCAGCCTTATTAGATAAAAATGAAATAGACAAAGTAATTTTAGTAAATGATGAAGACAGTATAAATATGTCAAGAAAATTGGCATCAGAATTAGGAATAGGAGTCGGAATTTCATCAGGTGCAAACTTTTTAGGAAGTGTATTACTTCAAAAAAATATAAAAGGACCAGTAGTAACAGTATTCGCAGATGATAATAAAAAATACTTAAGTACAGATTTAAGCAAACCAATAGATAATAACGAAAAATATATTTCAAACAAAATAAAGTTACTGCAATATGAAGTGATATGAGGTGAATAATATGAAAAAAATATTGAAATTATTATCTATTGTAATAATGCTAACAGTTGCAACAATATACACAATGCCAACAAAAGTGATGGCATTTGGACCATCAAGTGACGAAATATATAACGGAATTGATGTGAGTGGATATCAAGGAAATATTGATTTTGGAAAGGTAAAAAAGGATGGGATACAAGTTGTTTATATACGTTCGAGTGAAGGTACAAATTACATAGATTCAAAATTTGAACAAAACTATAAAAGAGCAAGAGATGCAGGATTAAAAATTGGATTTTACCATTATGTAACAGCAAGAAGTGTAAATCAAGCAGAAAAAGAAGCACAGTTTTTTGCTTCAGTAATATCAGGAAAAGTAGCAGATTGTAGACTTGCAATGGATTTTGAAAGCTTTGGGAATTTGAATAAAAGAGAGATAAATACAATAGGCTTGGCTTTTATGAAAAAGCTAGAAGAACTGACAAAAAAAGATGTTGTACTATACAGTAATGCCTATACAGCAAGTCGTATTTGGGAAGGAGAAGTAACAAATTATCCCTTGTGGATTGCGCAATACGAGGTAAACAAACCAGAAAATAGTGGAACATGGAAAAGTTGGGCAGGTTGGCAATATACAGATGTAGGCAGAGTAAGTGGAATTTCAAATAATGTAGACAGAGATAAATTTACTAAAGAAATATTTATGTCAGAAGGTACTCAAATTCCAGATACAGAAAAACCAAAACCAGATGAGGAAAATGACAAAACAACAACTAAAAAAATAAAAATAAAATGGGGAGACACATTATCTCAGCTAGCTATAAAATACAACACAACAGTTGCGGAGCTTGTAAGGTTAAACAATATTCAGAATCCAAACTTGATATATGCAGGAAATTATTTAATAGTTCCTGTTAAAGGAGAAAATACAAGTAACACAACAATTTATACCGTTAAAAGTGGAGATACATTATCTGAAATAGCCCAAATGTTTAATACAACAGTTAGCAAAATTGCACAAGAAAACAACATACAAAATGTAAATTTAATTTATCCACGGCCAAAAGCTAGTTGTAAATAGTAACTGTAAACACGACTGTGGACATAAGTTATACACAGTGAGAAGAGGAGATACATTATGGTCAATTGCAAGAAGATACAACACAACTATAGCAAATATAGTAAGACTAAACCGCATACAAAACGCAAACCTAATATACCCACGGACAAATATTTAGAATCTAGAGAGATGCTTTGGATGGGTACAAAAGTACCAAAATTAAATAAAAGAGGGTGCTTTTTGACTCCGTCCCAAAAGTCACCAAAAAGAAAGGAGCCTAAGATGGAATGTTGTGAATTGGTTACATTGGTATCTACACTTGCATGTGTAATTGCACAAGATAAAACACCAGATGAACTTGCTTTAATAGGCTCAATATTTAATCAATTGGGGGATTCGTTGGCAACAATTGCAGCCTGTAAAGGGCAAATTGAAAAATAAAAATGAATTCACTCACTAAATTATGTATACCTTCATAAGATGTATTATGATAAATTTGAATTAGGAGGTACTTATGAAGGAAGTATTGAAACTAAAGAATGTAAACAAAAAGTACCAAGCGAAAAATGGTGAAGTAGAAGCTTTGTCTGATATTTCATTTAGTGTAAATGAGGGAGAATTTGTTAGCATAATTGGACCAAGTGGGTGTGGAAAATCTACATTACTTTCAATAATATCTGGTCTGGAGCCTAAAACTTCTGGTGATATACAAATTGATGGTGGTCTTGGCTATATGCTACAAAAGGATAGTCTTTTAGAGTGGAGAAATATTTATGATAATATTACATTTGGCTTAGAAATAAGAAGAAAAAAGACAAAAGAAAATGAAGCTTATGTAATAGAATTACTTAAAAAATATGGTTTATATGAATTTAAAGACAAATACCCAAATCAGTTATCTGGAGGAATGAGGCAAAGAGCAGCGCTGATAAGAACTTTGGCTATTAAGCCAAAAATCTTATTATTAGACGAAGCATTTTCAGCGTTAGACTATCAAACTAGAATTATGGTTACAAATGATATTTTTCAAATATTAAAAAATGAAAATATTACAGCTATTATAGTGACACATGATATATCAGAGGCAATTAGTATGAGTGATAGGATAGTAGTGTTAACAAAAAGACCAGCAACAGTAAAAACCATTCATACTATTAATTTTGAAATGGAAAATAGAAATCCAATCAACTGCCGTGAGAGCCCTAAATTTAGTAAGTACTTTGATGCTATATGGAAGGAGCTTGATGTACATGTATGATAAAAATATGTCTGAGGACAGAAAAAAATACCTAAGAAAAATAAGAAAAAACAAAATATCTGTTATTTTAACTCAATTACTTATCCTAATTATATTTATAATAGGGTGGGAATTACTTGCTAATAAAGGAATAATAGATAGTTTTATTACAAGTCAACCTTCAAGAATATTAAATACCTTTTTAAATTTATCAGCTAATGGACTGCTAACACACTTAGGAGTAACACTTACAGAAACACTAATAGGGTTTATTTCAGGAGTTATACTAGGTGTATTTATAGCAATTTTGCTATGGTGGTCTCCATTTTTTTCGAAGGTATCAGAACCATATTTAGTTGTATTAAACAGTTTGCCCAAAGTAGCTTTGCGGACCAGTTATAATCATCTGGGTAGGTGCAGGAATGGGAGCAATTATAACAATGGGTCTTGCCATTTCACTAATTGTAACTATATTAGAAATTCTAAATGGATTTTTAAATACAGACAAAGAACTAATAAAAATGGCACAAACATTTAATGCAAGTAAATTTCAAATATTAACAAAAATAGTAATACCTGCAAACATATCCACATTTTTCAACTCATTAAAGGTAAATATAGGCCTATCTTTAGTAGGTGTAATAACAGGAGAATTCTTGGTATCAAAAGCAGGTTTAGGTTACCTAATTGTATATGGTGGTCAGGTATTTCAACTAGACTTAGTAATGACAGGAGTAATTATTCTTGCAATAGTTGCTGCAATTATTTATGAAGCAATAGTACTTTCAGAAAAAATTGTTATGAAAAAAATGTCTAAAAGAACTTAAAAATAACAGATAAAAATGTTACTTATAGGAGAAAAGTATTATAAGTAACAAGAAAAGTTAAATAGCATGCCAAAATACTTAAAATCTCCTTTGGCATGAATAGATTAGAAAGGAATGAAAAAACTTGAAAAAGTATTTGATTATTGTATTAGTTATTATAATAGTAGCAGCAGGAATAGCTACTTATATACTACTTAATAAAAATACAGAAACAGCAGGGTTACAAAAAATTCGTGTAAATGAAGTAACACGTTCTGTATTTTATGCTCCACAATATGTGGCAATTTCAAAAGGTTATTTTGCAGAGGAAGGTTTAGAAATAGAATTAACAACAGGTCAAGGAGCTGATAAAGTAATGACCGCAGTTTTAGCAAACCAAAGTGACATAGGCTTTGCAGGACCAGAAGCTTCAATATATGTATATAATGAAGGAAAAGAAGATTATACACAAGTATTTGCACAAATGACTCAAAAAGACGGCTCATTTTTAGTTAGCAAAGAAAAAACAGATAATTTTAGTTGGCAAGATTTAAAAGGAAAAACTGTTATTCCTGGTAGAAAAGGTGGAGTACCATATATGACTTTTGAATATGTGCTTAAACAAAATGGTTTAGATCCTAAAAAAGATTTAGTATTAGATGACAGTATTAAATTTGACTTAATGGCAGGAGCTTTTGCTGGTGGAAATGCTGAATATGTAACATTATTTGAACCAACTGCTTCAGCAACAGAAAAAGCAGGTAAAGGATATATTGTTGCATCTGTTGGAGAAGCATCAGGAGAAATACCATATACAGCATATTTTGCTAAGAAAAGTTATATTGAAAAAAATCCTAATATAATTCAAGGATTTACAAATGCAATATACAAAGGAGAACAATGGGTAAAATCACATAGTGCTAAAGAGATAGCAGAAGCAATAGTGGACTTTTTTCCAGATACTGATTTGAGTATGTTAGAGGCAGCATTGCAAAGTTATATAGATATTGATGCTTGGAGAGATAATCCAGTATTAAAACAAGAATCGTTTGCATTACTTCAAAGGGTTATGAAAGAAGCAGGAGAACTTGAAAAAGAAGCTGACTACGGAAAAGTAGTAAACAACAGCTTTGCAGAAAAAGCTATTCAAAAATTAGGTAAATAAATTTAAGGCGGAGAATAAAAACTCCGTCTTTTATTGTGTGCATCTTATAATTTATGATATAATACACATGTAGGAAAAAATTGTGGATATTGAGATGGAGAATTTATGATTGATGATAAATATTTTGAAAATGATTTATATTGGAAAGAACATATAAATAGACAGTTAAGTATAGATATGTGGATAGATGAATATAAAAGTTATTTTAATAATAAAGGTATTTGCTTAGAATTGGGATGTGGTATAGGACAATATTCTAAAAGATTAATTGAATATGGATATAAAGTTATATCAACAGATATTTCAGATATTGCATTAAATGAAGTAAAAAAATTCAACCAAAATGTTGAAAAAGTAGATATGAGTATGCCGTTAAAGTATGACAATAACAGTTTTGACTTGGTTTTTTCAAGCTTAGCAATACACTATTTTTCTGAGGAAAAAACAGCCCAATTGATGAGTGAAATACATAGAGTTTTAAAAAATGGTGGATTATTTGTTGGAAGTGTAAATGGATTAGAGGGGTATGATGTTATAAGGGATACTGCTATAAAGCTGGAAGAAAATTTTTATTTTAATAAAGGCAAATATATACATTTATTTGACGACAAAGAATTAAACAAATATTTTAAAGATTATCAAATTTTAAAAATTGAAAAAAGAGAAGTTGAAAGATTTGGACACAAGAAAAATTACTGGATATTTATAGCAAAAAAAGATTAAAAATAGGGAGGAATACAAATGTTAAATAATATTGAAGTGCTATGCCATAGTAGTATAAGAATAAACAAAGAAAAAACAATTTATATAGATCCATTTAAAATAGACAGAAATTATAATGATGCAGATATTATTTTTATAACACATGATCATTATGATCATTATTCAGAAGAAGATATTGATAAAGTTATAAATGAAAACACTGTTATTGTAATACCAGAAGAGTTATTAACAAAAGTGCTAAAAAAGGGAATAAATAAAAATGCAATTATTACTGTAGAACCAAATAAAAAATATATGGTACAAGGAATTAAGTTTGAAACAGTACCAGCATATAACACAAATAAAACATTCCATCCAAAAGAAAATGGTTGGGTTGGTTATGTTATTGAATTAAATGACGTTAAATATTACATTGCAGGTGATACTGATATAACAGAAGAAAATAAAAAAGTAAAATGTGATGTTGCTTTTGTGCCAGTGGGTGGAACATATACAATGGATTTTAAAGAAGCGGCACAATTAGTAAACGAAATACAACCCAAAGTAGCTGTTCCAATTCATTATGGTAGTGTAGTCGGAACAAAGCAAGACGCTGAAGAGTTTATAAAGCTATTACATACAAATATAAAAGGTGTAATTTTAATGAGATAATAATAAAAATATGTCCCGTATTTGCTAAAATTATGTAAATATGTTAAAATATAAATGTATTTTAAATTTGAAGGGAGAACGAACTATGATAGACATCTTTGGAAAGACAGGCGTAGCAGCACTAATGTTTACACTGCTATATGTATCCATCCTTTTTTTGCCGAATGGGCAAAAAATTGTGGATACCATAAACGCAAAATTCTTCCACCGGCACCAGTACATTACTCGTGCCATAATGATTCTAAGCTTTATAGGAATTATATATGGGGTTTTTAACAACATGTAGACTCCTAAAAGCAAAAAAAGATTGCATCAGAAATGGTGTGGTCTTTTTTATATAAGAAAAATCAAGGATTTTGACCGTACAACAAGGTTAAGTCACATTTTGCTGTGTATATTTACAAAGCAAAAATTCACATATAGTAAAGTTCTTCAAATATAATAAAAATGTTGACAAAGAATATGGCACAATATAAAATAAAAACAAACATAAAAGTTATAATTCTAATGAGATAGAATAGAAAGAGTGATATATGAAAGAAAATAAAGTAGAAAATTTAATATGGATTATATTTGCAATTATTGGAGCGATATTAGTCGTAATTGGCTTTATTTTGTTTGGAAGTGTTTTTAATTATAATAATAAAATAGAAACAACAGGGATTATTACTGAAATATGGTCATCTAGAGATTCTGACAATAATAGAAATCATAAGGTATACGTTTCATATGTTGCTGAAGGCAATGAATATGAATCAACATTAAATGGATATTCTTCTAGCTTTTATGAAGGGAAAGAAATAGAAATATATTATGATAAAGATAATCCAAATAAAATAGGTATGAAATCCTTAGACTTATTATTTTTAATATTACCAGGAATTGGGCTGATTTTTCTAGTAATAGGTGGAACGGGGATATTTATAAAAATCAATAGGAGAAATTTAGGAAAAAGATTAAAAGAAAATGGAGAACTAATATATGCAGACTATGTTGAAACAATAATAAATACTTCATATAGTGTAAATGGAAGATACCCATATAAAATTATTTGTGAATGGACGAATCCAGTAGATAGCGAAGAATATATGTTTAAAAGTAGAAATATTTGGTCGAATCCAGAAGACATAATAGAGGAAAAAAATATAAAACAATTTCCAGTATATATTGATAAAAACAATAAAAAGAAATATTTTGTTGATATAGATATTTTGACAGAGTTAAGTTAAAAGGTAATTCTGCTGAAATTTCTAAATAGGAAAGTAGGGAAAATAATGGAATTAAAAATTATGTATTTTGTACATGGAACGACAACCGATAATGCTTCTGGAAAATGTAGTGGATGGAAGCAAGTAGAGTTGAATGAATTAGGAAGAGAAAGAGCAATAAAATTAGGAGAATTACAAAAAGATAAAAATTTTGATGTGATATTTACATCAGATTTAGTAAGAGCAATTGATTCAGCAAAGCTTGCATTTCCAAATGTAAAACACATTCAAGACAAAAGATTAAGAGAATGCAACTATGGAGATTTAGATGGTAAAGATAAGTCTTTAGTTGTTTATGAAGAACATATAGACAGCCCATTTCCTAATGGAGAATCTCTTAGAGACGTGGAAAAAAGAATTAATGATTTTATAGAATTTTTAAGAACAAATTATCAAGGTAAAAAGATAGGGATAATAGCTCATAGAGCACCGCAATTAGCGTTTGAAGTCTTAACAAAAAATATATCATGGGAAGAAGCAAACAAAAATGATTGGAGAAAAACTAAAACATGGCAACCTGGATGGGAATATGTAATAAAATAACAAATAAAAAACTGCATCAGAAATAGTGCAGTTTTTTATTCTTTTAACAAATTTCTAATTAATTCATACAAATAAGGCTTAAATTCTTCAATTGGGAGAGGTTCGTTATATAAAATAGAATTAAAGCAAGTTGAACTAACTAACTCTATAATCATATATAATGTTACTTCAGGATTTTTTAATTTGATATTATGTTCTTTAACACCATTTAAAAATAAATAAACAAGACCTTCCTCAGAATTTTTATTTTTTTCATATAAATTTAATACAGTTTGGCTATAAACTCCCCATGATAAATTTTTAGATATGAATTTCAAAAGTAAAGGAGTTTTGGCAAGTTTATCAATAATGTAATTTATAACAAAAATCATTTGATCAGCAAAATTCTCTATATAAGTGCTTTTTACAGCATTTATTGCTTCAGAAAATAATGACATAGATTTTCTTGCGATTAAAACATCTCTTAATTCATATTTATCTTTAAAATATAAATAAAAAGTACCTTTTGCGACATCTGCATTATCAACAATGTCTTGAATAGAAGTATCTTTAAAACCTTTTTCGGTAAAAAGTTTGAATCCTACGTTTAATAATCTTTCTTCTTTATCATTTTTTTCTTTCATAATCTTGCCTCCAATACAATATAATTATTACATAAAAATGACGCATAGTCAATAGAAATAAATAAAAAAGTAATAGTAAATTGTTCTTTGAAATCAGTAAAAATTGCTAAAAATTACAACAAATATCGATTTGCTAAAAAATTTTCATAAAAACTATTGACTAATGGTCAGAAAAGTAGTATATTATGAAAAGTGACTAATGGTCATAAAAATAAGGAGGCAGAAAAATGGAAAAGTTTGGACAGTTTATATGTAAACACAAAGTAGCTATTCTAATAATATCTTTGTTACTTTTAATTCCATCAATTATTGGATATAAAGCAACAAGAGTAAACTATGACATACTAGTATATTTGCCTGACAACATCGAAACTATAAAAGGTGAAAATATATTAGCGGACGACTTTGACATGGGAGCGTTTTCAGTAG
Source organism: uncultured Clostridia bacterium (assembly GCA_934168365.1). Lineage (GTDB taxonomy): Bacteria > Bacillota > Clostridia > TANB77 > CAG-508 > CAG-273. The sequence goes on along the minus strand of CAKPNJ010000010.1, from coordinate 29,765 downwards.
TAATACTAGAAAATATGCAGTCAAAAGATATTATAGAATTAGAAAAACAATTTAGAGAAGTAGGAAATGTAGAAAAAGTAGTTGGACTAACAGACATTATAGGAACCGATGTACCGCTAGAAATGTTACCTGATGAAATTAAAGACAAATTATATAAGGACAACACAACGCCAGTATTAGTAACATTTAAAGATGGAATTTCAGAAGATACAACAATGGAAACAGTTGAAAAACTTAGGGAAATATCAAATAAAAATTGCAAAATAAGTGGTATGACTGCAACAGTACTAGATACTAGAAATTTATCAGACTCAGAAGTAATAATATATGTAATGATTGCAGTAGCTTTATGTTTGATAATTTTGCAATTAGCATTAGATTCATATTTAGCACCAGTACTAATGCTATTAAACATAGGAATGGCAGTATTATACAACATGGGCACAAATGCATTTTTAGGTCAAACATCATATATAACAAAAGCAATAAGTGCTGTATTGCAACTTGGTGTAACAATGGATTTTGCAATATTCTTATACCACAGTTATAAAGCAGAAAAAGAAAAAGCTTCAAACAATAATGAAGCAATGGCAACTGCAATAGCAAAAACATTAGTATCAGTACTTGGAAGTTCATTAACAACAATAGCTGGATTTTTAGCATTATGTAGTATGAATTTAACATTAGGAAAAGATATAGGTTTGGTAATGGCAAAAGGTGTTTTAATTGGTGTAATAACAGCAGTTACAGCATTACCAGCAATGTTACTTGCATTTGATAAATGGGTAGAAAAAACAAAACACAAAGAAATATTACCAAGATTTGAAAAAGTTAAAAACTTCAATTTAAAACATTACAAAGCAATTTTAGTTGCATTTATAGTAATTTTACCATTTGCAATATATGGATATACACATACAGAAAGTTACTATAACCTAAGCAAATCTTTACCAGATACTTTAAACAGTATACAAGCAAATAACGAACTAAAAGATAAATTTGATATGGTTTCAACAGAATTATTACTAGTAGATAAAAATATGCCAGATTATAAATTAAATGAAATGTTAGATAAAATAGAAAGCTTAGATGGAATTGAATGGACATTAAGTTATTCTAAAACTTCAAAAGAAGTAAATATACCAAAAGAAATGCTACCAGAAGATATAAAGTCAATATTTGAAAGTGATAAATATCAAATGGTAATTATAAATTCAAAATATGAAATTGCAACAAACGAGTTAAATAGCCAAATAGAAGAGGTAAATAAAATAATAAAAGAATATGACGATACAGCAATACTTGCTGGAGAAGGACCACTAATGAAAGACTTGGTTGAAATAAGTAATCATGATTTCAATAGCGTAAACACAGTTTCAATTGTAATTATACTTGTAATAATGATATTTGTTTTAAAATCAGTAAGTTTACCAATAATACTAATTACTGCAATAGAATTTGCAATATTTATCAATATGGGAATACCTGCATATACAGGAACAGTAATACCATTTATAGCATCAATAGTAATTGGTACAATTCAATTAGGTGCAACAATAGATTATGCAATTTTAATTACAACAAAATATAAAACAGCAAGAATAGAAGGAAAAGACAAACATCAAGCTGTAGATGAAGCTTTAGGAACATCAATTCAATCAATAATTGTTAGTGCATTATGTTTCTTTGGAGCAACATTTGGAGTAGGAATGTACTCAAAAATTGAAATGATTGGTTCTTTATGTAGCTTAATGGCAAGAGGTGCAATTATTAGTATGGTTACTGTATTAACAGTTTTACCAGCATTCTTAATTGTATTTGACAAAGTAATTTGCAAAACAACTGCAAATATGCGCAAACTAAGCAATTAGTTTTTTAGTTTTAGTTTTGCTTTAAAAGGTAGTAATGTAATACTTTTTGAAGTGAGGCTGTGGGGACCAGCAAACTAGAAAATGTTACTAAATTTTTTCAAATCATTAACAATGTTTGCAAAAAATTGTTGTTACATTTTCTTGTGCAGCTGGGATGGAACGGAAAAAAGCATTATATTACTACCAATAAAATTAATAAAAAAGGAGAAAATAAAATGAAAAGTAAAAGAATAATTGGAAGCATATTATTATGCACAATGTTAGGTTATGCAACTCCAGTATTTGCAATAACGAAAGAAGAAACAGTATATTCAAAACTAAACAACAGTGGAACACAATATGAAACAATAGTAAATGAACATATAACAAATGATGAATTATTAAAAACAATAGATGATATATCAAACTTATTAGATATAACAAACGTAGGTGGAAATGAAACATTCGAACAAAAAGAAAACAAAATAATATGGAATGCTAACGAAAAAGACATATATTATCAAGGAAAAACAGAAAAGAAATTACCAATTGAAACATCTATTAAATACGAATTGGACGGAAAAGAAATGTCGGCAGAAGAAATAGTTGGTAAAAAAGGAAAAGTAAAAATTACAATAACATACAAAAACAATGAAGCACACAATGTAAGCATAAATGGAACAACAGAAAAAATGTATACACCGTTTATAGTAATAACAGGAACAACACTTGATACTAAAACAAACAAAAACATTAAATTAACTCAAGGAAAGGTAGTTGAAAAAGGAGAAAAAACTATACTACTTGGAGTTGCATTCCCAGGATTAAAAGAGAGCTTAAAAACAAATGAAATTGATATACCAAACAAAGTAGAAATATCAATGGAGACAGAAAAATTTGAACTAGAAAATATGATTACATATATAACACCAAGAGTATTAGAAGAAAATGAATCAAAACTAGCAGACAAATTAAATGAGCTATATTCATCAATGAATGACATGAAATCAGCAAGTGAAAAACTTGCAAATGGAGCAAATACATTACAAGATGGAACAAGTCAATATTCAGAAAAATCACAAGAATTTACAGACTATATGAATGAATTAACACAGGGAACAGAAAATACAAGTGAAGGAGCAAAACAAGTAGCTGATGGTGTAAATTCATTAGCAACAAAATCAAGTGCTTTAATCCCAGGAGTAAGCAAACTATCAAATGGTGCAAAAACTTTAAAAGAAAAAGTAGAATATATGGCAGAGTCAAGCCAAGCATTATCAGCTGGAGCAACATCAATAAACACAGGAATTACAAATACAAGTAAAGCGATAGATGCAATGAATGCAAAATTATCAAATATTGATGTAAAAACCAAAACAGCAGAGTTAACAAAACTTGTAGACGCAGATAAAAAATTAAAAGCAAACTTAGAAACTGTATTAACAGCTCAAAAAAACAGTGCAACAGATCAACAATTAGAAGCAACATTAACACAAACTATAGCATTGTTAGAACAAAATATATCGGCAAATGAACAATCAATAGAATTACTAAAATCAGTAGGTACAGCTCAAACAACAGTGGAATCTATTAAAGAAGGATTAGACGGAAAAGGAACTAAGGAAGAACCTGGATTAAAAGCAGGAGCAAATTCTTTAGATAAAAACTTAACAGCATTAGCTAAAGGCTTAGATGCAATGAATACAAAATCAGATGAATTAGTTGCAGGAACAAGTGAATTATCAACAAAATCTACAGCATTGATTAAAGGAATAAGCACATTAAAAACAGGTGCAAATAAACTAAATGCTGGGACAAACGCTCTTAACACAAGCGCAAAAGAATTATACTCAGCAAGTGAACAATTAACTGAAAAATCAGGTGATATTGCTGAAGGCGCAAAAGAGCTATCAGAAGGAATAAAAGAATTTAACACAAAAGCAATCAACAAATTATATTCTACGGTAAATGGAGATGTTCATAACCTTACAAGCAGAATTGATGCATTAGAAAAACTATCAAAAGATTATATGAACTTTGCGGAGATGGACGAAAAAATGAACGGAAATGTTAAATTTATTTTAATTACAGACCCACTAAAACAAAGTGAAGAAAAAAGTAGCAATTAGTATTGAAAAAAATAAAATTTAATGATAAATATAATAATATAAATAAAAATGAAAGGAGCAACAAATATGGAATATCTTGAAAAAATATTTAAAAGAACAGGATGGACATCTTTGTTAACATCATTAGTATTTGCAATACTTGGAATACTTTTAATTACAAACCCAGAGGGAAGTACAAAAGTAGTATCATTGATTGTAGGAATACTTTTCATTATAGTAGGACTATACAAACTAGTGGATTATTGTTCAACGAGAGGAAAATATAACTTTTATAACTATGATATAGCATATGGAATTATAGCTATAATACTTGGAATTATAACAATAGTTTACAAAAGCCAAATTGAAACAATATTCAGAGTTTTGATAGGAATTTGGATAGTTTATACAGGAATAATAAGATTGAGTTTATCATTTAAATTAAAAGTAGTAGAATCACCAATTTGGTTATGCAGTTTGTTAATCTCAATTGTAATGATAGTATGTGGACTATATACAATATTTGTATCAAATGCTATAGTTGTAACAATAGGAATAGTAATTCTTGTTTACTCAATATTAGATATGATAGAAGACATTATATTCTTATCTAACATAAAAAAATTAGAAAAATAGACATAACAAAAAGACAAACAACGAAAATATAAATATTTTTAGATAACAAATAATATCAAAAATAAAAAAATCAAAAAACTCGTTTTTTCAAAAAACGAGTTTTTTATAATAAAATTACAAGCGAAAAAATACAAAAAACACTGATAAATACAAAGAAATATAAAAATATACATTAAATAACAGAATGAGAAAATAAAAATATTTGAAAAAATCATTTTTGAAAAACTTTAAAAATAAATAAAAAATATTTTTACCATTTTTTTGAAGAAATTAAACTTGAATTTGCCTAAATATCAAGAAAAATCAAGCTAAATAAAATTCATAAAGAACTGAAAAATGTTTAGAAATAAGCGATTTTTGAACAAATGTAATAAAATTGTAATATTATTCTAAATAAAAAATAAAAACGTGTAAAATAGACAAAAAACCACAAACAAATTGACTGAAAGACACAAATAAAACTAATTGACAAAAACACAGAACACCATATATATCAAGCAAAATGCAGAACGGTTACATAAACTGTAACTGCTTGACATTATCTTTTGGGTGATATAAGATAATGTCAAACAAAAGAAAAGATATTGTTTAGAGATTATAAAAATATCTAAACTATTATAAACTATAAGATACATATAGGGGGAAATAAAAATGCAAGTAGTGAAAAGAGATGGGAAATTAGTAGATTTTGATCAATCAAAAATCAGAGTAGCAATTGAAAAAGCTAACAGAGAAGTGAGACCAAGAGAAAGAGCAACTAAAGATGAAATAAATCAAATAATTGATTATGTTGAAGATTTAGATAAAAAAAGAATTTTGGTAGAAGATATTCAAGATATTATAGAAGAGCAATTGATGTCTTTTGGAAAATATCTACTAGCTAAAAAATATATTACATATCGTTATACCAGAGAATTAGTAAGAAAAGCAAACACGACAGATCAATCAATTAAGGAATTAATTGATGGTGAAAGTGATTATTGGAACAATGAAAATTCAAATAAAAATGCAAGAGTTGTTACAACTCAAAGAGACTACTTAGCAGGAATTACTAGTACAGATATTACTAGAAGATTTTTACTACCAGAAGATGTGGTAAAAGCACATGATGAAGGAATTATCCACTTCCATGATGCAGATTACTTTGCACAAAATGCATTAACTAACTGTGAGTTAATAAACTTAGAAGACATGCTTCAAAATGGAACAATAATGAATGGAGTTATGATTGAAAAACCACATAGATTTTTAACAGCTATGACAATTGCTACACAAATTATATTAGGCGTTACATCATCTACTTATGGTGGAGCAACAGTATCATTAACACACTTAGCACCATTTGTAAGAAGCAGTTATGATAGATATTATAAAAAATACAAAAAAAGAGGCTTAAGCGAAGCACAATGTAAAGAATATGCTGAACAAGATACTAAAAAAGAGGTATCTGACGGTGTACAAACTTTCAATTATCAAGTAAATTCAATGACAAATACAAATGGCCAAGCACCATTCCTATCAGTTTGTATGTACTTAGGAGAAACTGATGAATACAAAAAAGAATTAGCAATGATAATTGAAGAATTCTTAAAACAAAGAATAGAAGGCTTCAAAAATGAAAAAGGTGTATATATTACACCAGCATTCCCAAAACTTCTTTATGTATTAGAAGAAGATAACATACACAAAGAAAGCAAATATTGGTATTTAACAGAATTAGCTGCTAAATGCACAGCTAAAAGATTGGTTCCAGACTATATTTCTGAAAAGAAAATGAAGGAACTTAAAATAGATAAAAATGGAAATGGAAACTGCTACCCATGTATGGGATGTAGATCATTCTTAACACCATATGTAGACCCAGAAACAAATAAACCAAAATACTATGGAAGATTTAATCAAGGTGTTGTAACTATCAATTTAGTTGATGTTGCATTATCATCAAAACAAGATGAAGAAAAATTCTGGAAAATATTTGACGAAAGATTAGAATTATGCCATAAAGCACTACAAATTAGACATGAAAGATTAAGTAAAGTTACAAGTGATGTTGCACCAATATTATGGCAACATGGAGCTTTAGCAAGACTTAAAAAAGGTGAAAGTATTCACAAATTATTACATGATGGTTATTCAACAATATCATTAGGATATGCAGGATTATATGAATGTGTAAAATACATGACAGGACATAGCCATACTGATAATGGTGAAGGAGAAGAATTTGCAATAAAAGTAATGCAAAAATTAAATGACAAATGCAAAGAATGGAAAGAAGCAGAGAAGATAGATTACAGTGTTTATGGAACTCCAATTGAGTCTACAACATATAAATTTGCAAAATGCCTAAAGAAAAGATTTGGAACAGTTGAAGGAATTACAGATAGAAGCTATATCACAAATTCATACCATGTACCAGTATTTGAAGATATAGATGCTTTCTCTAAATTAAAACTAGAGAGTAAATTCCAAAAACTAAGCCCAGGTGGAGCTATATCTTATGTAGAAACACCTAACTTACAAGACAACTTAGAAGTTGTACTACAAATAATTAACTTTATTTATGATAATATTATGTATGCAGAATTGAACACAAAATCAGATTATTGCCAAAAGTGTGGATTTGATGGAGAAATTTTAATAGACGAAAACTTAGAATGGTATTGTCCAAACTGTGGAAATAGAGACCATAACACATTAAATGTAGCAAGAAGAACTTGCGGATATATTGGAAGCCAATTCTGGAATAAGGGAAGAACACAAGAAATTAAGGAGAGAGTTCTCCATATTGATAACAAAGACGACGAGTAGATTAGAAAGAAGGATTTATTAACTATGAAATACAATAAAATCAGAAAAATGGATATAGCAGATGGACCAGGAGTAAGGGTATCTATATTTATGCAAGGCTGTGCATTTAATTGTAAAAATTGCTTTAACCCAGAAACACACGATTTTAATGGGGGAAAAGAATTTACAGATGCAACTATTGACAGAATAATGGAGCTTTGCCAAAACGAAAATGTAGAAGGATTATCAATTTTAGGTGGAGAACCAATGCACCCAAATAATATAGAAGGAACAACAAAACTAGCTAAAACTTTTAAAGAGAAATTTCCTGATAAAAACTTATGGGCTTGGTCAGGATTTAAGTTTGATGACTATCTAAAGGACAAAGAGGTAGTAAAATACCTAGATGTTCTTGTAGATGGACAATATGTTGATGCACTTCACAATCCTAGATTAGACTGGAGAGGCTCAGAAAACCAAAGAGTAATTGATGTACAAAAGAGCTTGAAAAATGGAGAAGTGACAGCTTGGAAAAGCGCTTCTTAATTGAAGCTTTGCTGTAAGAGGTTGGAGAATAATCAAAATTATTTTCCAACCTAATTTGTATATAAAGGAAGGAATGAACAAATATGAAGAATATTAAAATATTCGCATGTCCTACAGCAGAAGAATTTACAAAAGAAGTCTGTAAAGAATTAAATTTATCAATGGGAAAAGTTGAATGTTATAAATTTGCAAATGACAACAACTTTATACAATTCAAAGAAACAGTAAGAGAACAAGATATTTATTTAATACAAACAACAGAGCCACCAGTTAATGAAAGAGTAATGGAACTACTTATTATGATTGATGCTGCTAAAAGAGCATCAGCACATAGAATAAATGTAGTGCTTCCATATTTTATATATTCAAGATCAGATAAGAAAGATCAACCAAGAGTACCTGTAACAGCTAGATTATTTGCAGAACTTCTAGAAGCTGCAGGAGCAAGTAGAGTAATCACATGCGATTTGCATAATCCGGCAATTCAAGCATATTTCAATATTCCATGTGATAGATTAACAGGACAACATATACTACAAGCCTATTTTGACGGAAAAGAAATTGAAAACAAAGTAGTAGTAGCAACAGATGCAGGAAGCTCTAAAAAAGCATATAAATATTCAATGTATTTCAAATGTCCTATGGCGTTAATAGATAAAAGAAGAACAGGCAATGACGATAAAGCAGTAGCAGCAAACATTATAGGAGATATAGAAGGAAAAACCGCACTTATATTTGATGACGAAGTAAGTACAGCAGGAACCATGGTAGAAGCAGCTAAAATCTTGCAAGAACACGGAGCAAAAGAAATATATGCAGCATGTACCCATGGAGTTCTATGTGGTCCTGCAATAGAAAGAATTAAAAACTCACCAATAAAAGAATTGGTAACAACAAACACAGTACCTTTAACCAAAGAAAAACAAACAGACAAAATCAAAGTTTTATCTATTGCACCATTATTTGCAGAAGCCATAAAAAGAGTAAATGAAGCCCAACCACTAGGTGATTTGTTCGATTTTGATAAATAGTACAAGTATTTTCTAGAAAATTTTATATAAATATTGACAAATTTACCCAATACAGTTATAATAATTAACGTAAAAATAATAATTTTCAGTTAAAATCCCACACGTAAGAGTGTAACTACTGAAGGGAGGGGAACAAAAATGTCAGAGGTTAAAGTTAATAACGGAAATATAGAAGATGCCTTAAAAAGGTTTAAAAGACAATGTGCTAGAAACGGAGTATTACAAGAAGTAAGAAAAAGAGAGCACTATGAAAAACCAAGTGTAAAAAGAAAGAAAAAATCAGAGGCAGCAAGAAAAAGAAAATTTTAAAAAGTAAGAGATGGATTGAAAGTTATTAGAATTTTTCAATCCATTTTTGCTTAATAGGGAGGTAAATGTATGTTAAAAGAAAAATTGTTAGACGATTTAAAAAACTCTATGAAAGAGAAAAATGTAATTAGAAAAAATGTTATCCAAATGGTTAGAGCTGCTATTCTACAAGTTGAAAAAGACAAACAAATAGAAGTTACAGATGACCAAATAGTTGAAATAATTGCAAAAGAAACTAAAAAAAGAAAAGATTCAATTGCAGATTATGAAAAAAGTGGAAGACAAGATTTACTAGACCAAATAAACCAAGAAATTGCTATACTAGAAGAATACTTACCAGAACAATTATCTGCAGAAGAAATAGAAGCAAAAGTAAAAGAAATAATTGCAGAACTAGGCGCAACATCGATGAAAGAAATGGGCTTAGTAATGAAAACAGCAAAAGAAAAATTAGGAGCATCAGCAGACGGAAAAATAATAAACGAAGTTGCTAAAAAACTATTACAATAATTTCTAAAAAATATAAGAATTATTTAAATTAGTTTGACATATAATAAAAAAAGTAGTATACTATGTTTAACTTAAGTTATTGATTATCAGGTGTAATCATTTTGTAGTATGAGTTGAGTGGATAGCGCCACTCAACTTTTTTATTGTATGGGAAAACCTTTGAAAAGAAAAATGCACATGTGGCGAAGCCACTTTCCTTATAAAAAAAGCAAGAGTATGATAGCGCATACTCTTGCAAAGATTATTGCTAATCTTCTTTTGGCTTTTAGTTATTTGATTTTGCTTCTTCATTTTTCAGAATTAACTCTATCAAATGCCAGATTAAATCAGGTGTAGTCATATGTAGTACCTCCTTTCCAAAGATTTCCTTTGCAAAAGGATAGAACCATTATATCAACAATAAGCAACAACTACAATACATCTTACAAATTTTACCAAATAATTTTAAATAGCAAATCTTAAAAATGCTCTTGAATAATTTTCCAAAATTAGATTATAATATACATGAATAAAAAAGAAAAGAGGAGAAAGAATGAATTATCAAAAACAAGAAATAAAACCAGGTATAACTTTACACCAAATTTATACTAAAAACTATAAAACAAACTTAAACGCAATATTCCTAGCTACACCGCTAAAAAAAGAAAATGTAACTTTAGATGCTCTACTTACAGCGGTATTAAGAAGAGGCACTAAAAACATACCATCACAAGATTTAATTAGTCAAAAGCTAGAAATGCTATATGGAGCTAGTTTCGATTGCGGTGTTGAAAAAACAGGTGACAACCACATTATGAAATTCTATTTAGAAACACTAAGCGAAGAATTTCTACCATCTTCAGAAAACATATTAAAAGAAGCAATGGATATTTTAACAGACATAATATTCAATCCATTGATAGAAGGTAACAAATTTAAACCAGAATATGTTGAAGGAGAAAAGAAGAACCTAAAACAAATTATAGAAGCCAAAATAGACAACAAAGCTAAATATGCATATGACAGATGTATTGAAGAAATGTTTAAAGATAAGCCATATGGACTATATAAATATGGATATATAGAAGACTTAGAAAAAATAACACCAGAAGAATTATATAGCTATTACAAAACATTGATAAATAACTGCAAAATTGATATATTCTATTCAGGCACTATAGATAAAGAAAAAGTAAAGCAAACTATAGAACAAAATGAAAACATTAAAAAATTAAACGCTAGAAAACCTGAATATGTTGTAAACAATGAAACAACTGAACAAACTGGGACTAAAGAACCAAATATAATAAATGAGAGTATGCAAGTAACACAAGGAAAACTAGTGATGGGCTTAAATATAAATGAAACAGCAGAAGGTAATAGATTTATAGCATCTGTGTATAATGCAATATTAGGCGGAGGAGCAAACTCAAAATTATTCCAAAATGTACGTGAAAAAGCAAGTTTAGCATATACAACAGGTTCAAACTATAATAGAACTAAAAATTGTATATTTATTCGTGCAGGAATTGAAATACAAAATTATCAAAAAGCTTTAGATACAATAAAACAACAATTAGAAGAAATGAAAAATGGTAACTTCACAGATAAGGATATTAAAGATAGTAAAGAACTAATAAAAGCTTCTATTGAAGGAATATCAGAAGAACAAGACACAGAAATAACCTATTATTATGGTCAAGAACTAGCTAATAGATTTGTAGACTTAAAAGAATACATGGACAAAATAAAAACGGTAACAAAAGACCAAATTGTTAAGCTAGCACAAAACATAAATATCAATACCATTTATTTTTTAAAAGACTAAGAGGTGAAAAGATGAAAATTATAGAAAGTTCAAAAATTAAAGAAAAAGCATATGTTGAAAAACTAGAAAACGGTATGCAAGTGATTATAATACCAAAACAACATACAAAAAAGAAATATGTAATATGGGGAACACACTTTGGTTCAATAGATAATCACTTTATAATGCCAAAAACAGGAGAGGAAGTATATATACCAGATGGAGTAGCACACTTTCTTGAACATAAAATGTTTGAACAACCAGATGGAACAAATAGTTTAGACACTTTAATGGCACTTGGAATTGATGCAAACGCATATACAACAAATGACCACACAGCATATCTATTTGAATGCACTGATCATTTTGAAGAAGGCTTAGGTGAGCTTATGGACTATGTGCAACATCCATATTTTACAGATGAAAATGTTGAAAAAGAAAAAGGTATAATAGGCCAAGAAATAAAAATGTATGATGATGATCCCGGCTGGCAATTATATATGAATGCTTTAGAGTGTATGTATAAAGAAAATCCAATAAAAATAGATATAGCAGGAACAGTAGAATCAATTAGCAAAATAGATCCAGATGTATTGTATAAATGTTATAACACATTTTATCATCCATCAAATATGACAATGGTAGTATGTGGAGATTTTGAACCAGAAAAATTGTTGGAAGAAATTAAAAAACGTTTATTACCAAAAGAAAACCAAGCAGATATAAAAAGAATATATACTGCAAAAGAAGATAAAATAAATATGCCAGAAAAAATAGCTCAAATGGAAGTAAGTACACCAATATTTATGATGGCATACAAAGACATTGACAATAATCAAGAAGCGGCAATCAAAAAACATATAGCCAATGAAATATTGTTAAATATAATCATAGGCAAGAGCTCGAAACTATATAAGGAATTATATGAAGAAGGATTATTATTAGCACAACCAGATTTTGATTATGAATTTAGTGCACAATATGCACACACATTGATATCAGGAGCTTCAAAAGAACCCAAAAAAGTTGCTCAAAAGATAACTGATAGAATAGAACAACTAAAACAACAAGGATTAGATGATGAAGAATTTGAAAGAGCAAGAAGAAAACTTTATGGTGATTATGTTATAGAGTACAATAGTGTTGCTAATATAGCTAGAATGTTTTTAGCAGATACTATGAAAAAAGTTCAAAGCTTTGACTATATAGAGGAATTTGAAACTGTAACAAAAGAATATACACAAAATATTTTAAATGAAATGTTCAAAAATGAAAATAAAGTATTGTCAATAATAGAACCTAACAAATAATAAAAAATTCTCTCTAAGAGAGGATTTTTTATATTATGAGAGGTAAATATAAAAAAATTAAAAATACGATTTTTGTCGATTTTCTGTAAATAAAATATACAAAAATAGCATAAAAAAATACTTCTTAATGAAGAAACTCTAATAATGTAGCATATTGTAAAATAATGTAGAAAAATGTCGAACGAAAAATTGGCAAAATACAGCAAAATAAGCAAAAAACAATTGACTAATTTGTAAAAATATGGTATTTTAGAAATATACTTAAGAAAAAATATAAAAAGGAGAGTGATTTTTATGTTAAATGATGAAATTTGTAAATTAAGGGAAAGATTAAACAATAGTATCCTTGACGGAGAAGACTACAACATAATTTATAAAATTAGTGTCGAACTAGATGAGTTAATTGCCAGATATTATAGCATGGAAATTAAATCGCCACAAAGAGAGACTAGAAAAATGGAATTAGTAAAAGGATAACTTTCTTCCTTAATGCAATAAATTAACACAAGGAACACCTAATAACAGGTAGTTCCTTGTATTAATTTACCCTAAATATTACAAAAACATTACAATTTCATTACATTTATATTAAAACAACCACAAAAATATAAATATGTGATATATTACTACTTGAAAAATATACAAAAATCGGTTATAATATATAAAATTGTATATTTACAGGAGAAAAATATGATAAAAAATAATAAACTATTTATATTTTTAATACTATTTTTTATTTTAACAATGTTTATACCAACATATAGTATAGCAAGTAACCCTATAGATAATCCTGAGAGCTTTAAACCAAGTGGAACAGGAGATGCAACTAGAGTTATATCAAAAGGAAATGCAATACTTGGAGCAATTGTTGTAATAGGAGTTATTACTGCAGTTATTACTCTAATAATATTAGGTGTAAAGTTTATGTTTGGAAGTGTGGAAGAAAGGGCAGATTATAAAAAAAGTATGATTCCATACATTATAGGAATATTATTATTATTATCAATATCTGGAATAGTAGCATTAATTGCAAAGCTTACAGAAGAGGCAGTGCCATAAATATTTCATTGCAAAACTCTTGAGTTTATAGTATAATAAAAAGGAGGACGAATTATGAAAAAGAGAATATTTCTTATTTTAATAATGTTTATATTGATAATTTGTTCTACAAACATAGTACAAGCTACTTCTGCAGGTGAAATTATTGGAGGAGCAGATAACTTTATAGCTACAGGGCAACAAACAGATAGAATAAGTGAAAGCGCTCTTAAAACATTATCAGATACAATATATAATGTATTATTAATTGTTGGAACAGTTATAGCAGTTATTATAGGAGCTGTATTAGCTATACAATTCATAACAGGAAGTATAGAACAAAAAGCAAAAATAAAAGACGCATTAGTACCATTTGTTATAGGATGTGTAATAATATTTGGAGCATTTGGTATTTGGAAATTAGTTGTACAAATTGGAGCATCAACTCAAACACCAGGAACACCACAAGCACCATTTACAACAGGAGGCGGTGGCGGAAGCTCAAACGGCAACAACGGAAACAATGGAAATAACGGTAATAATGGTAACAATGGAAGTAACGGAAACAACGGTAATAATGGCAACAATGGTAATAACGGCAACACTGGAAATAATGGTGGAAATGGTGGCACGTCATCTAGCAGCAAAGATTATTCGAGTATGTCAAAAACAGACTTAATAAAAGAAGGAAGGAAAAGGACACATATTGCCAAGGCAATAAATGATTTAAAAGGACAAAACCAATACAAAACTGAGAGTATAGATGAAATTATTTCAGTAGCGATAGAAAAGGGCAAAATGACTGAAGATGATAGACAATTCTATAAGGCAGCAGTTGCTAAGAAGGCAATGGATAAATGGGGCAAAGTAATAGAACAACACCATTAAATATGCTTTTAATATTTTCTTAAAATTTTTTAAGAAAGTTCAATAAATAAAAATAAAAATAAAAAGGAGGATAAACTATGAAAAGAACTGCAAAAATAGTAGGAATAATGATGATTGCTATAGCATTACTAGTATCATTTACTACAATAAGCAATGCAACAAGTAGCGGTGGAAGTGTTGATGCATCTAATATAGCTGGTCAATTAACAGGAACTCCAAGTGGAGCTCAAGGCGATTTAACTGACATAGGTAACAAATTGATTGGAATTATTACAACAGTTGGTGTAGTTGTAGCTGTTGTTGTACTATTAGTTTTAGGTATTAAATACATGATGGGTAGTGCATCAGAAAAAGCAGAATACAAGAAGACAATGATTCCATACTTAGTTGGTGCAATATTAATCTTTGGTGCATCTGCAATTACAAAAGTTATAGTTGGATTAGCACAAGGTGTTACACAATAATATTACAACGATATTACAAAAATATTACAATTATATTAAAAAGTGCATTTTTATGCACTTTTTTTCATTTTATAGTTACATTTTTCGATAATATCTGCTATAATATATATTGAATAAAAATAGATATACAATAAACAAAGGAGGAAGCACAATGGGCACATATAATTTACCCAGAAATGTAAAAGGTGAAAATAGAATTTTATTTATTTTTTCCACTAAAAGCCTAATATATACGGTTGTTGCGGGCGCGGCAGGTTTTTTAATTTACCTTTTATTTAAATGGATCAACCTATCTTTCGTAGGCATTATTATAATGGCATTATTTGCTCTAATTGGTTTTGGAATAGGAACATTAAAGGTTCCCGAAATTACAAAATTTGAATTCAGCAGAAAAACAGGAGGAGAAAACATAGACGACATTATAAAAAGAGCAATAAAATTTAAAATGAAAGGTAAGAAAATCTACGTATATAAGGAGGGAAAAAGCGATGAATCTTGATAGTGATATATTAAAAATAGTATTAATAATAGCATTAGCAGTAATGGTTACTTTATTAATAATTCTTTGTATATTATATTTTAAGTCAAAAAGCAAAAAAGAAGAAGAAAAAATAATATCAGGAATAGGATCTAAAAATGATAAAACATCAAAACAAGCAAAACAATATTCAATAGAATCAGTATTTGATTTTATGGAATTTGACAAAATTGAAGACAATATGATTATAACAAAAAACGGAGCAAAATATGTAATGGTAGTTGAGTGCCAAGGAGTAAACTATGACCTTATGTCAGCAGTAGAAAAAAATGCAGTTGAAGAAGGATTTATACAATTCCTAAATACATTAAGACATCCAGTACAAATATATACACAAACAAGAACAATAAATCTAGAAAGTAGTATACAAACATATCGTACAAAAGTACAAGAGATAGAAGAACAACTTGAAAAAGAAAAACTACAATATGATAAAATGGTTAATTCGGGAAATTATTCAGAAGAAGAAATAAAAGCAGCATTTTACGAACTAACTAAAACAACAAACCTATACGAATATGGAAAAGACGTAATTTACTCAACAGAAAAAATGAGTTTAAATAAAAACGTATTAAACCAAAAATACTATGTAGTTATTCCATATTATCCAGAAGAGTTAGGAGAAAATAACTTTGATAAGCAAGAAATTACAAATCTAGCATTTTCTGAATTATACACAAGAGCTCAATCAATCATTAGAACTTTAGGCGTATGTGGAGTAAATGGAAGAGTACTTGATTCAAACAGTTTGGTTGACCTACTATATGTTGCATATAATCGTGACGATGCAGAAGTTTATAGTGTAGATAAAGCAATAGAATCTGGATATACTGAGCTATATTCTACAGCACCAGATGTTATTGATAAGAAAATGAGAGAATTGAACGAAAAAATAGAAAGAGACGCATTCGACAAAGCAAACCAAAAAGTAATGGAAGCAAAATCAGAAAAAGAATTAGCATTTGAGAAAAAACAAGAAACAATGGAAGACTTAATAGATCAAATGGCAAAACTAATTATTTCTCAAAATAAACACATCGTAGGAAAAGACATTGCAGATAATGCAATAGAAAAAATAAATCAAGACACATCTAAGAGAAGAGGAAGACCAAAAAAACAAACTACTAAAGTAGAAGGAGGTACTGAAGATGGGCAAGAAGAAACAAAAAGAAGAAATGATACAAGGACAGCATAATGATTATACAAAACCAGCTGAATATAAAATTCTAAGAAAGAAAACAATAAAAGAGCTAATTGCTCCATCAGGAATTGATACAAGCAATATAGATCACTTAGAAATAATATCAAATGTTACAAGATATGCAAGAAGCTTTTTTGTATCAAGTTTACCAAGAATGTGTACATTCCCAGAGCTATTTAGAGACATGTACTTATTTGGAGATATAAATACATCAATATACATAAACCCAATTCAAGAATCTAGATCACAAAATGAATTAAACAGAGTTATAAATGAACTAGAAACAGAAAGAATTGTAGCAGCAGATAGAGGAAATATCAACAGAGAAAGCACATTAGGGCAAAAGAGATTTGAAGCAGAGCAACTAAGAGATGAAATAGCTGCAGGATACAACAAGCTTTATGAGGCTTCAATTGTAGCAACCTTATTTGCATATAACCTAGAAGACTTAGACAAATACACAAAACTGTTAGCAACAGAAATGTCTAAATCTCTTGTAAATATAAAAAGTGCATGGGCAATGCAAGAAGATGCATTCCAATCAAATCTTCCTTTAATGGATGACAAAATCAAAAAAATACATACATTTGACCGTAGATCTATGGGAACGGTATTCCCATTTACAACTTCAGAAGTTGGACATCCATCAGGAATACCATTAGGAATAAATAAACAAACTGGAGTACCAATATTATTTGATAACTTCCACAATTCATTAACAAACTATAACATGGTTATATTTGCTAAATCTGGTGCTGGTAAATCAGTTACAATGAAAACTTTAATTTCTCGTTCAGCGGTATTAATGGGAATACAAAGTTTAGCACTAGATGCCGAAGGTGAGTATAGTATAGTTGCAGAAAGCTTAGGTGGAATAAATGTAGTACTTTCACCAACTTCAAAAACAGTTATAAATATATTTGATATTGAAACAGAAGTAGCAAAAGATGAAATTACAGGAAGAGAAAGATTAGTACTTAATGTTGAAAACAAAGTTGAAGACGTTACACAAGCTCTACTAACAATGGCAAGAGGTAGTACAAGAAGCCAAGAAGTAAACGAGCTTACAAAACAAATTATAGCAGAATCAGTTGCAGAAGAGTATGCAGCACATGGAATAAACTCAGATCCAAACAGTTTATACGAAGCATCTAACAACAGTTTAGATGGCAATATGTTAGGAAAAGAAAAAAAACAAATGCCAACAATAGGTTCTTGGTATAGAAGAATACAAAATAAAGCATCAGAAAATACAAATCAAGACTATAGCTTCCATTATAGCTACTTATTAAAAGTTATGAAACAATATATAAGAGAATATGATGGACAAATGGCATACTTTGATGGACAATCTACTTTCGATTTATTAGATGGTACATTATTCATAAACTTAGATATATCACAACTAGAAGAGAGATTTGCAAGACCACTAGCACAACAAATTTTGTTAGCATGGATTTGGGAAAAATATGTTAAGAAAAATAGTGAAGATAGAGCAAAAGCATCAAAGAAAAGGGTATTAGTTGATGAGGCTTGGATGCTTTTACCATACCCAGAAGCCGTAGACTTCTTAAACACTATGGCTAGACGTGCCAGAAAAAGAAATGTATCTTTAGCAATTATTTCACAAAGATTCCAAGATTTCTATGAAAAACCAGAGGCACAAGCAGTATTAACATCTTCAGACACAAAATTATTCTTAGCACAAGATAAATCAGAAATACAATATTTAAAAGAAGTATTTAAACTAAGTGAAGGAGAAGCCAACTTCTTAATCACATGTTTTAAAGGAGAAGGACTACTAAAAGTAGGAGCAGATAGTGCAATAATTCAAATAAAACCTACAGCAAAAGAATTTGAATTTGTTGAAACAAACTTAAATAAATTAGCACAGATGAAAAGCCAAAAAAGAAGACAAGAAATCTATTAGGGGGAAAATATGAAAATTTTTACTAAAAAAAGTATAACTCAAAAGATAATATTAATAGTAATAATTGCAATATTATGGAATTTTGTATTCCCTACATTTTCAAGGGCAGATATTGGAGGAGTATTATTTGACCCAATTGCAGATATAATTATGACTATTGGTGATGCTGTAGTAGCACTACTTCAAGCATTCTTCTATGATGGTTTTACCCGGAACGGTAAATAATATATTTCAAGATTTTTCTACTATTAGTGAGATGAATTTTACAGGTAAAAATACTCTTAGTATAGATAAATATAGACTCGCAGCAAATGTATGGGAAACAGCTTGGACTTTTTTGGGAGGAAGGGCTTATCAAGTTCCTACAATTCAATATTCAGTTGACAAAATATTTGCAGGAAGGGTACCAGCATTTGATATAAACTTTATCAACCCAAGTGCATATACTGGGCATGGGGCAGGAACAGATGTCCATATAGCAGCTAAAATAAGTGGCGTTGTAGCAAGTTGGTATAATTCACTAAGAAATTTAGCAATTGTTATACTATTATCTGTTTTGGCTTATATAGGAATTAGAATTGTTATTAGTAGCTCAGCAGATGATAGAGCTAAATACAAACAAAGATTATTAGACTGGTTTATAGCAATGTGCTTAATATTCTGTATGCATTATATTATGAATTTTACAATTTCGGTGATAAATATATTTAACGAATCTATAGGTAGTAATATTTCAACAGTATCTGTTAGTATTTCAGATGGTACAAACTTTGATACTAATTTAATGGGATTAGTAAGAATACAAGCACAATATGATGATTTTACATCAAAAATTACATTTATGATATTTTACATAGCTTTAGTAGTATACACAGTGAAATTCTCTTGGGTATACTTAAAAAGAACCGTAACGATGATGTTTTTAACAGTTATTGCCCCATTAGTTGCAATGACATATCCAATAGATAAACTGGGAGATGGAAAATCACAAGCATTTGATGCATGGTTAAAAGAATATGTATTTACAGCTCTAATACAACCATTCCATTTAATAGTATATTCAGTATTGGTAGGCTCATCAATAGATATAATAAAAACAAATCCACTTTTTGCTATTTTAGTAATAGCATTTATAGGACCAGCAGAAAAAATGTTACGTAAATTCTTTGGATTTGATAAAGCATCAACACCTGGAGCACTAAGTCAAGCAGGTGCAATGTTTGGTGGAGCAGCAGCATGGAATATGACTAAAAAGGCAATAGGAGTATTTACAAGTAAAGTAACTGGAGGAAATGGACCTGGAGGAAATGGAAATGGTGGAAACAACAATGTAAGAACTGCTGCGGAAAATTCAAATGCACCAAGTGATTATGGAGATTATGGAAGAGCATTAAATTCTGGTAACGGAAATGATGCACAACAACAAGCACCAGAGGAAGAAGGCAGAGCATACTTACCACCAGAAGAAGAAAGAAAATCTCAACCACAAGATCCTAATGATTGGGATAACATGGATGCATACTTGAATCCATCAGATTATTCAGATGGAGATTTTCAAAATGCAAATGAATATGCAGCTACACATCCAGATCCAACACCACAGAATGAAGATAAAGGTACAAATAATAGAAGCATCTTAGGAAAAGTAGGGGCACTTGCTGGAGCAACTGCTACAGGAACATGGAGAAGCATAAAGAACACTGCAAGTACTAAATTTGGAAATGGAAATTGGAAGAGAACATTAGGAAATGGAGCAGTAGGAGCTTTAAAACTTGCCGGAAGAGTAGCAGCTGCAGGAACAATTGGAGCCATTGGAGTTGGAATGGGAATAGCTGGAGATGACCTAGATGACGTGTTAAAATATGGCGCAGCAGGAGCAGCATTAGGATATTCAATAGCACCAGGAGTTGGTAGAAATATTGTTAATAAGGCGAAAAATACAGACTTGGTAAAATCTATAAGGACAGAGTATGATAGAGAAGTTTATGGAAGTGATGAAAAAGCAATGTTAGCAAGACAAGAGAAAGAACTACGTGACTCTGGAAGAATGCGTCAGTTTGCAATAGAAAACTTTAGAGGAAAAGATGGAAATGCGCCTGAGGGAGAAAGATTGGCAAGTTTAGAAAATAGAGCTATACAATTATATCAAAATGGATTTACAGATAATAAAGAAATAAAAAGAGTAATGAAGTTAGATGAAAAAATGATACAAGAACTAAATGGAAGTTTACCAGAAGAAGATATAAAACGACGCACTGAAGTAATTGGAAAAATGGCAAGGGATATTAAACCAGACGAATTATCAAATGAAAAATATGTAAATGAAAAAATTGGAGAATTCGAAAGAGGATTTAAAAATGCAAATTTCAGTAAGGCAGAAGCAAGAAGCAATGCAATAGACATGATGAATAATATAAAAAAATATTACAAAAAGCCATAATTAAATAATAAAAATGGAGGTTATAGTTACAATGAATAAAATTATTAGATATTGGAATCAAAATAGGAAGAAGATAATAATAATAATTGCAATTATAGCCTTTATTATTATTATGCTAAATGTAATAAATTACATAGTTAAGCAAATGAATGACAGACCTAAAGACGAGGAGTTTAATATAGAAGACCTACAAAAACCAACACAATCAGTAATAACAGGTCAAAATGTATCAAAAGATATTACTGAAGAAAACATTGATATAATAAAAAATTTTGTTGATTATTGCAATAACAATGAAATAGAAAAAGCATATGAATTATTATCAAATGATTGCAAAGCAGAATTTAATAATAATATAAACACATTTATAAATAATTATTATAAAAGAAATTTCCAAACCAAAAAAACATATGATTTGGAATTAATGTTTAGTGCAGAAAACTCATACACATACAAAACAACATATTATGATGCTAATATACTAGCAACAGGAGGCCCAAATGCAGATAACTTTGAAGACTATCTAACAATAATAAATCAAAATGAAGAAAAAAAGCTTAATATAAATGGATTTATAAAAAAACAAGAAATAAATCAATCTCAAACAACAGATGGAGTACAAATAACAATAAAAAATAAAAAAGTATATAGAGATCATGAACAATACAAAATATCAATACAAAATAACACGCAAAATACTATTTCAATTAGTGATGGGCAAAATAGTGGAGATATCTGTTTATTAGATAAAAATAATGTAAAATACGCATCATTTTTACATGAAATTCCTCTAGAAAGTCTAATAATAGAACCGATGAGAACAACAGAATTAGATATCACATTTAACAGAATATATGATACATATAGAATAATGAAGAAAATGCAGTTTAGCAACATATGTTTAAACCAAGAAAACAGCGCAAAAACAACAATAACAATAAAAATACAGTAAAGAAGGTGAAGTAGTGGACGAAGAAAAAAATAATGGACAAGACCCAGCACAAAAAGCAAGTAAAGATATCCAAGACGCAGTAAATGCAGTAAAAGATGGAGCAAAGTTGGCCAAAGATGTATCTACAGGTAATGTGCTTGGAATAATAAAAAATGGATTAAAATTGTTAAAAAATAAAAAAGTTCGAAAAATGATGATAATTTCTACATTACTTCCAATAATAACTACTATGTTATTTGCATCAGCAATATTGGTAATTTTTGATGCAGTAGGAAATGTTATTCAAACAGTAGTAGATGCTATTAAAAGCTTATTTAAAATTAATTCTAACTCCTGGGATGGTACGATCGAAATAACGGATGACCAGGTAGACCAGGTGATACAGGGAATTAAAGATATGGGCATAAAACTCGAAGATTTGCGATTGTCAGGAGAGATAGATCGCGATGCTAATGATACAAAAGAGGAAAGAGAAGAAAAAGAGACAAAAGCAGCAAGAATATATGTAAAAAAATTCTTAGAAGCTCAGTTTGTAACAGAAACACCACATTATGAACCGAAAACTAAAAATGGAGCAACATATGGAAGAGTGTACTTATATAGAACAAATAATGCAGATGTGATAGATGAAAACACACAATTAGACGAACTAGAATGGATATCATATGAAAAAATGCAAAAAGCTGTAGAAAAGAAAGATACGGACACTCTACAAAATTCTTATTCAGTAGATGAAGAAGGCAAATTAGTAATACCACAGTGGACCAAAAAAAGCACAAAGGTAGATGGAAAGGCTAAAGATGTAGAAATAACAGCTGTTTTAAGACATATAGACTATAAAGATGTAATATCACAATATACAACACCTACCAATTTCCTTATATACCTTACAATGGTGTCTGAAAATCCAGAGTTTGTAAGAGCAGTTACAGAACTAATAAAACAAAATACTAAAATTGATATAGTCGTACTAGATAAAGTAACCACAACAGTTAATACAGAGGTAAATGGACAAACTAAAAATCAAAAAACTACATCAAACCCACCCGAAAGACATGGTGAGGCAGCCGGCAAACCAGAGACAACAACAGCAGATCCTATCAAAGAAAAAACAGAAACAATTACTACAACAACCGTTATAGATCCTATGCTTAAGGTAACATATGCAAAAACATGGTTTAGTGAGCAAAGAGTAACATATAATCTTACACAACAAGATCCATACAATAATTCTCAAAAATATGATAAAAATAACTCTGAAGACTTAAAAGATGATCCAGAACCTGCTAAACCACCAAAAGGAGAAAGTCGCACATGGTATACAGATAAATATATAACTATTGACACAAATGTAACAGGAACAGTTTACAAAGAAGGAACCAGAGGTACGGTAAAATACTTAGGGGGAGAAAAAGGAGATCAAGGAGTAACACCGGATTCATATAAAGACGCAACTAAAAGAGAAGTTAAGATGAATTTTGACATTGATGAAAATTCAACATTTGTTGGGCTAATGGATGATTTCTTTAAAATACCAAATTCAGACGAATTTGAAGCAGCAGGAATAACTAACTTAAACAGTGGTGCAGAATTATTATTTGGGTTATTACAAAAAGATTCAGCATTACAAGGCCTAGAAAAAGTAATGAGATATGTTATACAAAAATATACGGGAAGAGATTATGGAGTTAAAGAAATTGATTTTGAAATATTAGATACAAGAAATTTTGTAACAGTATCAGCTAAAGGTGGAGCACTAGAAGAAATACTAAGAAGCCATGAAAATAATGCTTTAAGAATATATATGAATGGTGAAATTGAGTTGTATGGAGGAGTACAAAAGTATGTAACTCAAGATAAAAAATACTATAAAATGTTTTATACCTCATTTGATAATTGTTTAAACTTTTCATATGGTGTAATGGTTAGAAATTCAAAAGGAAAGCTAAACAATGAGCAACTGTTTGCAGAGGAAGGACTAAACCTACAAGAGTTAGTAGATGCCTATGCGAGAGGAGATGAAGTTTTAGTAGAGGTAGAGAAGATAGACAGAATATTCAGTAAAATTGTTAGTCAAAAAAAGGAAGAAGTAAAAAAAGTATTTGAGAAACAAGGAGTGGAACTAAAGGAAAATGAGATAGACGCATTAGTATGTGTATCATTCCAATACGGAAATTTTGGACAATATAATAATATAGTAAATCTATATAAAAATTATTATGAAAATGGAAGCAACATTCAAGCATTTAGAAATAATGCTCAAGCTCAGGTTGGTGGTGGAGGAACAGATCATATATTTACAGATGAAACCTCTAGAAAAATAGCAAACTGGAGATTGTTTAGTGAAGGCAAATACATACTTCCTGATGGTACAGAAATAAAATCAGGTGGGCTTGAAGGAATGACCGATCTTCAACAAAGAGTAGTAGAAGTTGCAATAAATTGGGAAACTTATGGTGCTAGACCTAGTAGAGGCGGATTATGCCAGGCATGGGTTTACCAAGTGTATTTATTAGCTGGAGCTAGTAACATACTCAAACCTTGTGCAAGACATGCCGGTTATGCTTGGTCGGTATCAACAGACGTCTCACAAATTCAACCAGGAGCAACAATATATGGATACTCTACTACCGGATATGGACATGTTGGTATTTACATTGGTGATGGAGAAGTATTAAGTTGGGTTGGAAAGAAAACTGAACCCGGAACTGTCGCATCACAGAGTTTAGAGTCTTGGATGAGTCAATATAATTATGCTTGTTGGGGGTGGAACGGTATAGACTTAACAGGTGGTTCATACCCAATTGTAGGTGGTTTAATGGACAAACCAACTCACCCAGACAATGATTAAATATGGAAAGATGAGGAAGAAAATGAAAAAAATAATAGCAATTGTTATATCAATAATAATTATTATTACCATAATATTAATAGCCTTATTAATAACAACAGAAAATAAAACTGACGATTTACCAAATGAAACGAATTTTTCAGAAGAAGGCTCTGTTTCCTCTACAGATATAGGAAATAAACATGTTGTAGAATATGCAGATAATAGAACAAATACATTTACTGCTAAAAGGTTAGCAACAGGATATATATATTCTGTGTCTAATGGGCAAGAAGATGAATTGCTTAATATGACATTAAATAAATATATACAGGAGGAAAATATTACTGTTAATAACATAATTGATAAAGTAAAAGATGCAAATGTACAATATAGTGAAAACTATGAAGTGTTAATAAGCAGTATGTATGTAGTAAGAGAAAGTATGATTCTAGAATCATATTTAGTAAACTTGACGTATTGTAATTTAGATAATAATAAAAGTTATGACACTAAACTAATAGTACAATTAGATATGGCAAATTTAACATTTACTATAATGCCATTTAAATATATGCAAAAGCTTGGATATGACAAATTAAAAGTAGGCGACTCATGTGTAATTGAGCAAAAACAAATAGAAAAAAATCAAAATAATACATATAAAATGAAAATTGCTTCTAAGAATAGTACACCAGAAAGGTATTTTGATGTTTTCTTAGATTACCTAAAATACGATACACAAAAATCATATGAATTATTAGATGCTCAATACAGACAACAAAAATTTGGTAATGTTAATGAATATATAAAATATGTAAATGATAACAAACTAAAGGATATTACACTTAAAGCATATAAAGTATATAATTATACAGATTATAGCCAATATGTATGTATTGATAACCAAGATAGATATTATATATTCAACGAAAATGGTGTAATGAACTTTACAACATTGTTAGATACTTATACAATAGATATACCGGAATTTACAGAAAAATACACTGATGCATCAGATGAAGAAAAAGTACTTTTAAATATACAAAGATGTTTTACAGCTATAAATGATAAAGACTATAGATATGTATATAATAAGCTAGACAATACATTTAAGGCTAATAATTTCAAAACATTAGCAGAATTTCAAACATATATAGATACTAATTTCTTTGAAAAAAATAAAATATCTTCTGCAAATAATGCTAAAAAGCAAAATGGAATATACTTATATGATATAAAAATAAGTGACAATGATGAAATAAGTAGCATAACAAAAACATTTGTAATGCAACTAAAAGATGGTACAGATTTTGTAATGTCATTTGGAGTATAACACAGAACTTGTGAAGAATAAGTCTTCACAAGTTTTTTATTATGTGGTATAATAGTAAAAATGAAAGAAATAAGGAGATTGGTTATGGAACAAAAACAACCAGAAGAAATAAAACAAAAAATGGCAGAAATTTATACACAAATAGCAGAAAGAGATGGGAAAGACACATCAATAGAAAACATAACATATTACAAAGAACTTACATTTGACTCAGCAAAATTTATAGGAAATGATTTATTTGTAACTAAACTAGAAAAAACTAATGGAAAAGACCAAGTAGAGCTATTTGAAATATATGACAAAGATGGAAACTTAATTGCAAATGTAAACGAAAAAGGAAAAATACAATTTGCACCAGAATATGTAGAATTATTAAAGCAAGAATATAAAAAGTTTTTTGAAATACTAAAATTAGACGAGGCTACATTGGAATTACCAGAAAAGCTAAAAGAAGAAGATATATCACTAGAGCATGAAGAACTAGAAAAAGAGGTTGAAAAAGAAGAACAAAAAGGTAAGAAAGTAGAGAAAAAGCAAGAAGAAGAAAAAAGCCAAGATGATAATTCACAAGAAAAAGAAATCGCAAAACAAAAAGGAATTCCAGTAAACAATGTATTAATAGTTAAAGACAACAGTAATTTGTACAAAGACCATCCAGAAATAGAAAGAGGTTTAATTTTCAGTCGTGACAATGACGGAAAAGTAAAAGCAGAATATATAGACGAAAATGGAGAGCTACAGCCATCTAAATATATTCAACCATCAAATACAGGAGTAAGACAAGAAACAATATCTATGGGAAAAGATGGAGTACCAACAACAAGAGAAACTCCACAACAAGTAATGAACACACAAAACTTAGCTAAAAGAGATCCAGATGTAAGAGCTGTTAGAATAAACGTAAAATTTGATCAATATGGATACATGGACCTAGAAGAAGCAAGACAAGGAAGAAATGGAGAATGGGCAGCACACGACATTGAAGTTAGAGGAAGAGACTATAATAGCGCAAAAGTAAACGAAGAAACATCTATGAAAACAGGAATGGCAGACCCTGACAAAGAGACTAATGCATATGAAACCATGGAAAAAGTTGGAAAACCACAAGAAGAAGTCAAATATGATAGAATGTATTTAACACAACATGCTGATGAAATAATAGATGGATTTATAAGACAAGGCTATCAAAAGGATGAAGCCGTAGCAATTTTTAACCATATGATTGGAGAAGAAGCACTTACTGAAAAACAAGCAAAAGAAAGAGTAAACGAAGATATAAAAGAAGTAAAACAAGTAGAAAGAGAAGAAGAACCAGAAGAAAGAACACCATGGGGAGACGCAGAAGCAAGAGACGCCAGAAGATAATTAAATTATTCATAAAAATCACCTTTACAAATATAATGTAAAAGGTGATTTTTTATGAAAGGTGATTTTGGGGACGGGGTCAAAAAGCACCCTTTTAAAAACGGTAGCAATATAGCAAAAAAGCTAACACTTACTTTTTTATTAGCCACCATATTAACTATAAATAATGTGTCATATGCCAATATAGATGACAATGAAATAATAGATATAAATGAAATAAAAAGGGAAACAATTGAAACAGTTGCAAAAACTACAGAAGAGCCGAAATTAAATGCAAGAGTTGGGCTAATATTTGACAGAAATTCAAAAACAATATTATATGAAAAAAACGGACTTAAACAAGTGCCAATGGCAAGTACAACTAAAATAATGACAACAATAGTGGTGCTAGAAAATTCAAATTTAAATGACATTGTAACAATAAGCAAAAAATCAGCTGGAACAGGAGGGTCCAGATTAGGCTTAAAAGCAAATGACAAAATTACAGTGCATGATTTATTATATGGGTTAATGCTAAAGTCTGGAAATGACGCAGCCGTAGCTTTAGCAGAACATGTTGGAGGAGGAATAGAAGGCTTCGTTGATTTGATGAATAAAAAGGCAAGTGAAATGGGATTAGTAAATAGTCACTTTGTAACTCCACATGGATTAGATCAGGATAAACATTATACAACAGCATATGAACTTGCATGTATGGCAGATTATGCACTTAATATACCAAAATTCAAAGAAATTGTAAATTCAAAAAGCTATAACATTACAATAAATGCTAGAAGTAGTTTAATAGGAAATACAAATGAACTATTAGGTAGCTTAAATGGAGTATATGGTGTAAAAACAGGCTTTACAAATGGTGCAGGTAGGTGTTTAGTAACAGCTTGTAAAAGAGATGATTTAGATATTATAACAGTAGTGCTAGGAGCAGATACTAAAAAAATTAGAACTCTAGATAGCATAAAATTAATTGAATATGCATATAAAAATTATGAAGTAATTGATATTGAAAAAAATATTAAAGAACAATTTGAAAATTGGAAATATTTAAATGAGAAGCGCATATATATAAATAAAGCAAAACAAAAAAATATAAATTTAGAAATTGAAAACTTAGACTATTCCAAAATTGCAGTAAAGAAAACAGAGATAGATAATGTAAAAATTGAAATAAATTCACTTTATTATCTAGAAGCTCCAGTAGAAGAAGGAAAAATTATAGGAAATGCAAAAGTACAAATAAATGAAAAAACAATAGCAAATTTGAATATAAAAAATAATCAAACAATAGAAAAAAAGGGGATATTTGATTATTTTATAGAATTTTTATTGCTAATACCTTGACTTTTTCGTAAAAATTTGTTATTATAAATATGCTTTGAAAAAAGCATATGCGGGAATAGCTCAGTTGATAGAGCGCTGCCTTGCCAAGGCAGAGGTCGCGGGTTTGAGCCCCGTTTCCCGCTCCATTTTATATATTAAGTAAAAATTTAATATTCGTGGCGCCTTAGCCGGGCTGCTGAGGTTGTTCGAACGCTAGTGAGTTACAACATCAGTATGCAGGGAGCGCTAGCGAGTCGCTGGTAAGTAAACTTATTCGTGACTATAATTAAATATTTGTGGCGCCTTAGCCAAGCGGTAAGGCACGAGTCTGCAAAACTCTGATCATCGGTTCGATTCCGATAGGCGCCTCCAAGCAATAAGAAAACAATGAAATTTTATTAAGTTTCATTGTTTTCTTATTTTCATTTCATATCCCTCAAACCCTTCCTTCCCATGCATTTAGTGGCAAAAACGCCAAAAATTGACAAAAAAAGATATAAAAATGTAAAAAACGGCTCGAGACTTGAATTTCCGTAAATACTCAAGAGCTCGAAAGCCTCTCTACTCCAACAATTGCCATTTACAATATA
>CAKPNJ010000009.1 GCA_934168365.1 uncultured Clostridia bacterium | reverse complement strand
TGCTACATATTCTGCATTTGATGTTACTTCTGTTGCTACTGATGGTTGCCATTTTTCAAATGTATAACCTGGTTTACCTGTCGTTTCTCCTTCAAATGCTGGTGTTGCAGTTCCATAATCTAAACCTGTTTTTGTTTGTTCTGTAAATGCTCCTTGTGTTCCTGGTTTATATGTTACTGTAAATTGTTGTTTGAAGTATACTTTTAATACTAAACTTCCATCTCCTGCTATTGTTCCTTTAAGTACATTTGCTGCACTTTCATCATATACATATCCTACTTTATCTTGAGCTGGATTTTTATCATTTTCTGTTACTTGTGCTAATGTATCTGTTGTTCCTGTTCTCTCATCTGTAAAGTCTGCTACATTTTTGTAGTTTCCTTCTGTTTGATAATAAAACTCTACTGTATATTTTGTATCTGTATTTGCTGTCCATTTTGCTACATATTCTGCATTTGATGTTACTTCTGTTGCTACTGATGGTTGCCATTTTTCAAATGTATAACCTGGTTTACCTGTCGTTTCTCCTTCAAATGCTGGTGTTGCAGTTCCATAATCTAAACCTGTTTTTGTTTGTTCTGTAAATGCTCCTTGTGTTCCTGGTTTATATGTTACTGTAAATTGTTGTTTGAAGTATACTTTTAATACTAAACTTCCATCTCCTGCTATTGTTCCTTCAAATACATTTTCTGCTCTTTCATCTAATACATAGCCTTCTTGTTTTGGTGTTTTATCTTCATTTGATACTTGTGCTAATGTATCTGTTGTTCCTGTTTTCTCACTTTTTGAATCTGCTACGTCTTTGTAGCTTCCTTCTGTTTGATAATAGAACTCTACTGTATATTTTGTATTTGTATTTGCTGTCCATTGTGCTACATATTCTGCATTTGATGTTACTTCTGTTGCTACTGATGGTTGCCATTTTTCAAATGTATAACCTGGTTTACCTGTCGTTTCTCCTTCAAATGCTGGTGTTGCAGTTCCATAATCTAAACCTGTTTTTGTTTGTTCTGTAAATGCTCCTTGTGTTCCTGGTTTATATGTTACTGTAAATTGTTGTTTGAAGTATACTTTTAATACTAAACTTCCATCTCCTGCTATTGTTCCTTTAAGTACATTTGCTGCACTTTCATCATATACATATCCTACTTTATCTTGAGCTGGATTTTTATCATTTTCTGTTACTTGTGCTAATGTATCTGTTGTTCCTGTTCTCTCATCTGTAAAGTCTGCTACATTTTTGTAGCTTCCTTCTGTTTGATAATAAAACTCTACTGTATATTTTGTATCTGTATTTGCTGTCCATTTTGCATAATATGTTGTTGTTCCTGCTGGATATTTTTCTGGTAAAGTTTCTACTTTGTTTGTTAATTCTTGTTCTGAATACCAACCGTCAAAAGCATAACCTTCTCTTGTTGTTGTTGGCATTTCTCTATTTTCTATTACATCTCCAGTATATCCATTCATGCTTTCTACTGATGTTCCGCCATTTGACTCAAATTTAATTAAAGATTCTACTTGAGTTGGTATTGTTTCTGTTGGAATATCGTTTACATATGCTGTATTTTTAACTTCTTCTGTTATTTCAGATAAAACTTCTACTTCAAAAGTAATTTCTAGTCTTTCTCCTGATTTTACTTTTAATTCGATTCCGTCATTCAAATTTTGTTCTGTATAATTTGTATCTTCACCATTTAATTTAATAGTGCTATTTTCAACAAGTTTTGTTCCTGTTGGAATAGTATCTTTTACTATAACTGTTCCTTCAGCATCTCCAATGTTTTCAATGCTTATAGTATAAGTTACTGTATCTCCAACTTCTACTTTTTCTTTATTTGCTGATTTTTCAAATTTTATAACTGGATTTTTAACTTCATTAGTTTTTTCTTCGTTTACAGTTGCTTGATTGATAATACTTGCTTTTTCATATTGAGCAAATATATTAGAAACTTTTACTTTAAATTCAACTTCAACTGTTCCAGCTTCACCTTGTTCATTTTGTTTTGCAACATCTACAGTAATTCCTTCTTCTAGGTTTTGAGCTGTATAGTTTGTGTCTTCTCCGTTAATTTTAATGCTGTTTTCAATAAATTCTGTTGCTTCTGGAATAGTGTCTTTTACAATTGCTTTTCCATCTGCATTTCCTGTATTAGTTACAGTTATTGTGTATGTAATTGTTTCGCCTGGTACAACTGCATTTTTATCAGCGCTTTTGTTTGCAGATATAATTGGACGAATTATATTAAGATTTTGTACTGATGCATTAGCTGTTATGCTTTCTGGTGTCCATTCAACTGAATACTCTTTTGTTATTGTTGTTCTTTCTTCAGTTCTTTCTGTTACATACTCTTGATTTGGTACATTACCTGTTGTTTGGTTTGGTGTACTTCCATTGTTTGTTGTATTGTTGTTTGGTCTGTTTTGGTTATTGTTTTGATTTTGTCCGTTATTTGTTTGTGAGTTTGGTGTTTGTTCTCCACCATTATTGTTTTGCTCACCTGGAGTAGCTGGTTGTTCTGGATTTTGTGGTTGATTTTCTTGTTGACCTCCATTGTTTTGTGTTTGTTCTCCTGGTGTTAATTCATTTGTTATTTCATTTTGTGTAAATGCTCTTGCTGTTTCGTCATTTCCTTTTATATAGAAATAACCTGCTGTAGAAATAGCTGCTAGTAATACTACTATTACACTAGCGATTATGATATTTCTCTTACTCTTATAGCTGAGTGTAGCTTTCATTTTTTGGTGCCCCCTTTTTACCAAATTTTATATATTTTGTCTTGCTTTTACTATAAGCCTATTGCTTCTTCCGTTAATGCAAGTTATGAGAGTAATTTCTCTCGTATTTTCTTTAACACTTTTTACGCAGTTTATATCATTTGGATCAGTAACATATTTATCAAATACTTCATATTCAATAGTGTACCCGTCTAAATCTGTCATTTCAATGACATCCCCTATTTTTAGTTTGTTTGTACTACTGAACATTGTACCATCAAAATAATTATGACCTGCCATTGTAAAGTTGCCCACATCATTGACATTATTGCCCCAAAACTTTGTAATTGATAATGCCATTGTTGCGTCAGTTGTTTTGTCTATAATCGGATATTCAATGTTGATTTTTGGAATTTTTATTATTCCTGCTACATCATACCCTTTATATTTTGTTTCAACTTTTTTAGTGGCATTAACTGATGCTGATTTATTTTCTTCAATCTTTATTTTGATATCTGAAACCGCATTAGTTAATTCTTTTTCTTTTATTTGGTTATTTGTACGTTTAGTAACAATAACTGATACAACTGCTAAGAAAGTGACAGCTAATATTACTAAAGTTATATTATATATTATTTTTTTCATACCTTACTCATTTTTATCTGAATTTTTATCTCTTACTTTTAAAATAACTATTGTAACAATTAGTACAAGTAATACAGCTGCTACAATATATAAAACTAAGCTTTCACCTGTAACTGGCATTTTAGTTACTTCTTTTACAATTACGTTTTCTGTTTTTTCGTTTTCTTTGTATTCTTCACTAGATGTCATAATTTGAAGATCTATTGTATTATCAGCTTTTAACCAAACTAAGTATTTATCACCTTTTTTTGATTCTTGTGGTTGTTTGATTGTTTTTGATTCTACATCTTTCCAACCTTCAGCTGGTATAAGTTTTTCATATAGTTTTTTAAATTGACTATATACAGATAATTTTTCAAATATGTTTTTATCTGTTAAGTTATTCATTTTATTTGCTAATTCTGCTAATTCTGCTTCATCTGTACCTGTTTTAACTGGTACCATGTTGTATATGTATTTTGTTTCTGAGTTGTCATCAATTACTATAGTACCTTTTGTATAGGTAACTTCTGTTCCTTCATCATTTTTTTCGGTTTTTGTTTCATTTCCAATTTTAATAGCAATTTTCTTTGTAACTTTATTTAAGTCTTGAATGGTTTCTTCAGTTAAAGCATTAGATAATTCTATTTTTTCTGCTTTAATTTCAGTTCCTTTTACCCATAAAAAAGTTTCAGCTTTTCCATCAAAATATGTATTATAAATGTTTTCATCAACATATGCTATGTTGTTTCCATTTTCTGATGAATCTACAGCCGAATCATAAAATTTTAGGTTTGATTCAATTTCATCTTTTTTATTTGCGAATGCAAATTCAAATTTGCTATTTAGTAAATTTGAAATATAAATTATATACTCCTTTTCGCCTTTTTTTATCATTTGTGTGCTTTCACTTTTAGCAAATGAAAAACCCTGTAATAATGTTATTATCATAATGATTAGTAATGTGGATAACATTATTTTTTGTTTTAAAGCTTTTTTCATATTTTCTCCCTCCATAAAAAACTTTTTTTCTTTTAACAAGCATTCGTATTATATCACATTTTTCATAATTTGTAAACAAATTTTTCCATTTTTACCTATTTTAATTTCTTTCTTCCGTAAGTTTTTTTTGAATTCAAATGAAAATACACTTTAAAATCTAAAGTGTATTTATACATTATCTATATTATCAAATAGTTCTTTACATTCTTTCCAATTTGATACCTTTATGTTTTCATATTCATTGCTTAATTTTTCTAATATTTTCTTAGTTTCATCAGTAGAATTCAAGTCAACCGCAATTATATTTTTTATATTTTCTTCTTTTCCATATATTACTCTAAATAGCATTGTTCTCATAAATCCTTCTATTTTGTTTTCCTGATTTTTCACTGCCACTATTATATAAATTCCATTTGGTTTTAAGTTTGTATATGTATATGTATAAATTATGGTTTTTATGAGTTCTATTAAACCATATATTGCTAATACCCACACTATTCCTCTAAATATAAAGTCTAACATTTGCACTTTCTCCTTCTGCTCTATTTTATGCCTTGTAATTTTTTTGGTTACTTTTTTGACATTACATATGAAAAAGTGTATACTAGAACATATGAAAGAGATTATTGTTGATAAAAAATATAATGGAAAGAAATTGAATAGTTTTTTATTAGATAGTTTTGCTGGACTTAAGCTTAATACTTTATATAAGGCTTTGCGTAAAAAAGATGTTAAAGTAAATGACACTAGGGTTTCTGATAATGTTATTATACATTCTGGTGATATTATAAAGGTATTTATTTCAGATGAACAATTATTTAGTAAGAATAATTTTAGCATTGATATTATTTATGAAGATGATAATATTGTGGTTGTAAATAAACCTGCTGAAATTGAAGTAGTTGGTGAACATAGCTTAACAACTGAGCTTTGTAATTATTATAATAATAATTTTATTGCTCCTTGTCATCGTTTAGATAGAAATACTACTGGATTAGTTTTATTTGCTAAAAATGAGGAATCTTTAAATATTTTGTTAGATAAATTCAAAAATCGTGAAATTGAAAAGCATTATAGGGCTTTAGTTTATGGTATTCCTTGTAAAAAAGAAGATACGTTAACTGCATATCTTTTTAAAGATGCAAAAAAATCTTTAGTATATATTTCTGATATTCCTAAAAAAGGGTATGAAAAAATTATTACTTCATATAAGGTAATTAGTTGTAATAATAAGAATAATACGAGCTTGTTGGATGTTAATTTGCACACTGGTAAGACTCACCAAATAAGAGCTCATTTAGCTTATATTGGTTATCCTATTATTGGTGACGGAAAATACGGAGACAGAGAAATCAATAAGAAGT
The DNA here is from genome assembly GCA_934168365.1 of uncultured Clostridia bacterium. Lineage (GTDB taxonomy): Bacteria > Bacillota > Clostridia > TANB77 > CAG-508 > CAG-273. The sequence goes on along the minus strand of CAKPNJ010000009.1, from coordinate 42,506 downwards.
TTAAATATAAGTACCAACAGCTTTGTAGCTGTTCTTTGAAATTTTGTTTTAAGACTGATGCAGGTATTTTAAATTATTTGAATAAAAAAAACGTGCCAATGGGGACGGAGAATATTGGCATGTTTTAAAATTTAATTTCATTATTCTTCATTGATAGTCAAACGTGCCAATATTCTCCGTCCCCATTGGCACATTTTTTTATTTTATTATTTCTTCAAATTCTTCTGCTGAGATGACTTCTTTTTGTATTAAAACTTCTGCAACAGCATGTAGTTTGTCCATATTATTTGTTAATGTTGTTTGTGCTTTTGCATATGCTGTATCTAACATTATTTTAACTTCTGCACCAATTGCGTCTCCAAATTTTTCTCCTAATAGTTGTAATTCATATGGGTTTTTTTCTGTATTTATTGAAATTGGTCCTAAGTTATCACTCATTCCGTATTTTATAATCATATCTTTGGCAATTTGTGTTGCTACTTCAATATCATTACTTGCACCTGTAGAAATATCGTTTAATACCAGTTTTTCTGCTGCTCTACCACCAAGTAGTGCAATTAGTTTTTCTTCCATTTCTGTTTTTGAAATATAATATTTGTCCTCGTTTGTTTTATACATTGTGTACCCACCTGCAACTCCACGAGGTATAATTGATACTTCTTTTATATCTTTTTGTGTTTCTAATTGGCTACTTACTATAGCATGTCCTGCTTCATGGAAAGCTGTAAGTCTTTTATCTTTTTCTGATATTACTCTGCTTTGTTTCTCTAGTCCAACTGTCACTTTCTTAACAGCGTCTTCAATATCATTTTGAGTTATTGCTTCATGTTTTTTTATTGTAGCAATAATTGCTGCTTCATTTAGAATATTCGCAAGTTCAGCTCCTGTAAATCCTGCTGTATCTCCTGCAATATCTTTCATACTAACATTGTCTGCAAACTTTTTGTCTTTTGCATGAATTTTTAGTATTTCCTCTCTGCCTTTCATATCTGGAAGAGCTATTGTAATTTGCCTGTCAAATCTACCTGGTCTTAGTAGTGCTTTATCTAGCATTTCTGGTCTATTTGTTGCAGCTAAAACTATAATTGTTTCTTCTGTATCAAATCCGTCCATTTCAACTAATAGTTGATTTAGAGTTTGATTGTTTTCTGTTTCTGCTCCACTTCCATTTGCTCTTCTTGAACCAATAGCATCTATTTCATCTATAAATACTATACATGGTGCAATTTTTTTAGCTTTTTCAAATAATTTTCTAACTCTTGATGCTCCTAAACCTGCAAACATTTCTATAAATTCAGAACCACTCATTGATATAAATGGAACCTTTGCTTCCCCTGCAATTGCTTTTGCAATTAAAGTTTTACCTGTACCTGGTTGTCCACAAAGTAGTACACCTCTAGGAATTTTTGCACCCATCTCATAGAATTTTTTAGGTTCTTTTAAGAAATCTACAATTTCTATCATTTCATTTTTTTCTTCATCTAAACCTGCAACATCATTAAACTTTATTTTTGATTTTGTAGTTTCCGCATCATATACTTTACCTTTATCTCCCAAGCCTTGCATTTTAAATACTGCTACAAATAGCACTATCAAAAGTATTGTTGGCAATAGTGAAAATAGGTATTGGAAAACTGTATAAAACATGTTTTGTTGTTTTTGAATTAACTCTATTGCATTTCCTTGTAAAGTTTTCTCTTGAATCAATTCTATAAATGCTTGGGTATTTGGTACAATTGCTCCTTTTTCTTCTTCTATATCTTTTAGTTTCACTTTAATAGAAGTACTTCCAACTGTCATTTCAACCTTTTCAATTTTACCCTCATCTATTTGTTTAATAAGGTCTGTGTAGCTAATAATTTTATCCTCATTCTCTTTTTTAGAATTTATTAAGAATATGCTTGTTATTATTACCGCTATAAGTAATACAATGCATGCAATTATATAATAAGTCTTTGATGATTTTTTATTTTCTTTTTGCTTATTCTCATTATCCATTATAATTCTCCTTTATAATTCCTCTGTTTTGATATTAGCCTGTGGTTCTGGCGTATCTCCTTTTTCTTTAGGCGCTTTTTTATTTGATGACTTTTTCTTTTGCTCTTGTCTTTCTTTCTCGTCTTTTTTGCGTATTCTTTCTTTTTCTTCCTCTTCCTTTTTTTGTCTTTCTTTTTCTTCCATTTCTTGTCTTACTTTTTCTTGCTCTTGCATAATTTTAGAAAGCTCTATTTGTTGTTTTATTATGTCTGATCTGATTATCAATATTGCTGCTATAACATAAATACAAGTTATTGCCATATATAAAACATTAAAATATTTTATAGTATATCCTGTTAAAATGTTTACAATAATATAAATTAAATTTAATATTATTGGCAAAGTCAAACTATATATTGCAATATTATATACATTTCTAAATCTTATTCTTAAGTTAGAAAGTATTCCAGTTATACAACCTACCAATGAATATAAAATTGCATCTAATAATACTGTTGATAGATATACAACAAACAAATAAATAAACATAACTACATAAAATGCGATATATATTTTATATACATTATTCCTAGATAAAGCATTCATTAAATCTTGTTTTTCAATTTTTACTATGTTAAGTTGGTCTGCAATATCTTTTACTGAAATGGTCGTTAATACACTAGCCATATTAGTTTTTAGTATTATTTTATCTTGTAGAACTACAACTCCATTATAATAGTTCTTTATCTCTTCTTCATATTTGCTTATCTGCTCATTTGTCAAATTCTCCGTTGTATCTATGATAACTTTTCCGTCAAATAACTTGTCCGTACTGATTACATTGTTTTCTTTTTGAGTAATAGATATTTTTCCATTATTAAAATCAAGTGTTTCAATATTTTGATCTATATATTGTCTTACTTTATTTACTGTTCCACTAAAACGGTATGTAATAGCTAAGGTTAAGAAGAAAGTAAAAATTAACATCAATATAACTATATATGATATTGTTTTACTAGTTTTTTGTACTACTAATTTTTTATAATCTTCTAATCCAAATATGCTTGTTTTTAATTTTTTCCAAAATGAAATTTTTACTTCTTCTTCCACTCTAATTCTCCTTATTTATATTTTTTCTACTGTCATACCATCTTTAGTGTCTTTTACCGCATATCCTTTTTCTTTTAAGTTATCTCTAATTTCATCTGATAAAGCCCAATTTTTATCTGCTCTTGCTTGTTTTCTTTTTTCTAATAATTCTTGAATTTCTTGTGGTAATTCTACATTTTTGCTTTCTTCTAAATACTTTTTGCTGTTTTCTAAATCTAGTCCCAATACTTTATCAAATTTTAATAGAAGTTCTGCAAATTGTTTTGATTTATGCTCACTTCTTACTATTTCCCATACAATTCCCATAGCTGCTGGTATATTCAAATCATCATTTATTGTTTCCAAAAATTTATTTTCATATTCTTTTATTTCTTGTTCATCTACATTTTCTGTTCCTTCTTGATGTTTTACAAAACCTTCTCTTAAACGCATTAATGCTTTTTGTGTTGCTAATGCTGTATCAAATGTAAAGTTTAATTTTGTACGATAATGTGCTGTAAAGCAGAATAACTTATAAGCTAATGGTTCAATTCCCTTTTCTTGCAATTGGTCTAATGTGTATGTATTTCCTAAAGATTTTGACATTTTTCCACCATCAACTTGTAAAAATTCAACATGCATCCAAGTTTTTGCTGGAACTTTACCTGTTAAACCTTTGCTTTGTGCAATTTCGTTTTCATGGTGTGTTGGTATGTGGTCGATTCCACCTGTGTGTATATCAAATTGATCTCCTAAGTATTTTCTACCCATTGCAGAGCATTCTATATGCCAACCTGGGTATGATAATCCCCATGGGCTTTCCCATTTCATAATATGGTTTTCTGGTGCTTTAATCCATAATGCAAAATCATATGGATTTCTTTTTTCTGTATCTACATCAACTCTCGCTCCTGCAATTTGTTCGTCTAATTTACAATTTGATAATACTGGATATTTATCTAATTTTGAAATATCAAAATATATTCCTTTGCTTGTTTCATATGCATATCCATTTTTAATTAATCCTTGAACAAATTCAAGCATTTCTTGAATATGGTCTGTTGCTTTTGCAATAATTTCTGGTCTTTCTATGTTAAGTCTTTCCATATCTATGAAAAACTTATGTGTATAAAAGTTAGCTATTTCATAAGGGTCTTTGTTTTCTTTTCTTGCTGCTTTTTCCATTTTATCTTCACCTTCATCAGCATCTGATTCTAGGTGACCTACGTCTGTAATATTCATTACATGTTTTAAGTCATATCCATTGTATTGTAATACTCTTCTTAAAGTATCCATAAAAACATATGCTCTAAAGTTTCCTATATGAGCAAAGCTATATACTGTAGGTCCGCATGAGTACATACGGACTGTATTTCCTTCTAATGGTTTAAATTCTTCTTTCGTTCTAGTTAATGTATTATATAATTGTACTGGCATAAAAATCCCCCTTTACTCTTAATTCGTTGTATTTGAAGATGATTCGGTTGTATTTCCTCCTGTCGAAGTTTCATTGTTTGTACTTGGAGTTTCTGTATTTTCCCCTGGCGTCTCCGTATTTGTGTCTGGTTCTTCTGGCGTTGTTGGTGGTGTAACGCTTACTTTATTTACAGTAAGAACTATGCTTACACCTTTTAATACTTTTGTTCCCTCTGTTAGACTTTGTTTTAGAACTATTCCATTTGCCTGATCTCCATGTGTTTCATAAATCACTTGGATATTTAATCCTGCTAAAGCTAACTTGGCCTCAGCTTCTGTTTTCCCTATTAAATTAGGTATTACTACACTACTTGTTTCTTCTGTATGAATAGTACACTTTTCTGTTGGTACTTTATATCTATTTTTTTGTTTGCTAACCCAGTTGCTATTATTTTCTTTTTCTGGTTTTGCTGTATATACTTTTTCTTCAGTATCTAAGCAATATTCTGTTGCAACTTTTCCAGATTCTTTACATATTTTTATAGTTTCATGTCCGTCACATGCTTTTGGTACATTTCCTTTTGTAAAATATTCTGTATATTTTTTTGTGCATTCTTTAGTTGCTATTTTTCCACTATCTTTGCATACTGTAGCAGTTACAACACCAGCTGGTTTTGTAAAACGTTTTTTATCCAAGTCCTTGTGAACACTTTTCATTATATTGCCCCAAATACTTCTTGCTGCCCAAATTTGATTTAAGCTGTGTTCTTCTCTATCAAATCCATACCATGTAGCTCCTGCATAATATGGTGTATAACCACAAAGCCATACATTTTTGTCTGCATCACTTGTTCCTGTTTTACAAGCTACATCCATTCCAGAAATTGCACAGGTACTTGCTGTTCCACTATATCCTGTAACAACATCTGTTAAAATATCTGATATAATAAATGCATTTGCTTCTGATATAACTCTTCTAGTTTCTTGTTTTGGTTCAACAATTATGTTTCCATCACTATCAGTTAGCTTTGTATAGAATGTTGGCTCTATATATACTCCTTTATTGGCAAGTGTTGCATATGCAGCTGCCATTTGTAGTGTACTAGAACTATGTGAAGCTCCACCAATCGCTAAACTCATATCTGCATCATCTTCTTTGGTATAAGTAGTAAGTCCGAACTCATGTAAATAATCTATCGCTTTATCTATTCCAACATTATATGCTATTTTTATATTAACAATATTAGATGACACTTCAATTGCTTTTCTAACTGTGCATAATCCCAAATATGAAACAGCATTTTTAGGTGAATAGTTTCCGCTAAAAGTGGTTGGTGTATCATCAAATACTGTTGCAGCAGTAATTGCCTTTTCTTCTAACCCTGGTGCAATATTTACTAAAGGTTTAATTGAAGACCCTGTTTGTTTTGATGTTATAGTTGCAAAGTTAATGTTTGTTCCTTGGTCACTTCCTAAAGCTCCCCCCATTGCTACTACTCTTCCATTTGTGTGGTCAATAATTGTTGTTCCTGCTTGTGTTTGATCTTTTATTTTTACATTTTTTCCATCTTCATCTTTTACTGTTATTGTCCTTGTTTGAACATATTGCTTTTTGGCCATTTCTTTAAGTACTGTTTCTTGAATAGAAGTTATTTGTGTAGTATATAGTTTGTATCCTCCTGATTGGATCATTGCCTTAGCTTCAGCAAAATCAATATCCTTTGCTTCTGCTAAGTCTCTTGCAGCATTATTTACGGCTTCACTTACAAAATATGAAATATTTCCAATCTCTATTGTTCCCTTTTTGAACTCAAAACCTTTTTCAACTTTTTCTACTGCTTCATTATATAGTTTTTCTGCCTCAGTAGGATCATCACTAATTCTATTTTGTTCTTTCATAAAACTTAGAACAAGTTTAGTTCTTGCTTTTATTCTTTCACTATTATCTTCTTCTCCATATGGATTATACATATTAGGTCCATCATTTATTCCAGCCAAAAATGCTGATTCTGCTAAATCTAAATCTTTTGCTGATTTTGCAAAATAATATTGTGCTCCATACTCTACTCCGTGAAGATCATTACCACCTATAAATATAATGTTTAAGTATTTTTCTATTATCTGATTTTTGGTTAGCATACTTTCAACTTTGTATGCTCTTGACATTTCACGAATTTTTCTTTCCATTCCAGCTGCTCCGGTATCAGCTTTATCTTTCATGATGTTTTTTACCAATTGTTGTGTAATTGTACTTCCACCACCAACATCTGAACTTCCTTTTCTTAATACATAGCTTATTGTTGCTTTAGCTGTTCTCAAAATGTCGACACCTGAGTGTTCATAAAATCTTTTATCTTCTATTGCTATATATGCATTTGCTGTATATTTACCCATTTGATCTAATGTGATTACTTTTCTATTTCCATTACCTTCTGAAGCTGATAATATAGCTATTTGCTTTCCATCTGAATCATACACTTCAGTATTGCCACTAGAAATCAATTCTTCTTTAGTAATAGACCATTTATCACTAAAGAATATTCCTGCTAAAATTCCTCCACCCACAAGTACTAACAAAAATATCAATATTACAAATATCAATATTACTCTTCTTAATATAGGGTGTTTCCTTACTTTTATTTTATCTGCCTTGTTTTCTTTTTTGCTTCTTTTTATTTTATATTGTCTAGTACCACTTGAGTGTTTCTTTTTACTTCCCATAAAGGTATCCTCCCTTGGATAAATTTTAACATATATATTATATAATATATTCACAAAAAAGCAAAGTATTTTAATAAATTTTTAAGGTTTTGTATATAAAAAAACTACTAATTTAATATTAGTAGTTCTTATTTTATCCAAACAAACCTTTTTTCTTTACTGGTGGTTGTTCATTCATAGTTTTTGCAAGTTGCATTAAAAGTTCTCTTTGTTCAGGAGTTAACTTTTTAGGTACTTGTACTTGTACTGTAAATACAAAGTCTCCTTGTGCACTGCTGTTTACACCCTTGAATCCTTTATTTCTTATTGTAAATTTTGTGCCTGTTTGTGTTGCGTCTGGTATTCTATAAGTCTCAGTCGTTCCATCTACCATTGGTATTTTAAGTTCTGCTCCAAGGGTTGCCTGTGTAAATGTGATTGGAATGTCGCAAAGTACATTGTTTCCTTTTCTACTATAAATACTATGTCTTTTAACATGTATTAGTATATATAGGTCACCTTTTGGTCCACCGTTTGTACCAGGTTCTCCTTCTCCTTGCATTACTATAGTTTGACCATCGTCAACACCTGCTGGAATTTTTACTGTTAAACGCACTTGTTTACGAACAGTTCCTTTTCCTTTACAAGTTTCACAAGGATTTGTAATAACCTTACCTGTTCCATGACAATTTGTACATGTTCTTGTAGTTTGCATTTGTCCAAGTATTGTAGTTTGAACTTGCTTAATTTGTCCTGTTCCATGACATACACTACATGTTTCAGGATGTGTTCCTGGTTTTGCACCTTCTCCATGGCAAGTATCACAAGTTTCATTTCTATTTATTGTTACATATCTTTCTGTTCCTAAGAAAGATTCTTCAAAACTTATATCTATATCATAACGTAAATCTGTACCTTTTCTAGGTCCATTTTTTCTTGCACTTCTTGAAGAACCTCCAAAGCCTCCACCAAAGAAAGAAGAAAATATATCTCCTAAATCTCCAAAATCACTAAATCCATCAAAACCTGTTGAGTATGTATATGTACCACCGCCAAATGGTCCTCCGGCTCCTCCTCCGAAGCCTTGAGGCCCATCTGCTCCAAATTGGTCATACATTTTTCTCTTTTGAGGATTTGATAAAGTTTCATAAGCTTCGTTAACTTCTTTAAACTTTTTCTCTGCCTCTTCTTTATTATCAGGATTAGCATCTGGGTGGTATTGTTTTGCAAGTTTTCTATATGCTTTTTTTAGTTCTTCATCAGTTGCATTTTTATTTACGCCTAATACCTCATAATAGTCCTTTTTTGTAGCCATTATTCATTTCCTTCATTATTATTATTTTCTGTGTTTGTTTCTGTATTTGCATCTTCTGGGTTTGCTTGTGCTTGTTGTCCAGCAGATGTTTGTTTATATAATTGTTCTGTTATAGAGTAGAATACTGTTGTTAATTTTTCTGTTGCAGATTTAATTGCTTCAACATCAGAACCTTCTAGTGCTTTTTTAACATTAGCAATTTCAGTTTCTGCTTTTGCTTTTTCTTCTCCACTAATTTTGTCTCCAAGCTCGTCAATTGTTTTTTGGCTGTTGTATACTAAGCTTTCTGCATTGTTTCTAACTTCAATTTCTTCTTTTCTCTTTTTATCTTCCGTTGCATGTGCTTCAGCATCTTTAACAGCTTTTTCAATATCTTCATCAGATAGATTTGTACTTGCTGTAATAGCTACTTGTTGGCTATTTCCTGTTGCCATATCTTTTGCAGATACGTGCACAATTCCATTTGCGTCAATATCAAATGTTACTTCGATTTGTGGTACTCCACGAGGTGCTGCTGGAATTCCTGTTAATTGAAATCTTCCTAATGTTTTGTTATCTGCAGCCATTTCACGTTCACCTTGTAATACGTGAATTTCAACACTTGTTTGACCATCTGCTGCTGTTGAGAATATTTGAGATTTTTTAGTTGGTATTGTTGTGTTCCTTTCAATCAATTTTGTAAATACTCCACCTAATGTTTCAATACCTAATGATAATGGTGTTACATCTAGTAATACTAGGTCTTTTACATCACCTGATAATACACCACCTTGAATAGCTGCACCAATAGCAACACATTCGTCTGGGTTAATGCCTTTGTCTGGTTCTTTTCCTGTAATTTTCTTAACTGCTTCTTGAACAGCTGGAACTCTTGTAGATCCACCTACTAATAATACTTTGTGTAAGTCATTTGCTGTAACTCCAGCATCTTTCATAGCTTTTTCTACTGGAATTTTAGTAGCTTCAATTAAGTCACTAATTAACTCTTCAAATTTTGCTCTTGTTAATGTAATGTCTAAGTGTTTTGGTCCTGTTGCATCTGCTGTAATAAATGGTAAGTTGATTTGTGTTTGTTGCATTCCAGAAAGCTCTATTTTGGCTTTTTCTGCCGCTTCTTTTAGTCTTTGCATTGCCATTTTATCTGTTTTTAAGTCGATACCACTTGATTTTTTGAATTCTGATACTAAATATTCAATAATTCTATCATCAAAGTCATCTCCACCTAGTTTTGTATTTCCGTTAGTTGCTAATACTTCAAATACTCCATCTCCAATATCTAGTATAGAAACATCAAATGTTCCTCCTCCTAAGTCATATACCATTATTTTTTGATCTTGGTCTTCTTTGTCCATACCAAATGCTAAAGCTGCTGCTGTTGGCTCGTTTATAATTCTTAATACTTCTAGTCCTGCAATTTTACCAGCATCTTTTGTTGCTTGTCTTTGGCTATCACTAAAGTAAGCAGGTACTGTAATAACAGCTTGTGTAACTGGTTGACCTAAATAGTTTTCTGCATCTGTTTTTAATTTTTGTAATATCATTGCTGATATTTCTTGTGGAGAGAATTCGTCTCCTTCGATTTTTACTTTTTTGTTTGAGCCCATATCTCTTTTAATTGAGATTACAGTGTTTTCTGGATTAGTAACTGCTTGACGTTTTGCAATTTGTCCTACTAATCTTTCTCCATTTTTTGAAAATGCAACAACAGATGGTGTTGTTCTATTTCCTTCTGCGTTAGGAATAACAACTGGCTCTCCTCCTTCCATTACTGCTACACATGAGTTTGTTGTTCCTAAGTCAATTCCTATAATTTTTCCCATAATAATTTACTTCCTTTCTATATTTATATATATTTTAAAATTAATATCAATTTAATTACTAAGCAAATCAAAAGCGAGTATAACGAGGCAAACGAGTAAATTTTCTTGAGATTATACAAATGTATATCGAAAGAAAATTTATGAAGTTTAACAAAGTTAGACGGTGCTTTTCATTTGTTTAGTTGGCTACGACTACCATAGAGTGACGAATAACCTTATCACCTATTTTATAGCCTTTTCTATATTCTTCTTTTACTTCTTTTTCTCCTAAGTTTTCATCTACTACTAAACTTACAGCTTCATGAAGTTCTGGATCAAAAGTTTTTCCAACTGCTTCAATTTCAGTTACTCCATTTGCTTTTAGTACATCTTTAAATTGTTTTAAAACAAGTTCTACACCTTGTTTGTAGCTTTCATCTTCTGTTTGACTTGCTACTGCTTTTTCTAGGTTGTCTATTACTGGTAAAAAGTTAGATACTACATCTGACATAACTGAACTATACATCCCAACTTTTTCTTTTTCATTTCTTTTTTTGTAATTGTCAAATTCTGCTGCAACTCTTTTTAGTCTATCATTTGTTTCATCTAATTGAATTTTAAGCGTTTCGTTTTCTTTTTTGATTTCAATTACTTCATCTTTTTGCTCTGGTTCCTTAGTTTCTTGTTTAACTTCTTTTTTTCCTTTTTCCATTGCGTGTTTTCCTTCTGCCATTTCATTTCTCCTTTCTTTATTGTCCATTTAATTTTTTACTAATATACTTCATAACCGAAATAACCTTTGAGTAATCCATTCTTTTTGGTCCTATAATCCCAATAGTTCCTAAATCTTTATCTTGATATCTATGTTTAAATGTTATTATACTAAAGTCTTTTAACTGTTCGTTTTCGTTTTCATCACCAATATACACATTTATATCTTTTGCAAATCCTGTATTCAGTAAGTCTAGCATAACTTGTTTTGTGTCTATTAAATTTACAAAGTTTTTTGCTACTTCTAGACTCTTAAATTCTGGAAGTTCAAATACTTTATTAGTTCCTTCTAGATAAACTTTTGCCTCCTCATTTATTACTTTATCTAGTTGTTGCATTATTGGTTTTATAACATTCAAACTGTAATTCATCTCTGAAAATATGTACTCTTCTAGAGGTTTATCTATTTCTTCTATTGGTTTTCCTTTTAGTTTATTATTAAAAATGAAGTTTAAAGTATTTACTTGGTCTTCTGTAATGTCTTCATCAAATTTAATAATTGTTTCTTTTATAATGCCTGTATCTGTTAGTATAACTGCCATCAACATTCTAGTTCCTAAAAGAACAAATTTTACCTCTTCTATATTTTGTAAATTAGTTCTTGGTCCTATTGCAACGGATGTATAGTGTGTAACCTCTGACAAGGTATTTGTAGCTATTTTAGTTAGCTCTTCTATTTCATTAACTCTAGTTTCTAATTTAGATTGTATGTATTTTATTTCTTCTAAGCTGATGTCATCATCTTTTAATAGTTCGTCTACATATAACCTGTAACCTTTTGCTGATGGAACTCTACCGACTTGATGTATGTGGCTTATCTAAGTAACCACTTTTTTCTAAGTCTGCCATTTCATTTCTAATTGTTGCACTACTATAATCTAAATTATATTTTTGTACTAGTGCTCCTGAGCTAACAGGTTCTGCTGTGTTAATATATTCTTCTATTATTGCTTGTAAGATCTGTTTTTTTCTATCATCTAACACATTTTCACCTTCTAACTCTTTATATGTTTTAGCACTCTTAGTTATTGTCTGCTAAACTGCATATATATTATATCCATTTTTAGCAATTGTCAATACATATTGCTAAAAAATTATGTGAAATTTATGTGAAAATGGGAAAAATTTTAGACAAATTCTTCCCATACTATATTTGCTAAGTCTAAGCCTTTGTTGGTTAGTTTAATTTGGTCTCCATCTATTTCTACCAAGTCTTCATTTACTAGTTTTTCTAGTTTGTCATGATATAAAAATACTGGATTTGCTACAAATTTTATTTTAAATTCTTGTATGCTAACTCCATCTATTTTTCTTAATCCTAGTAGCATATATTCTTTTTGCATTGCTTCCATATCTTGCTTTTCATGGAATACTAAATTTTCTTCTGTTTTGTCCTCTTCGTAATTTTTTATATACTGTTCTAAGTTTTCTATATTTGAATATCTTATTCCATTTGTATATGAATGTGCTGCTACTCCAAAGCCTATATATTCTTTTTGGTTCCAACAGTCTAAATTGTGTTTTGACTCATAACCTTGTTTTGCAAAATTAGATATTTCATAGTGATTATATCCATTTGCTTCTAAAATTTGCTTTACAGCCCAATACATTTTTCTTTCTAATTCTTCATCTGGTAGTTCTAGTCCTTCTTCCACCTTTTTAAATAATGGTGTACCTTCTTCTAATATCAATGAATATACGGAAATATGCTCAGGTTCCATTGATACTATTTCTTCAATTGAATCTTGCACTTCTGCTAATGTTTGATTTGGAAGTCCTATCATTAAATCTACATTTATATTTTCAAATCCCGCTTCTCTTGCAAATCTAAAAGTGTCTAAAAAGTCTAAATATGTATGTATTCTTCCAATTTCTTTTAGCAAATGCTCATGTGTAGACTGTAGTCCTATACTTAATCTGTTTATTCCTGCTTTGTTATAATCCTCTAATTTTTCTAATATAACTGTTCCTGGATTAACTTCTATTGTAATTTCAGTGTTTTCATCAAGCTCAAAATTCGATTTTATTTCTTCCATAATTTGAACTATATATTTGCTTTCTATTAGTGAAGGAGTGCCTCCACCAATGTATATAGTTTTAACAGAAAACAAATCGTCTTTTCCATTTTCAAAGTCAGCTCTATTATTGCTTCCTACCTCTTTAATTTCTTGTAGCAAACATTTTATATATTTTGAAATTAAATCTTGTTTTTCTGCATATGAACAAAAATCACAATAGCTACATTTTTGTTTGCAAAATGGAATGTGGATGTATAGTCCAATTTGTTTTCTTCGCATAAGTTTCTTCCTTTCCTAAATTATACGTTCTTCTTGTTTGGCACGTCGCTTGCACTTTGAATATATTTTTTCTCGACTAAAGCACGAAAAAATATATGTCAAAGTCGCTGTGCCTACTCTACTAATTTAGATACGTTCAAAAGTAAATAAATTTATTATTATAAAGTGCAAGCGACATGCCGAATTGAATGATGTGCCAAACTTTAAAAAGTATAACTGTCATTGTTTAAATTTAGAAACAAATTGTTCTATGTTGTAAAAGCGGTGATTTACTCCTGACTTTCCTATTGGTTTTGATAGCATTTGTCCTATTTCTACTAATGATGCTTCTGGATTTTCTAATCTTAGGTTTGCTATTTCTTGTAGTTGTTCAGGCATTTTATCAAATTGACCAATTTGTTTTAAATATTTAATATCTTCTATTTGTTTTAATGCTGCATTCAAAGTTTTATTTAGGTTAGCTGTTTCACAATTTACTTTTCTATTTACATTATTTCTAATATCTCTATACACTCGTACTTCTTCAAATTTAAGTACAGAACTATTTGCTCCAATCAGTGCTAAAAATTTTGATATCTCATCTCCATCTTTTGTATATAGTACATATCCGTTCTTCTTTTCCATATTCTTGAACTGTATTTCATATTTATTCAATATTTCTTGCACTATATTTGAATTTTCTTCTGATGAAAATGTTATCTCCAAATGATATGTGTTTTTAGGATTGTTAATTGAGCCTCCTCCTAAAAAACTTCCTCTTACAAATGCTTTTTCCAGCAATTCCTGATTATTGATCTGTTCGATTATATTTTTAAATGTTATTGTGTTGTCATACATAGCTTCTGGAATTTCCGGTTTATTTACACTAATGCAAAACTTTTTTCCTATCATTTCGATATTGTGGTTTGTATATTGTAAATTGTTTAATAACTTACTAAAGCGGTTAATATTATATTCACTTTCAGTTGAAAACTTTATCTTATTTTTCTCTATTGTTATATTATTTGAGCTTAAATATCCAAGCAATTCAAATTTAACAACTTCTTTGTTAGCTAAATTGCTTAGTTTGCTTATTTCTTCTTTTACTTCACTTGAAAATGACATACTAACCCTCCTTTTGAAAAATCACCACTCTATCGTTTCCAGCTAAGTCTTTTATTGGCTGTTTTGTTATTAGCCTTAAATTTTTATGTGCTAGATTTATAACCGCATTGCCTTGATTGTATCCTATTTCTAGCATTAGGTATCCATTTGTTTTCAAATATTCATGTGCTTCATTTAGAATTTTTTTATAGAACTCTAATCCATCTTTTCCACCATCTAAAGCAAGATGCGGTTCAGCTTGTACATCTTTTTCTAGTGTTTTTATTATGTCTGTTTCAATATATGGTGGATTTGAAAGTATTATATCAAAACTTCTTTCTGTTAGTTTATCAAATAAATTGGATTCTATAAATTCTATATTCACATTATTTGAATTTGCATTTTTTCTTGCTACCTCAAGCGCCTCTTGGCTTATATCTGTTGCTGTTACTGTTGAGTTTTGGCAATAATGTGCTATCAAAATTGCTATTGCTCCACTTCCAGTACACAAATCTAGCACTTCCATATTTTGTTCTTTTATGATTTTGATACCCTCTTCTACTAAAACTTCTGTATCAGGCTGTGGAATTAGTACATTTTCATCTACATAAAAATCAAGTGCCATAAATTGCTGATGTTTTGTTATGTATTGTATTGGAGTGCCTTTTATTATTTCTTGTAGGTAGTTATTATATTCTTTCACCTTTGATGGTTCTACTATATCTTCGCTGTTAATAATTAACTCTTGTTTAGTTTGTTTTAAAACATATTGTAACAATATACTTGCCTTTATATGTGAATCTTGTATATTTTCTTTTTTTAAAACATTCTCTCCTAATTTTAATACCTCTATTTGCCTCATTTATTTTCTCCTACAGTTTGTTAGTGATTCTATTATACAAATCTCAAAATAGCTTGTCAAGGTTATATAATTTTAGGCAAGAACATATTTAACATGTTCTTGCCTAGCATTATTTTTTTGCTTACTTTATATTAATTTTTTCTATTTCTTCCTTTGTTAACCCTGTAACTTTTTCAATAAATTCAATAGATGTTCCTTCTTTTAACATATTTTCTGCTATTTGTAGTTTTTCTTGTTTTGCACCTTTTGTTATTCCTTTTTCAATTCCATCATCAACGCCTTTTTCATATATTGCATGTTCGTCTCTTATTGCTTTTTCTCTTAATTCTATTATTCTTTGCATTTTTTCGTCTTCACTTATTCTATCTAATTTTTCTACTGCTTCTTTTAGGTTTTCGTTTTCTTCCATTTTTTGTATCACCCTCTCACTCTCCGGGTTTTCTAAGAATATTAGCCAGTCTAATAGTTGATCTTTTTCGTTTTCTCTACCCTTTATTTTTGATAATTCAATTATATCAAGCTCGAATTTATCTGTCAATATTAACTTTTTGACACTATTAGTCTCTATTATCTTCCATGTACTATGATATTCTACTTCTTCTAATCCTTTTATATTAAAATCTGCTATTAGTATTACTATTGTTTTTTCTAGTTTATTATAATTGTCTCCTGCTTTAATTTGTTTTGTGTACATTTTAGACCAGTAATATAACATTCTTTCAATGATATTGTTTTTGTCTATTAGCTGCATTTCGATGTTACATTTTTCTTTTCCTTCTAGTTCTGTTACTATATCAAGTACTCCTAATTTATCGTCTTTTAGCTCTCGTCTTAATATTGTATTTTTGTCTAGTGATATCTTTTCTATTTTTCTTTTTAATATCTTTTCTAGAAAGTCTTTTGTTATATTTTCACTCCCTACTTCGCCAAATATTGCTTGAAATATTATATCCATCTTTGGTGGATACCTCTTGATTTTTTTGTCTTGTTTTGGTTGTTCCATATATATTCTCCTTTAAATTTGTATTTTAGTTACATTTTTGCACAAAAATACACCTCTCCTTCTTGCTAATTTATATTTTCTTTGTTTGTGGAAATTTTAAGATTTTAATTTTTATAGAGTTAATAACATATTGAATAAACTTAAAGATTAAAAATAACTTTGATTCTATTTAGGATAATTACATTGAGATTGAAATTTAATAATTAAAAACTTTAAATTAGAAAATAGTTATTGCATTGCATATGCAAATTCATTAAATTTTACTGCACTAAAAAATGCAACTAAGTTAGTATTGTTATACTATACTTAATTGCATTTTGCAAGTAAAATCGTATGTCAAATTTCGACATTTTGTTTAATAAGAAAGGCATTTTGCTAAGTATTCCTTCGATGCAAGTGCGAAATACATGCCACTTGCGTTGCTCGGGCAAAACTAATGTAGCCTAACCTTGTTATATACGCAGAAATCTTATATTTTTTCTATACAATAAAAAGCCCCGCCTTAGCCGTAAGGTGAATGAAATTTTAAGGACCTGCTTACACAGGTGGGTATCTTGTTGAATGCTCCTGGGTTTCTTATAAATTTGTATAAGCCTACACGCCACACTCAAAGGCAGATTCCCGTTTAGAATTTGTTGGTTCTAAAATTCCAGTCTACACGCACTATGCAGGGAAAATTAATATCTTATTTATTTGTTATATATATATATTACCACAAAGCTTATAAAATTACAATTACTTTTTTTGCCAAATTTCATTATTTTATTTTTGTAATATATATCCACTCATCGTGAAATAGTTTATATATACTGTTCCTGAAGCTTTATATGACAAGTTTAAATTAGTTATATAGAAGTCTGTATCTTCATCTATTTTTATTATATTATTTGTTTCTATATATTTTTGTGCATTTATTTCACTTATTTTAGCATTTTCTATTATTCGAGATAAATAATATCTAATGTCAAATGTACCTGATTTTGTTAGTTTAATATTTTTCATATTGTAGAGTTCTTGTCTACTTTCTGATGTACTAACTGGTTTCATTCTTCTATATCCTTCAATTTGTATAAATTCCTCATCTACTCCTGAATAATCAATATACTCATATCGTTCATAATAATAGTCATTATCATTTGTGTTATTCTTTCTTAATTCTTCGCCATTCGCATAATTTGGAATATAATTACTTGAGTCATCTTTTCTCATCAAGTAATTATATGCACTTTTAGCTACATCTTTATTCTCATCTGAAAGTTGATTAAATGTTTGATTTGGTTTCCATGCATTTTTTAATCTATTTGCCTGACATATATAAGACGCTGTTTCCATGTTCACAATTGGTAATATTGTAGATATTGTTATTAGTACAGTGGCTGTTGTTATAGTGTGGATTAAATGTCTTCTATTTTTATATAGTGAAAAGAAAATTGCTATTGCCTCAAATATTATAAATGCTACTCCTATATATCTAGTTGGAGTAAGTCCATTCTCATGGATACGAGCATATATTGAATATGTTTGTAATAATATAAATGGAATAAATGATATCGGTAATATTTTGCAAACTTTTTCTACTGATTTTGTTTGTTCTCTAAATGTATATATACTTGTCCATACTGGGAACGCAACTATAAATAGTCCTGTTAATATTCTAAATATTGAATTTGATGGTATTTCTCTTATTATAAATATTTTTGCCATATATATGTAAATTATCACTGTAGCAATTATTGTTAATGGTAACATTATGTATAACATAATTACCTTTATAAATTTTGAAACATCACCTTTTATTTTTGTTATAGCAACCAAACTTGCCGGTAGCAAAAATAATCCAAGTAGTGCTATCTGTAGTTTCCACAATACTTCAGAACTATCCTGACCATTTAATATTAAAGTCATAAATATTATCAAAATCAATGTAATACCTACATTTAAAATTGCATATACAATTTCAACATAAAAAATATTTTTAATTACCTTTACAATGTATTCTCCTATATCTACTTCTGTGTTTTTTATTACTTTTATTAATCCAATCAAAAACACTACCAATATATATCCTGCGTAAATTCTTGCACTTAAATTCATTATATTTAATTTAAATATAATTGCTATTACTATACTTACTACATACGATACTACTCTTTGCCACTTCTTCTTAAAATACGTTTCACAGGTAAAAAAACCTACACCAGATAGAACTGCTATTAATAATATATCTGCTATTGTTTGGTTCAAATTATCAAACGTAAATAGAAATAATAATGTGGTTAATATTATTAATATGTTTGTAGCTGTGTACTTCTTAAAACTATTTTGGTAGCTTTTAGCCATTCTTATAACTAATTCTTTAATTTTCGACATAATATTTCCCCTTTTTCAATTATTTATGTTTATAATATTATAACCACTCAAATTTTTCAATAGTTTTTTTTCTAAACTATTTTCTTTTTTTGTAATTTATGGTATCTTAATTTTATAAAATATTTTAGGAGTCTTTATGAAAAAAAATAATGGTTTTATGAAATTTTTTAAAGCAAACTGGATAAGGCTTTTACTAATTTTGTGTAGTTTAATCGTAATAATTGCATTATCATTTTTTGTTATTCCAAATTGGTTAGGTAGAAATAAATTTACAGATGAGCTGTCTAACTTTGCTAACAAATCTTCCGTTTTTTCTTTATCAAAAATTTACTGTTATAGTAGTGCAAGTGGAATAAATAATACAGAAGGAAAAGCTATGTGGGATATAAATGTTAGTCAATATACAGATATTGCTTTAGGTTTAAGTATAAACAATGTTAATAATGATTTAACTAATAATTTAGCTAATTCTAATTTACAGGTAGTTGATACTTCGCCTAAGTATAGTATATCGAAAATTTATATTGATAATATAAGTTTTTCAAATAATAACACAGGAACTTTAAGCTTAAGTTATATTCCTATTTTAAACTTTGGATTGATTTCTAATGAAGACCTTACTAATCCTGCAGAACAGCAAAGCAAGATTGATTTTAATATAGTTGATGATAAAGAAACTTTACTTAACAATCTAGTATACGAACCTAGTATTGATAAGAATTTGATTTTGCCTATAACTCTTAGATATTTAAACTCAAATATTAAAACAAATCACACTATTACTAATATAGAAGAAAAATTAGCTTTTGATGGTAGTATATTAAAACGTGCTTCTATTCCTTTATCTTCTATAAAAAATGAAGTTACATTTACTATTCATATTGTTACAAACTCAAATGAAGAATATATGTATCCAATACATTTACAAATACCTTTGCAAAATGAGGATAATAGTAAAAATATTTATGATGGAAGTTATTCTCAAGAGGTAGAATTTAATAATTGTTATTTCTACTAAAAAAGAGGCTTTTTATAGCCCCTTTTTTAGTATATTATTTCTCTTTTTAATAAGTTGTTTCTAATTTCTCCAATACCTATAACAGCATTGTTTACTTTTATTTGATATAGCCCATCCGGCTTATTATTTGTTAACTGTACTCCGTTTAAAAATAAATTTAATTTTCCCTCTTGCAATTCAGTAATTGGATAATTCTCAAAGAATTTTTGCATTGTTATTACATGCTCATTCCAAAATTTTTTATTGTCTTTATTTTCTTCTATATCTTCAATTGTTACTGCTTGTTCTAACTCAAACTGCCCCACTTGAATTCTATTAAGATCTTTCATATAGCCTATTGTTTCTAGTTTTTCTGCAATTGTCTCACATAATGTCCTAATATATGTACCCTTTGAACAATGTACTTTAAATTCAATTGTTTTGTCTTTTTCGCTTATGTTCAATAATTCAATACTATATATTTCTATTTCTCTTTTTGGTATTTCTACCTCCACACCTTTTCTTGCATATTCATATAGTTTTTTTCCATTTACCTTAATCGCTGAATACATTGGCGGAGTTTGTACTTGCTTCCCTGTTAACGTTTCTAGCGTTTGTTGTATTTTTTTCTTATTAAAAGCTGATACATTAACACTTTTTTCTTCTATTATATTGCCTTCACTGTCTAGTGTGTCTGTTTTTTGTCCCAGCTGTATTGTAGCTATATAAGTTTTGTTATGATTTATTAAATATTTTGAAAGCTTTGTTCCTTGCCCTAATAATAGAGGTAACACACCAGTTGCCATTGGATCCAATGTACCTGTATGCCCGACTTTTTCTTCACATATTTTTTTAACTTTTGTCACTACATCATGCGATGTATATTGTTTTGGCTTATTAACAATTAAAATTCCATTCATCTTTCTTCTGTTTCTCTTTCTTCTTCAAATTTTTGTGATAATTTTTTATCTAATTCCCATTTCAAAGTACCATCATAGAATTTCCATGGAAATATTTTTGGATTTTTATTTTTGGCTCTTTCAATTATTTGTTTAATAGTTCTATTTTGCATTTGGTCAACACTCTCAAATTTCGAAGCAATCTGTTTAGCCCTTGTTGGCATTTTTTGTTTTTCACATATTGCTAATAGAATAACTGTCCTTTCATATTCAGTTAATTCTTCACTTTTTCCAATCTGTTCTATTAGCTTAGAATCAATTTTATCATAATAGATTTTAGTCCTTATTTCATTTAACAGCTCTCTTCTTTTTATAGTAATTAAGTTTTCATCTACTCTTTTCTTTCCTTTATTCTCTTGCATTTGAATTCTTTTCATTTGATCTTGTATTAGCGCATCATCTTTAAAACTAGCACATATTACTTTCGCCTCTTCTAAATTTCCTTCTTGTATTGCTATTGTTATCATTTGACTTTGGATTGGTGAGTATTCTCTAAATCTTGCACCTATCGCTTTTGCGTCTTCTAATCTTCCCTCTTGTATTGCTATTGTTATCATTTGGCTTTGGATTGGTGCATTGTTTTCAAACCTTGCTCCTATTACTCTTGCTTTTTCTAAATTTCCTTCTTGTACTGCTATTGTTATCATTTGACTTTGAATTGTTACATCATCTTCAAATCTAGCACCTATTTCTTTTGCTTCTTCTAATCTTCCTTCTTGTATTGCTATTGTTATCATTTGGCTTTGGATTGTCTCACATCCTTCAAATCTTGCACCTATCGCTTTTGCATCTTCTAATCTTTCCTCTTGTATTGCTATTGTTATCATTTGACTTTGGATTATTGCATTATCTTCAAACCTTGTATCTATTACTTTTGCGTCTTCTAGTCTTCCTTCTTGTATTGCTATTGTTATCATTTGACTTTGGATTAGTGAATCATCTTCAAATCTCGTTCCTATTGCTTTTGCCTCTTCTAGTCTTCCTTCTTGTATTGCGATTGTCATCATTTGACTTTGGATTGGTACATTATCTTCAAACCTTGACCCTATTGCTTTTGCATCTTCTAGTTTTCCTTCTTGCATTGCGATTGTTATCATTTGACTTTGGATTATTGCATTATCTTCAAACCTTGTACCTATTACTTTTGCGTCTCCTAGTCTTCCTTCTTGTATTGCTATTGTTATCATCTGGCTTTGGATTGGTGCATTATTTCCAAATCTTGCTCCTATCTCTTTTGCCCTTTCAATGTTCCCTTCTTGTATTGCTATTTTTACCATTTGACTTTGGATTTGCTCATAGTCTTCAAATCTTGCGCCTATCGCTTTTGCTTCTTCAAATCTTTTCTTTCTAATCAAAATAGTACATCTTTGAGACATTATAATTCCATTGTTTGGATATTTCGCTGTTAATTTATACGCCTCTGTATAATATTTTAATTTGATAAGTTTCTTTATTTCTTTGCTGGTTTCAACTTGTTTTTCAAACTCTTCTTGCCACTCATGTAATGTCTCAATATCAATTTCTAATTCTTTTGATACAATTTCAATCGAAACACCTTTGTTAATACATTTAGCAGTCTGCTCCTTAAATTCCTCTGAATATTCCATATTGCTACTCCATTTTTAACTATTTAATATATCCTTCTTCTGTTTCTCTTTCTTCTTCAAATTTTTGCGATAACTTTTTATCTAATTCCCATTTCAAAGTACCATCATAGAATTCCCATGGAAATATTTTTGGATTTTTATTTTTGGCTCTTTCAATTATTTGTTTAATAGTTCTATTTTGCATTTGGTCATCACTCTCAAATTTCGAAGCAATCTGTTTAGCCCTTGTTGGCATTTTTTGTTTTTCACATATTGCTAATAGAATAACTGTCCTTTCATATTCAGTCAATTCTTCACTACTGCTAATCTGTTCTATCACTTCTGCATCTATTTTATTATAATAAAGTCTAGTTTTTATTTGATTTAGTAATCGTCTATTTGTTGACGCTCTAGCACCTTGATGGTTATTTGTATGTATATTTCTTCTCGTTTTCAATTCTTTCTCAAACTGCAATCTCATTCTTCTTAAATTGCCAAATTCACTTAATATTTCTCTAGCTCTTTCTATATCTCCTTGATGTATTGCTATTGTCATTATTTGTCTCTGAATAGGTTCATATTTTTTAAATCTTGCTCCTATCGCTTTTGCTTCTTCTAGTCGTCCTTCTTGTATTGCAATTGTTATCATCTGATTTTGAATTACTGAATTGTCCTTAAATTTTTCTCCTATTGCTTTTGCATCTTCTAGTCGTTCTTCCTGTATTGCTATTGTTATCATTTGACTTTGTACTGCTTCATTATCTTCAAATCTTTCTCCTATTGCTTTTGCCCTTTCTATGTCACCTTCTTGCATTGCTATTATTACCATTTGACTTTGTATTATTGGATCGTCTTCAAATTGTTTTCCTATTATTTTGGCCTCTTCTAGTCTTCCTTGTTTTATTAAAATAGTACATCTTTGTGATATAATAATTAAATCATTTGGATATTGAACTGTCAATCTATATGCTTCATTTAATTTTCCTAGCCTTATTTTCTTTCTTATTTCTTTGCTAACATTTTTTAGTTGCTGGGCTTGTCCTTCTATTTCTTGTATATATTCCATAACATTTCTCCATAAAAAAATATTCTTTTATGATTTTAAATATATAGTTTGGTATTATTAACTATTAAATTTCCATTCATCTTTCTTCTGTTTCTCTTTCTTTTTCAAATTTTGCTGATAATTCTTTATCTAATTTCCAATTCAAAATATCATTGTAAAATTCCCATGGGAATATTCTTGGTTTTTTATTTTTATTTCTTTCCATTATTTGCTTAATAGTTTTATTTTGCATTTGGTCATCACTTTCAAATCCGGAAGCGATTTGTTTAACTCTTGTTGACATTTTTTGTTTTTCACATATTGCTAACAAAATAACCGTTTTTTCATATTGTGAAAGTATTTGACTCTGTTGTATTTGCTCTAGCAATTCTCCATCTACACTGCCATAATAAATTTTAGTCTTTATTTCATTTAATAGATTTTCTCTTTCTGTTGCAGTTATAGGTTCTTTATCCAAAGTTTCCTCTATTCTATTTTCTTGCATTTGAATTTTTTTCATTTGACTCTGTATTGGTGCATAATCTTTAAAACTTTCGCCTGTTGCTTTTGCATTTTCTAATTTTCCCTCTTGCATTGCTATAGTTACCATCTGACTTTGGATTGGTGCATCGTTTTCAAATCTAACACCTATTGCCTTTGCTTCTTCTATTCTTCCTGCTTTCATTGCTATTGTTATCATTTGACTCTGGATTGCCGCATCGTTTTCAAACCTAATACCTATTGCCTTTGCTTCTTCTATTCTTCCTTCTTGTACTGCTATTGTTATCATTTGACTCTGGATTGGTGCATAATTTTTAAATCTCGCACCTATCGCTTTTGCTTCTTCTAGTCTTCCTTCTTGTATTGCTATTGTTATCATTTGGTTTTGAATTGCTGCATTATTTTCAAATCTCGCACCTATTGCCTTTGCTTCTTCTATTTTTCCTTCTTGTACTGCTATTGTTATCATTTGACTTTGTATTGCTACATTATTTTCAAACCTCGCACCTATTGCTTTTGCGTCTTCTAGTCTTCTGTCTCTAATTGCTATTGTTAACATTTGACTCTGGATTGGTGCATAATTTTTAAATCTCACACCTATCGCTTTTGCTTCTTCTAATCTTCCCTCTCTGATTGCTATTGTTACCATTTGACTCTGGATTGATGCATAATCTTCAAACCTTGCACCTATCACTTTTGCTTCTTCCAGTCTTCCTTCTTGCGTTGCTATTGTTATCATTTGGCTTTGAATTGGTGCATTATCTTTAAACCTTGCGCCTATTGCTTTTGCGTCTTCTAGTCTTCCTTCGCTAATTGCTATTGTTACCATTTGACTCTGGATCGATGCATAATCTTCAAACCTTGCACCTATCACTTTTGCTTCTTCCAGTCTTCCTTCTTGCGTTGCTATTGTTATCATTTGGCTTTGAATTGGTGCATTATCTTTAAACCTTGCGCCTATTGCTTTTGCGTCTTCTAGTCTTCCTTCGCTAATTGCTATTGTTACCATTTGACTCTGGATTGGTGCATAATTTTCAAACCTTGCACCTATTTCCTTTGCTTCTTCTAACCTTCCTTGTTTTATTAAAATAGCACATCTTTGAGACATTATAACTCTGCTGTTTGGATATTTACCTGTTAATCTATATGCCTCTGTATAATACTTTAATTTAATAAGTCTCTTTATCTCTTTACTAATTTCAACTTGTTTTTCAAACTCCTCTTGCCATTTGCCTAATGTTTCAATATCAATTTCTAATTCCTTTGATATAATTTCAAGTGAAATACCGTTTTTAATACATCCAACAACCTGTTTTTTTAATTTCTCCGAATATTCCATATTGATTCTCCATTTCTAAATACTTCTTTCAATTAGTAAAAATAAAAACTACAATAAGATTTAGTATAATTTTAAAATCTTTTGTAGTTTATATTTTTTTAAAGTAATCTCATTACTTCTTTTATTACTTTTTCTTTTGCTTGTTCTATAGTTCCTTGGATTGTACAACCTGCTGCTCTCGGGTGTCCTCCACCGCCAAATACCACACAAGCATCTGATACATTTACATATTCATTAGAACGAAGTGATATTTTACAACCTTTTTCTGTTTGACGTATAAATATTGAAACTTCAACTCCTTCAACATCTCTACCTATTTCAACAATTCCCTCATGGTCTCCACTCTCAGCATGTACTTTTTCTTCATCTTCTTTGGTTATATATGTATATGCAATTTTTCCATCTGCCAAAAATTCTATTCTATTATTTGCAATTCTATGTAATTCAAAGTTTGGCTTTGTTTTTGTTTGTAACACTTGGTGATATACTTTTGATACATTAACTCCTTTATTTAAAAGCCATGCAACAAATTCAAAAGTTTCAGCTGTAACTCCTTGATATTTAAAGCCACCTGTATCTGTTATAATTCCTGTTAATATACATGTTCCAATTTCTTTAGTAATCTCTATACCAAAGTATTCTAAAATTACTAATAGTATTTGTGCACATGCTGGTGCATCTGGATTTACATAGTTATGGTCTCCAAACATTGTGTTTGTTCCGTGATGATCTATACATACTTTAACTTTTGCATTTTCAAAGTATTTAGCAAATCCATTTAACATTTTTATAGATGCACAGTCTAGTGATATTGCTAAATCATATTGATCTATATCACTTTCTGTTTTGATTTCATCAATACATGGTAAACAGTTAAATGCTCTTGGATGCTCTGGAATTATTATATCTGGATTTTTACCATAGTTCTTTAATGCTTGATACATTGCTAAACTACTACCCATTGCGTCTCCATCTGGATTTTCATGTGTCAATATTACTATTTTTTCTGCTTTATTTATTTGTTCTAAAATATTATCTAAAGTCATTTTATACCTCTATTCTAATTATTTTTCTTTAACTCATTTAATATGCTATCAATTTTAGCTCCATATTCTAAAGAATCGTCTAGTTCGAATATAAGCTCTGGTGTAATTCTTAAGTTTATGTTTTTTGCAACTTGACTACGAATGAAACCTGAAGATTCTTTTAGTCCTTCCATTGTTTTGCCAATGCTTTTAGAATTTAAAATACTTACATAAACTTTAGCATATTTAAAGTCAGGTGTTATTTTAGCTTTTGTTACACTAACTAGCCCTGTTACTTTTGAGTTTTTAAGCTCAAAAGTAAGTACACGGCTAATCTCCTTTTTTAATTCTTCATTAACTCTATTAAGTCTTGCCTCATTTTTTGGCATTGTATTCTCTCCTTTTAACGTTTAACTTCTTCCATTACGTAAAATTCTAATGTGTCATCTTCTTTAACATCATTATAATTTTCAATTTGAAGACCACATTCAAAGCCTTTAGTAACTTCTTTTGCATCATCTTTGAAACGTTTTAATGATATTAGTTTTCCATCATGTATAACTACATTTTCACGTATTACTCTAACTCCTGCATTTCTTTCAATTTTTCCGTCAAGTACATATGCACCAGCAATTGTTCCAACTCCTGAAACCTTGAAAGTTTGCCTTACAACTGCATTGCCTATTACTTTTTCTTCGTAAATTGGGTCTAGCATGCCTTTCATCGCTGCCTCAACATCTTCAATTGCTTGGTAGATAACTGAGTATTGTTTAATTTCTACTCCCTCTTTTTCTGCCATATCTTTTGCAGTGTTAACCGGTCTTACATTAAATGCAATAATTATACATTTACCTGCTTTTGCAAGTTGAACATCAGATTCTGTTACAGCTCCTGCTACAGCATGTATTACCTTAACTTTTACTTCGTCATTTGATAATTTTTCAAGTGATTGTTTTAATGCTTGAGCTGTACCTTGTACATCTGCTTTTACTATAATGTTTAATTGTTTTAAGTTTTCGCTTTCCATTTTTTCAAATAGATTACTTAAAGTTACCTTGCTGTTTTCGTTTATAATTTGTTCTCTCTCTTGACGTTTTCTTCTTTCTATTAAATGTTTAGCCATTTTTTCGTCTTTTACTTCATAGAAAGTATCTCCAGCTTCTGGTACTTCTGTTAATCCCATTATTTCCACTGGTGTAGATGGTCCAGCCTTTTTAATTTTTTGACCTTTATCATTTTTCATTACACGAATTCTACCTATAGATTTACCAACAACTATTGTGTCACCCTCGTCTAATGTTCCTCTTTGCACAAGCATTGATGCAATAGGTCCTTTTGACTTATCTAATCTTGCTTCTATAACTGTTCCTTTAGCTTGTTTGTTAGGGTTTGCTTTTAATTCCTTCATGTCTGCTACTAATAATACCATTTCTAGTAAATTATCTATGTTTATTTTCTTTTTAGCAGATATTGGAACATAAATTGTATCTCCACCCCATTCTTCTGGAACTAGTTCATATTCCATTAACTCTTGTTTTATTTTTTCTACATTTGCACCTGGCAAATCAATTTTATTTACAGCTACTATAATTGGTATTTCTGCTGCTTTTGCATGGTTTATAGCTTCAACCGTTTGTGGCATAACACCATCGTCAGCTGCAACTATAAGTATTGCAATGTCAGTAATTTGAGCACCTCTAGCACGCATTGCTGTAAATGCCTCATGACCGGGCGTATCTAAGAATGTTATTTCTCTACCATTTATATTTACTTTATATGCACCAATGTGTTGAGTAATTCCTCCTGCTTCTCCTTCAATAACATTTGTGCTACGAATTGCATCTAGAAGTGATGTTTTACCATGGTCTACGTGTCCCATTACAACAACTACTGGTGGTCTTGGTTCTAGTTCGTCTGCTGAATCTTCTGTATCATCAAATAAAATGTCTTCTTCTTTTACTTCTTCTTTTTTATTTGCTGTTATTCCAAATTCCTGTGCTACTAGGAATGCTGTATCAAAATCTACTGTATTATTTATTGTAGCCATAATTCCTAAATTGAATAGTTTTTTAATAACTTCTCCACTAGTTTTTTTCATTTCAGCAGCTAAGTCTTTTACAGTAATCATTTCAGGAATTGTAATTTCTGTTAATTCAAATATTTTTTGTTTTGTTCTTTCTTCATCTCTTTGTGGTTTACGTTTATTTTTCTTTCCTCTAGCTGTTGTTAAGTCATAGTAGTCAAGCATTCCACCATCTTGTTCATTAAACATATGAGATAATTTGTCAACTTGTTTTAAATCTTTTAGTTTTCCTTCGTTAAATTCTTCACTAAAGCGATCATTTTTCTTTGCTTTAGTTCCTTTTTTAGCTTTATTATCTTCATAACGATTTGCTTTTTCTTTGTCAATTGCTCTTGTACTAATGTCTCTCTTATCTTCTTTTTCTATTATTTCTGTAGACATTATATCTTTAATATTTTTGTCAATTCCATAATTGTCTAATGGTCTACCATTGTTATTTCTGTTAAATGGTCTTTGACCATTTCTATTGTTAAATCTATTATCTCCATTTTGGCGATTATTATTAAACCTATTATCTCCTTGACGATTTTCAAATCTGTTATCTCTTGGTCTATTATCATAATTTCCGTTGTTTTGGCGATTTCCAAATCTGTTTTGGCGATTGTCATAACGGTTTTGATAACCTTCTGAATTGTTGTTACGGTTATCATAACGATTATTTTGGTATTGATTATTTCTTTCACGATTAGGGTAATTTGGCTTATTTTCTGTACTTGAAGTAACTGTAGGTTTATTTTCTACAGGTTTTGGTTCTTGTTTAATTTCCGGCTTAACTTTTGGTTTAACCTCTTCTTTTTTTTCTTCTACTTTTGGCTCTTCTGGTTGTTTTTCAACTACTTCTGGAACTTTTTCTTCTTTTTTATTTGGCTTTAATCCAAATAATTCACTTACAGTCATTGGCTTTACTTGTTGTTTTCTATATACAATATTAAAGTCTTTGTTGTTCTTTCTTTCTACAAAGCCAACATCTTTTCTTTCTGTTTTTTCTTGTTTCTTTTCTTGTTTATCTTCATCAGCTAATATAACTTCACGTCTTATAATAACTGGTGTTGCATCCTTTTTTGTAGTTTTTTCTTTCTTTTCTTTGTTTTTTTCTTGCTCCATATTTTTTTGTGTTTTTACTCCCTTATTTTCTTTCTTTCCAAAAATTTCTCTTATTTTGCTAACTTGTTCTTCTTCTAAAGAACTCAAATGACTTGTTACCTCAATTCCTACTTCCTTTGCTTTTGCAATTAGTTGTTTACTTTCTAAACCTAATTCTTTTGCAAGTTCATGTACTTTAAGTTTACCCAATCATTTCACCCCCACTAATTATTTTGTTTATCGCCTGTGCAAAGCCTTTATCTTTAATTCCTACTACAGCTTTGTTTGGTTTTCCAATTGAATTACTAATTTCATCAATCGTTAAACCTTCATACACAGTAATATTGAATTCTTTGCACTTTTCATTAAATACTTTTTTTGTTCTATCGGCTGAATCTACCGCTAATATTAACAATTTTACATTATGTTTTTCTATTTCTTGTAGACAAGCATCAGTTCCAGCTACTATTTTTCCTGCTCTAGTTGCTAGTCCCAACAAGCCACATATTTTTTGATTATTAACCAAATCTATACTCCTTGATTTATAGTATTTTTCAAATCTTCGTAAATATTCTCTTCTATTTTCATTTCAAAAGCTTTTTCTATTTTTTTAGAACGTATTGCTTTTTCTAAACATTCTGAATTATCACATATATATGCGCCTCTACCTGATAATTTACCTATTTTGTCAACTTTTATTTCTCCTGTTTGATTTTTTACAATACGTATAAGCTCATTTTTAGGCTTTTGTTCTCCGCATCCAATGCAAGTACGAGTAGGTATCTTTTTCAAAATGTTCACTTCCTTTTTATTCTTCTACTTCTTCTGTTTCTTCTTGTTGCTTAGCTAACATCTCTCTAAATTGAGTTTCACTCTTGATGTCTATTTTCCAGCCTGTTAATCTTGCTGCTAATCTAGCATTTTGACCAGATTTACCTATTGCTAATGATAATTGATCATCTGGTACAATTACTTGTGCAAATTTTTCTTCTTCATGTGCATCAACTGCCATAACTTGTGCTGGTAATAATGCTGCTGAAATGTATATTGCTGGATCTGCGTTCCACTCAATAACATCAATTTTTTCTCCATTTAGTTCATTTATAATGTTTTGAATACGAATTCCTTTTTGACCAACACATGAACCAACTGGGTCGATGTTTTCATTTGGTGAATATACTGCTACTTTGCTTCTATTTCCTGCATCTCTTGATACACTTTTTATCTCAATAACTCCTTCATAAATTTCAGGAATTTCAAGTTCAAATAGTTTTCTAACAAAATCACTACAAGCTCTTGAAACAGTAACTTGAGGAGCACCTTTTAAGCCTTTTTCTACATTCATAACATAGGCTCTAATTTTGTCATTTACATGATAATGTTCAGTTGGAATTTGCTCTTTTGCTGGCATAATAGCTTCTAATTTTCCTAAATCTAATACAACTATATTTCCATCTGCCTTTTGAACTATACCAGAAACTATTTCTCCTTTTCTTTCATTGAACTCGTCAAATACTAAGTTTCTAGATTCTTCTCTAATTTTTTGTACTATAATTTGTTTTGCAGTTTGAGCGGCAATTCTACCAAAGTTCTTTGGCATAAGCTCTATTTCTGCTTTGTCTCCAACTAATAATTTACTGTCTATATTTTTAGCATCTGCTAATAAAATTTGTGTATTAGGATTTTCAACTTCTTCTACTACATCTTTTACAGCATATATGTGTATTTCACCTGTTTTTCCATCCATAGTTACTTTAACATTTTCTTCTGAGTCAAAGTTTCTTTTATATGCTGTTACTAAAGCTGTTTCTATTGATTCTAATATTGCTTCTTTTTTTATTCCTTTATCTTTTTCAAGCTCCTCTAATGCCATCATTAGTTCTGTGCTGTCAATTGCAAGTACACTTACTTTCTTTTTCATTTTTTTAAATTCCTCCCTTATTACCAATTAAATTTTATTTTTATATTTGATATGTTTTTTCGTTCAATTGTTATTTCTTCTTGTTCTATTTCTAATGTTATATTTTCTTTATTAAAACTTTTTAAAATTCCTGAAATATTTTTGGTAGTGTTTTTATTACCTTTTTTCTTTTTTTCAGTAGTTTCTTCTGGTTTTAATGATATTGGACTATATAGGCTAACCTCAACCTCTTGACCTATACTTGCTTCAAAGTGTTTATCTTTTCTTAATCTTCTTTCAACTCCTGGTGAAGAAACTTCTAAAAAATATTGGTCTTTTATATAGTTTGCTTCATCTAGTATAGGGTTTATCGCATCATTTACTTTTTCACAGTCATCTAGGCTAATTCCTTTAGATGTATCTATAAAGATACGTAAATAATAGTCTTGTGCTTCTTTTTCGTAAATAACGTCATATAGTTCATAGCCTAATTCTTCAATTGTTTTGCCAATTAAAGCTTCTATTTTTTCTTCCATTATAAATCCCCTTCTTCATGATAGAAGAGTGGGATTTGTTCCCACTCTTCTAGTAATTTGTTATGCAGTTATTATTATACCCTACTTTTCCAACAATTGCAAGTGTTTTTGCAAAAATCATTTGACAAATTTGCATTATCTGTGTCTTTCATTCTTGTATTTTCCCCTATTTTATGGCATAATAGATGTGTGAGGTTAATTATGGAAGCAATTTTAAATAAATTAGAATATAATGAAATTATTGATGTTTTGGAGAAACATTGTAAAACATATTTAGGTAAAAATCTGTGTGACAGTTTGAAACCTAGTTTTAGTTTTGAACTAGTTGATGTTTTGCTTAATGAAACTAAAGAGGCTGATACTCTTTTACATCAAAAAGGTACTCCACCTTTTTATGAAACAGACGAATTAGAAAAATATATTAAAATATTAAAAAGCAATCAAACTTTGTCTATAAAAGGATTGCTTAATATTGGTATGCTTTTAAAAATTGCAAGAGAATTAAAAGAGTATTTTTATGATAATAACACATCTTCTTTTATAAATTTAGAAAAGTACTTTACACTTTTATACTCTAATCCTTCAATTGAAAAAAGTATTTTTGACAAAATTATTGATGAAAGCACTATTGCTGATAATGCTTCAAAAAAGCTTTCTAGTTTAAGAAGAAATAGAAAAAATTTTGAACAAGAAGTTAAAGATAAATTAAATAGCTATATTCATTCTAGCACTTATGCTAAATACATAATGGAGCCAATTGTTACTATTCGTAATAATCGTTATGTTATTCCCGTTAAAGAGGAATACAGAAGCTACATAAAAGGCTTTGTTCATGATACTTCTAGCAGTGGATCAACTTTATACATTGAGCCAACTAGTATATTTGATTTAAATAACAAAATAAATCATATAAAAATTGAAGAAGACTTGGAAATTGAAAAAATATTACATCAATTATCTGCTTCTTTATATGCCTATACTACAGAATTGGACAATGACTTAAATTTAATTGCTAACATTGACCTAATTTTTGCCAAAGCTCATTTTGGCATAGAAATCAATGGTATTACGCCTATTCTTAATAACGAAAAATTTGTAGATTTGCATAAAGCAAGACATCCTTTAATCGATAAAGATAAAGTTGTACCTATAAACATTGGCTTAGGAAAAGACTATGTTTCTCTTTTAATAACTGGCCCTAACACTGGTGGTAAAACTGTTGCTTTGAAAACTCTTGGTTTGCTACTTCTTATGGCATATTCAGGTATTCCTATTCCATGTAGTGAAGGAAGTAATATCTGCGTATTCACATACATTTTTGCTGATATTGGTGATGAGCAAAGTATTCAAGAATCACTTAGTACTTTTTCAGCTCATATGAAAAACATTGTAGAGATTACTAAAAAAGCTAATGATAATAGCCTAGTACTATTAGACGAACTTGGTTCTGGTACAGACCCTGTAGAAGGTGCTGCACTTGCAATTAGTATTTTAAGTTATTTAAAAAGCATTAATGCTTTGGTTTGCTGTACTACTCATTATCAAGAGTTAAAGGAATTTGCATTAGTTACAGATGGTTTTGAAAATGCAAGTTTTGAATTTGATATAGAAAATTTAAAACCTACATATAAGCTATTAGTTGGCATTCCCGGCAAAAGTAATGCCTTTGCTATTAGTAAAAAGTTAGGTTTAGACGAGCAAATTTTGAATGTAGCAAATGCTCATTTAAAAGAGGATAAAGTCTCAATTGAAGAATTATTGAAAAATATTTATGATAATAAATTGAAAGTAGAAAAACAAGTAGAAGAAACTGAAAAGAATTTAAGGCAAGTTGAAGCTCTAAGAAAAAGTTTAGAAAAAAAGCAAGATGATGTTTTAGAAAAAAGAGCAAAAATGCTTGAAGACGCAAAATTAGAAGCCAGAGATATTTTACTTTCTGCTAAAGAAGAAGCAACTGAAATAATCCATGAACTCAGTGCTTCCGTAGACTTAAAACAAGCTAACAATTTAAGAAATAAATTAAATGATAAAATAAGGAATATAAATTCTGTTCACTATAGTGTACAAGATAATAGCTTTGAGGCCATAAATAAGAATGATATAAAAGATGGATTAAATGTATATATATCATCTCTTGGCACAAATGGTATTATACTTGGAAATACTGTAAATAAGTCTAACGAAGTACAAGTTCAAATTGGTAGTATGAAAATGAATGTTAAACTTTCAGATTTACGAAAATTATCAAGCAATGTTTCTACCTCTAAGTCAACAGGTAAAGTAACAACTGAAAAATCTTCAAAGACGAAAGTTATTTCTCCTGAAATAAATGTTATTGGTCAAAATGTTGATGAAGCCATTTATGTTATTGATAAATATTTAGATAACTGTGCATCTGCAAATATTTCACCTGTCAGAATAGTACACGGTAAGGGTACTGGTAAACTACGTGAAGGTATTCACTCATTTTTAAAAAAGCATCCACATGTAAAAAGTTTTCGTATAGGTACATTTGGTGAGGGTGAAATGGGTGTAACTGTAGTTGAAATTAAATAGTTAAAATTCTCCTGAAAAGGAGGATTTTTTTATGCAAAACACTGGACTTTTTTGTAGCTTATTGGTATAATTTGCTTTGCTTCTGATGTTTGATAACTATCATCATCATGTTAGTAAAAGTTTAAAGAAGGGTTTAAAATGAAAAAAGTATCAATTATAAGTGCATGCACTGACTTAGGTCTAAAAATTGATGGTGCTGAGCTTGGAGCACAAGTCCTAACAAATGACTTAAAATCAAGCAACATTTCTCACAATTATGTTTTGAAAGGTAACAAAAAAAACGAAGAATCTAACTCAAGTTCAGATTCTAATGACATTAACAGCTTTGTATCAAGGTTTGATGATTTGTTACTAGATATGCATGAAATTAATTTTGAAGAAAATATGAATGACGAGGAAAAAGATGCATATTACACAAAAATGCATAATTTAGTTTTGGCAGTTAAAGCGCTAGATTCAAAAAATGAGAAAAGAAACTTAGAAGGAATCAACGAATTTAATGAAAGGCTATATAACACAACTCGTAAAGTTATTCAAGATGGTGAATTTCCTTTACTTGTAGGTGGAGACCACATTGTTGCAATTGGTTCTAGCTTAGGTTCTATAAAAGAAAATAAAAATATGGGAATTATATGGTTTGATTCACATGCTGATTTCAATACCTACCCTACTTCTGTTACTGGTAACTTACATGGTTTGCCTTTAGCAGTTGCTACACATTACGAAAAAAGTATGTTAGCAGATTTTCATGATGGTCCATTTTACAATTTTAAAAATGCTGTTATTGTTGGTGGTAGAGATATTGACCCATGGGAATGGGGTAATGTATTAGATGCGGGTGTTACTGTATTTTCTACTGAAGATATTAAAAAATATGGAGTTGAAGAAATTTGCAAAAAGGCTTTTGCTATTGCTTCAAATGGAACTGACGGAGTACATATTAGTTTTGATTTAGATTTAATAGATCCTAATGTTGCACCTGGTGTTTCTATTCCAGCTAAAAATGGTATCAATTTAGAAGAGGCTTATGCTTTAGCAGATGAGATTACAAAATACAGTGATATTATTAAATCAGCTGATTTAGTTGAATATAACCCATTGTTTGATAAAGATAATGTTACAAAAGAAATTGCTACAAATATTTTAAATAAATGGATTGAGAAATTTTAAAAAAGATTTGCTTCACTCTGTGAGGCAAATCTTTTTTATATTTTCTCGTAATGTGTCCACATACTTATTATTTTTACAGTTTGAACATTTTCTAGGATCTGATACACTAATCTGTGTTTTATATTTATTCTTCTAGAATATAATCCTTGCAAATCTCCTACTAATTTTTCATAAGGTGGTGGTGTTTGAAATGGATTATTTTTTATTATCTCAATTAAAGCCAATACTTTTTTATTCAAATTAGCACCTTTTAGTTTTTCAATATCTTTTATTGAATCTTTAGTATAAACAATTTTATACACTACCATTCCACCTCTTCTTCTGCAACACAGTCTTCTATTTTTGTTTCTTTTCCCTTTATAAGTTTTTCTTTCATTCCCGGTGTGTTTAATAAATATACTGTTTCCATTAGTCCGTTATAATCCTCCTCTGATATAACAACTGCATTCCCATTTTTAGTTGTAATATTTATTGGTTCATTAAACTTTATAGTTTGTTCTAATAACTCATATATATCTTTTCTAAAATTTGTAATATTTATATTCGTCATTTTTAATCACCCCTATATTTATATTATAGCGTACGTTTTAACGTATGTCAATATTTTATATATTTATTTTGGTATTTTTACTAAATATTATTCAAAATCTAGTATTTTTGCTTATTTTGTGGTACAATATATGTGCTAAATTTTAAGGAGGTAAAATTATGTTAGAACTTAAAAATGTTTCTTATTTTAGAGACAATAAACAAATTTTAGATAACATAAGTTTAAAAATAGATAACAGCAAGTTAGTTGCGATAACTGGTCCTAATGGTTCTGGAAAATCTACACTTGCTAAAATTATTATGGGTATTTTGAAACCTGATTCTGGTAGTATTTTCTTTGATGGAAAAGACATTACTAATATTGGAATCACTGATAGAGCTAAACTTGGAATTGGCTTTGCTTTTCAACAACCTGTAAAATTCAAAGGTTTGACTGTTAGAGATTTAATAGAACTAAGTTCTGGTAACACTATAAATGTTTCAGAAGCATGCAACTATCTTTCTGATGTAGGTTTATGTGCAAAAGACTATTTAAACAGAGAGGTTAGTAATTCGCTTTCAGGTGGAGAATTAAAACGTATTGAAATTGCAATGCTTGCAGCTAAAAAATCTAAACTTACTGTATTTGATGAACCTGAAGCTGGTATTGATTTATGGAGCTTTAATAGCTTAATTTCTGTATTTGAAAAAATGCATTCTGAAATTAGTGATTCTTCAATAGTTATCATTTCTCACCAAGAAAAAATTTTGAATATTGCAGATGAAATTATTTTACTTGTTGACGGAAAAGTACAAGCTGTTGGTCAAAAAGAAGAGGTTCTTCCCCTACTTTTAAATAACACTCAAAAGCCATGTAAAGTAATGCTTGAAAAAGGAGGTAACTAATATGAGTAATGAAATTGAAAATAAATTAGATGCAATTGAAAAAAATCTACTAAAAACCATTGCTGATATTGAAAAAACTCCAATTGGTGCATACAATATTCGTGAAAATGGCAAAGGTGTTGCTAGAAATACTACTGCCAATATTGATATTGTCACAAAACAAGACAAACCTGGTATTGATATTATTATTAAACCAAATACTAAAAATGAAAGTGTACACATTCCAGTTATATTAACTGAAGCAGGTTTTAATGATGTTGTATACAATGATTTTTATGTTGGAGAAAATGCTGATGTTGTAATTGTAGCAGGTTGTGGTATTCATAACAGCTCTTGTGAAACTTCAGAACATGATGGTATTCATACCTTTCATTTATCAAAAGGAGCTAAGGTAAAATACATTGAAAAACATTATGGTGAAGGTAATGGAACTGGAGATAGAATTTTAAATCCACAAACAATTGTAAATCTTGAAGAAGGTTCTACCTTAGAAATGGAGACTATTCAAATTGAAGGTGTTTCTTCTACTGTTCGTGAAACCAAAGGCGAACTTGGCAATAATACAAGTTTAGTTATTACAGAAAGAGTTATGACTTCTGGAAATCAAATAGCTAAAAGCATTTTTGATATTGACTTGAATGGTGAAAATTCTAGCGTACATGTTGCTTCTCGTGCTATTGCAAGAGACAACTCTGTTCAAGAATTTAGCTCAAATGTTAACGGAAATAACAAATGCTTTGGACATGTTGAGTGTGATGCAATTATTATGGATAAAGCAAAAGTTACTTCTACTCCTAAAATAGTAGCAAATGATGTTGATGCAAGTTTACTTCATGAAGCTGCTATTGGAAAAATTGCAGGAGAACAACTTATTAAGCTTATGACTCTTGGTCTTACAGAAAAAGAAGCAGAGGAACAAATTATAAGTGGATTTTTAAAATAAATTATAAATGTCAACTAAGTTTTAGTTGGCATTTTTTGTTGTGCCTACATATGATATACAAAAAATATTTATGGAGGTATTGTTTTGAAAAAAAATATATTTATTGGTTGTGGTACAGCCTTAGTTACTCCTTTTACTGAAGATGGTGTTGACTTTGACACATTAAAAAAGCTTATTGATTTTCAAATTCAGCAAGGTGCTGATGCTCTTATTATTCTTGGTACAACTGGTGAATCTTCTACAATGACTTTAGAAGAAAAAAAGCAAGTTGCTAAATTTGCTATTGATAATGTACATAAGCAAATTCCTGTTATTATTGGCGCTGGTGGAAATAACACAAAATCTGTAATTGAATTTAGCAAATATGCCGAAGAAATTGGTGCAGACGGTTTGCTCCTTGTTACACCATATTACAATAAGACTACTCAAAATGGCTTAATTATGCATTACACAGAAATTGCTAAAAATACTTCTTTACCAATTATTTTATATAATGTTCCTAGCAGAACTGGTTTAAATATAGAACCTAAAACTTGTTTAGAACTTTCTAAGATTCCTAATATTGTAGCTATAAAAGAAGCAAGTGGTAACATATCTCAAATAGCTAAAATTGCTAATTTATGTGGAGATAATTTGCATATTTATTCTGGCAATGATGACCAAACTCTCCCTATTTTATCTCTAGGTGGAATCGGTGTTATTTCTGTACTTTCAAATATTGCTCCTAAGTTTGTTCATAATATGGTTTTTGATTATTTAAGTGGTAATTATACTTTAGCAAAGGATTCTCAAATAAAATCAATTTCTTTAATAGATAGTCTATTTTGTGAAACAAACCCTATTCCTGTAAAATCTGCTTTGTCTATGATGGAGTATGATAGTATGAGAGTTCGTTTACCTTTGGTTACAATGTCCTTAGAAAAACAAAAAATTTTAGAAACCGAAATGAAAAAGTTTAATTTAATATGATTTTTACTAACAAAAAGAGGCTGCATTTGCAACCTCTTTTTGTTGAAATCTTACTCTTCTTCTATGTCTCCAAAAATATCTCCAAACAAACCTTCAAAGCATTTAGTAGCCTTAACCTGCAGCATAAAATCCTCAATTGCATCGATACATCCTTGCGTAAGCTTCTCAATAATTTCAAGCATAAAATCTTCATCCATGATTTCAAGCATATATTTCTTGAGAGGCTTCTGCAGGTCCGTTTCTACGGCTTTATTAATGGCTGTACCAAGCACAGACATTGTGAATGCATGATAAATTCCTTCTGTAAAAGTTTTATCCAGCCACATCAACTTCACATTATTCTCATCTACCTCAGTAGCCTCTGCAGCTTTCTGCTTGACTTCCTTTTCTGCCTTTGCATAGGCTTCTTTGACTTTCTTGGATCTCCTTATAGAGTTCCATCTCCTTGCAAAATCTGTATCAGAGGTCAAAAGGTTCTTAATAACCTTTTCATCTAACTCTAACCGCATAGGGATTTTTTCATTTGTCTGCATTGTAAGATTTCCTCCTGATGTTATAATTTGTCTTTTCAGACTTAATAATCATTATACATCTTATGTTAATTTCTGTCAATTTATTAAATTTCTATTAAATTAGTATCATTTTGTTCCCCTCTGTGATATAATTAAAGTAGAGTTTAAAAAAAGGGGAAATCACTTTATGATAACAAAAGATTTAATAGTTGAAAACACCTCTTTAGAAGAGTTTTTCTCTATTATAAATGACTTAGTTAAAAATGCTAAGGTTCAAAAAATGAAAATATATAACCAACATGCACATACTTCTTGCTATAAGCACTGTATGCAGGTTGCCTATTACACATATATAATTTGCAAAAAATTAAATTTAGACTATGTTTCTGCCACTCGTGGTGCAATGCTTCATGATTTATTTTTATACGACTGGCACACTTACATTAGAGAAGACAAGAGTTGGAAAGGACAACATGCTTTTATGCATCCTAAAATTGCATTAAAAAATGCTACCGAAATTTTTAATTTGAATGACATAGAAAAAGATGTAATTGTTAATCATATGTGGCCAGTTACTATTAAAATTCCGCATTACAAGGAAACTGTTGTAGTTACTTTTGCAGATAAGTATAGTGCTTTGGTTGAAACTTTTAGACATATTAGAGGCATTTTACATACAAAGAAATTCTATAAATATGCTTATGTATTTTTAAGTTTAATTGTTTTTAGAATAATATAATTTTAATTGAATAAAATATATTAAATTGTGATTCCTTGGGACGGAGTTAAAAATCATTGTTAATTTAAAAAAAGGTGATTTTTGACCCCGTCCCAAAAGTCACCCAAAGTTGTTGGAGGGTTTTATGATAAAGGTTTTGATAAATGGTATTAACGGAAAAATGGGTAGTGAAGTTGCTAAGTTGATAAAGCAACATCCAAATATGCATTTGATGGGTGGCCTTGATAAAAATGCTATGTATAATCTTGCATACCCTGTTTACAATGATTTTAACAATATCTTTGAACTTCCTAATGTTATTATTGATTTTTCAACACCTGAAGCTACTGTTGGTATTTTAGATTTTGCTATATCTAAAAATATCGCCCTTGTAATTGCTACTACTGGTTTTACTGAAGAACAACAAGCTAAGATTTTAAACGCCTCTAAACATATTGCTGTTTTTCAGTCTGCAAATATGTCTTATGAAATTGCCTTAATGAAGGATATTGTAAGTAGCCTTTCTCAAAAGCTTCCAAATTCCGAAATTGAAATTGTAGAAACACATCATGATAGAAAAGTAGACAGTCCTAGTGGAACTGCATTAGCTCTTGCTAATGCTATTCAAGAAGCAAATGATAATAAATATTTTTATGAATTTAATAGAATTCAAAAACATGAAAAAAGAAATCCAAATGAAATTGGATTTTCTAGTATTCGTGGTGGTAATATTGTTGGTGAGCACAGTGTAATGTTTTTTAATGACAATGAATGTTTTGAAGTTAAGCACATTGCTTATTCTCGCAGTATTTTTGCTGAAGGTGCCTTGAAGGCTGCCGAATTCATAATAAAGCAACCTACAGGATATTATAATAATATTTAAAATATATTTACTATTTTCAGTGCAGATTTGTCTTTTATGTGCTCCAATATAAATATGCAGTTATCTAAATTTTCTACTGCAAAGTCATAATTTTCTGTTTTCACATCAGCATTCAATTTTGTAA
Source organism: uncultured Clostridia bacterium (assembly GCA_934168365.1). Lineage (GTDB taxonomy): Bacteria > Bacillota > Clostridia > TANB77 > CAG-508 > CAG-273. The sequence goes on along the minus strand of CAKPNJ010000009.1, from coordinate 1,461 downwards.
GTTCTGTGCTTACTTTTTCAAGCTCATCATGTTCTATATAATAAGCTAAAGTCTCTAACTTTTCTTCCCAAGTGTCATTTATTTTACTTATATGATTTTGAGCCTCCTGTTTGTTTACATTCTCACTCGAAATTTCATTTCTAAATGTATTAAGCTCTTCACTCATTGTTTCAACTGTTTTATTTGTATTGTTTTGGGTTATAATATTCCCTGCTATAACTAGCACTATTATTATAATTATAATAACTAATTCCTTATACATATTTCTCCCCTATTTTTCTTTTTTCTGACAGAAAATTTGCCCCTTCCCATCAAAAGTCACTATCAAAGCTTCCTGTGGTGTCATATTAAATTTCTCCACTTGCTTTTTAAGCCATATTTCATTTTTTCCAATTTTTCTTAAATTTTCATTTAACACTTTTCCGTCTATTACTAAATCATATGGTAAACCTTCATAATCCGGCTCTATATTAAAGTCTTCTGGCGTTGTTGTGCGTTTATTAGGCTTTTGAATAACAGTTACTTGCCCACTCGTTTCTAATATTGCATATTCAACATCACCTAAATTTACAACATTGTTTCCTCTTAATCTTTCTTCCAACTCGTTTATGGTAAATCTTTCTTTTTTCAAAGCTTTTTCGTCTATTTTTCCTCTATATATTAGTATTGTTGGTCTTCCACACAAAATCTCTCTTCCTCGTATGCTTTTGATGTTTATAATAGAAATTACTAAATGCATTACTAAAAGTCCTAAAATTGGTATAATTCCATTTGTAATTGGTATTCCAACATCCGTCATAGGTATTGAAGCTAAATCAGCTATCATAATTGAAATTGCAAGTTCAAATGGCTGTAATTGTCCTATTTCTCTTTTTCCCATCAATCTCATAACTACTAAAACGAGTATGTATAACACAATAGTTCTTATTAAAGTTATTGTCATTTTAAAAATCCTTTCACAAGTTTTTAATATAATTTTGAGCCAAAATAAAAAAATTATTCATTGTTTGAATAATTTTTGTTTTTAAGTAAATAATAAAATTAGCAAACCATGTAACTTATTTTAAAATTAAGGAGGTTTAGACATGTCAAACGAAAATACAAATACAAGATCTAATACTAAAGGTACAGCTTGGCAAATAATTGGTAGACTAATTACAGCAGCTATAGTTCTTGCTATTACAGCATTTTTTACACCTGGCTTTAACATTAGTAACTTTTGGTCTTTAGCAGCTGCAGCAATTGTACTTACAATTATCGACTATTTAATTACTAGATTTACTGGTTTACATGCTAGTTCTTTTGGTAAAGGTTTTGTAGGTTTTGTTCTTTCTGCAGTGGTATTATATGTAACACAATACTTTGTTGCAGGTTATACAGTTTCTTGGATGGCCGCAATAGTTGGTGCGATAGTATATGGTGTTGTAGATTACTTTATACCTGGCGAACAACAATATTAAA
>CAKPNJ010000008.1 GCA_934168365.1 uncultured Clostridia bacterium | reverse complement strand
CAAGTGATGCATGCCAGAAGATGAATATATATGACCTAGCTGGAAATGTAAGTGAGTGGACATTAGAATATACCGCTAGTACCGGCGATCCTTGTGCTCGTAGGGGTGGCACTTACAGCAGCTATGGCTCTACCTCTCCAGCTTCTTACCGTTACGGCTACGGTACGACTTTCAGCGACTTCATCATTGGTTTTAGGCCCTCACTTTACAAGTAACCCTGCGCCAACAAGATGAGAATACAACTGTGCAATTCTAATAAAATTTAGAATTGCACAGTTTTTTGTGCTCTACACATTGATTTTTACCAGAATCTGTTATATAATACAAACTGTTAATATTGCATTTTTAAAATAAATAATATCCAAATTTAAGGAGGAAATCATGGGAGAAGTTATAGTAATAACATCTGGAAAAGGTGGAGTTGGAAAAACTACAACTACAGCAAATGTTGGGTCCGCTTTAGCATTGAGAGGTAAAAAAGTAGTATTAGTTGATACTGATATTGGTTTAAGAAACCTTGATGTTGTAATGGGACTAGAAAACAGAATAGTTTATGACATAGTAGATGTTGTAGAAGAAAAGTGTAAATTAAGACAAGCTCTTATAAAAGATAAACGTTTTGAAGAGTTGTTTTTACTTCCAGCAGCTCAAACAAGAGATAAAAGTGCAATAAATGAAGAACAAATGAAGGAATTAACAGAAAAATTAAAAGAAGAATTTGACTATATTTTAATAGACTGTCCAGCAGGAATAGAGCAAGGCTTTAAAAATGCAATTGCAGGAGCAAGTAGAGCAATTGTAGTAACAACAGCTGAAATATCTGCTATTCGTGATGCAGACAGAATTATAGGACTATTAGAAGCATCTGAAATCAAAAATCCTGAATTAGTTATTAACCGTTTAAGACCTAATATGGTTAAAAAAGGTGAAATGATGGAAGTTGAAGATATAGTAGACCTATTATCAATTGACCTAATTGGTGTTGTACCAGATGATGAATTCATAATTACACAAACTAATAAAGGAGAGCCAGTTGTAACAAATCATAAAGCTCCATCTGGAAAAGCATATACAGAAATTGCTAGCAGAATATTAGGGGAAAATGTAGAGATTACAATACCAGGAAAGAAAGAAGGATTTTTTGCAAAAGTTAAAAATTTCTTCACAAAATAATACATACGGAGGTAGAACATGTTTGAAAATATAATGAACTTTTTTAAAAGTCTTGTAAAAAAAGAAAAGAGCAAGGAAAGCTCAGATACAGCAAAAGAAAGATTGCACTTAGTTTTAATGCAAGATAGAGCAAACGTATCTGCCGATTTCTTGGAACTTATGAAACAAGAAATAATAGAAGTAATAAAAAAATACATAGATGTTGACGAAAAAGAAATAGATGTGCATCTAACAAACAAGGCTAATGAGGATGGCACAGTTGGAGCACCTGCGTTATATGCAAATATCCCAATTGTAACAATTAAAAATGAAGCAAGAAAATTAAATGTACCAAAACAACAAGAAGAAAATAATAACGAAAAAGAAAAATCTAAAGAAACTGAAAATAAACCTAAAAAGGAAGAGAAAAAAGAAGAAAAGGTAGAAGAAACAGTGGAAGTTAAAGAAGAAAATGAAGTTGATTCTACACAAGAAGAAAGCAAAGAAACAGCAAACACAACAAATACCGAAGAAAATAAAGGAGAAGAGAATAAAGAACAAAAAGTAGAAGATAATATATCTAAACAAGAAAACAAGGAAACAGAGACATCAAATAATTAAATAGAGGTTAAACATGCAAAAAAAGATGTTTAAAAATTTTGAGTGGGGGATTTTAATATGTACAATAATACTACTAGCAATAGGGTTAGTTGCACTGTTTTCTGCCACTCAAAATTCAGACTATGAGGAATTTAAAAAACAAATTATGTGGATAGGCATTAGCATTCCAGTAATAGTTGTAGTTATTTTGGTGGATTATGAAATATTAGCTAAAATATCTCCAGTTATATATGGACTAAGCCTTATTTCACTTATAGCAGTATTATTTACTGAGCCGATAAATGGAGCTACTAGCTGGTTTAATATAGGACCATTTTCATTCCAGCCAGCCGAATTTGCCAAAATTGCAGTAGTATTATTTATGGCAAATGTTATTGTAAAATTGCAACAAAAAGGTAGAGATGAAATAAATAGATTTTGGAAACTAGGAATAATATTAGCAACAGTTGCAGTGCCAACATTACTTATTATAAAACAGCCAGACTATGGAACAGCATTAGCATTCTTAGTTGCACTGATATTTATGCTATATGTAGCAGGAATAAACAAAAAATATATTATAACAGCTGTACTATTAGTAGTTATTTTAGTGCCATTAGCATATTTCTTTATATTACCAGATCATGCCAAAGCAAGAATAGATGTGTACCTAAATCCAAACTTAGATCCAAGAGGAGACGGGTACAATATAATACAATCAAAATTAGCTGTTGGAGCAGGGCAAATATTTGGAATGGGACTATTTAAAGGAAATCAAACACAGTTAGGTTACTTATACCCAAAAACCACAGACTTTATATTTGCAGTTATAAGTGAGGAGATGGGATTTGTAGTTGCAGGAGCCATAATTGTACTATATGTAATACTAATTACAAAATCAATTCAAGTAGCAAAAACTGCCAAAGATGATTTAGGCTCATATATAGCAACTGGAATAGTTGGAATATTTTTCTTTCATATGTTAGAAAATATAGGAATGACAATGGGACTATTGCCTATTACAGGAATACCACTTCCATTTGTAAGCTATGGTGGAAGCTCAATGCTCACAAACCTAACCCTAATAGCAATTTTATTAAACATAAGCACCAGACGCAAAAAAGCAATGTTTATAGAATAAAAACAAGTTGTTTTTTTACATTGCACAGACTAGTAACAGTGGCATTGCGGACTAGTTATCATTTTTAATTAAATATTAGATATAATACTTTTTGCAGTGAGGCTGTGGGGACCGACAAGCTAGAAAGCGTTGCTAAATTTTTTCGAATCATTGAAAATGTTTGCAAAAAATTGTTGTTACGCTTTCTTGCGTAGTTGGGAGGGAACGGAAAAAAGTATTATATCTAATAATAGAAAAAGGAAGATAAGATGTACTTAAAAGAACTAAAAATAGGAAATGTAAAACTAAAAAACAACATACTACTAGCCCCAATGGCAGGAATAACCAACCTGCCATTTCGTTTAATATGTGAAAAATTTGGAGTTCGGTTTAGCATATACAGAAATGGTAAGCAGTAAAGGGCTATTTTATAACGATGAAAAAACAAAACTATTATTAAATACAGAAAATGAACAAATACCAGTTGCTGCTCAAATATTTGGAAATGATATTGAAGCAATGTCATTTGCAGCAAAAGAACTAAGCAAAACATCACCAATAATAGATATAAATATGGGATGTCCTGCACCAAAAGTAGTAAAAAATGGAGATGGAAGTAAACTATTATTAAACCTAGAACTAGCGGGAGATATTATTGAAGCAGTTGTTAAAAACTCTCAAGTACCTGTAACACTAAAAATGAGAAAAGGCTGGGATGATAATAATATTGTGGCAGTGGAGTTAGCAAAAATAGCAGAATCAAAAGGTGTAAAAGCAATAACTATACATGGAAGAACAAGAGAACAATTTTATACAGGAAAAGCAGACTGGGATATTATAAAACAAGTGAAACAAGCGGTAAATATACCAGTAATACGGAAATGGAGATATAAAAACCAAAGAAGATGCGTTAAAAATGTTTGAACAAACAGGTGTAGATTCAATAATGATAGGAAGAGCTAGTATAGGAAATCCATGGATATTTAAAGAAATCCAAGAATATTTAACTGGTCAAGAAATAACACCAGTATCTAATGAAGAGAAGTTAGAAATAATATTAGAACATATAGATTTGCAGGTTAAATATTTAGGAGAAAACACTGGAATAAAAGAAATGCGCAAATATATGAGCTATTATTTAAAGAACTTACCAAACGCAACACAAATGCGCCAAAAAATAAATCAAATAGAAACAAAACAAGAACTACAAGATTGCATAATTACATATTTTAAAAATATATAAAGCATAAGTGAATTTACTCGCTTATGCTTTTGCTATTATTATATAATTCGTCAGGACATATATCAGCACCATTAAGCCAACTGATTGATAGACCATCGATTTTTACAGTATTAAACAAAGCTTTATCGTTTAATTGCTCAAAAGCTTTATGAGTTAAATAAGGTTTTACATCAAAAATTTTCTTTTCTCCATTTTCAAATATAACCAATAACATATAATCTTCTAAAGGTTTTACATCTATAGCTTTAGGTCGCATAAAATCACTCCAATCCTTTTATTTTTAAAATTTCACCATCATTATTATAACAATACCAAGTTGCAATTAACTCGTCATTATGTATTTCCATCCAAGCCTGAACTAGTCTCAATTGCTTTAACGGTAAATTACCATTTATAACAGTACCATCAAGCGATAAAGAAGCTTCGTATTCATTGTATTTTACATGAATATGTGGTTTGTTGTGGTGTCCTCCTAATTCTTTGTATAGATAAATAAGAATACCATAGAATTGCGAAATTAAAGGCATATACACACCTCCCTTATTATAACATTTTATATAATTAGTTTCAATGAAATTAAATAGAAAAAATAATTTGAATAAAAAAGCTATAGATGTAACAGTTAAATAATAAAATAAATGTAAATAAATGTCATCAAAAAACGTATGCCAAAATACGACAATATTAGACATGAATACTTTGAGGTTAAGCGAATATAAATTGAAATAGGAGTTGATCATATGAAAAATAAAATGATTTTAAAAATCACCATTGCAATTGTAGTTATAGCAATAATTGCAATAATAATTTACTTTTTTTCTAGAAATGTTAATAAAAAATCAAAAATGGGAAATAATTTAAGTAACAAAACAAATCAGGAAATTGAAGAATATATTTTAAATATTAGCTCATATGAAGCAGAGATAGATGTAGAAGTTGAAACAAATAAGAACAAAACAAAATATAAAATAAAGCAAAGTTATGTTGCACCAAATATAAAAAAACAAACAATTTTAGAGCCAAGCAACATAAGTGGCTTAGAAACAGTATATGATGGAAATACACTAAAAATAAACAACACTAAATTAAATTTATCTACTGTGTACCAAAATTATCAATACATGACAGAAAACTTTTTATGGCTGAACTCATTTATAGAAGATTACAAGAATTCTAACGACAAAAAACTCTATGAAGAAAATAATATGATAATTATGGAGGTAACACTACAGAATAATAATCAGTATGTTTCTTCAAAAAAGCTATTTATCGACAAAACAACAGGAAAAATTACAAAAATGATAGTACAAGACAAGAACCAAAAAAATCTAGTTTACATATTATATAATGAGATAAGGATAAATAGTTTAAAGAAGGAAGAAGTACTTGCGTTTAGATTAAATAATTTTTCTGTAGCACAGTATTAAGAAACACATATCTGCTTAAAACTATTTTTTTATCTTTGCTAATCCTTAAAATATATCAAAACTGGAAGAATATTGGGAGTGAAGAGAATGGTAATAAAAAGAGGAGATATGTTTTATGCAGATTTAAGTCCTGTAATTGGTTCAGAACAAGGCGGAGTAAGACCAGTGCTTATAATACAAAATGATGTTGGAAATAAGCATAGCCCAACTGTAATAGCAGCAGCTATAACATCACAAACAGGAAAAACTAAATTACCAACACACATTGAAATAGAACCAGAAAAAAGTGGCTTAAAAGCAGATTCTGTTATCTTAACAGAGCAAATAAGAACAATAGATAAAAGTAGACTAAAGGAAAAAATAGGGCATATTGATGATAATCATATAATGTCACAAATAAATAGCGCTTTAGGGGTAAGCTTTGGATTAGACTAAAACCGTTGTGAAAATAATCACAACGGTTTTTATCAAAATCTAATCAAAAGTAATTGTACATATTAAAAAAATATGTTATAATAATAATGTATATATTAAAATGAGGGAGGATATTTTTAAGTGAATCAAATATTAGTGTCAGAAAAACTATATGTGACTCCAGAAATTAAAAGAAAAAAACTAATATATAAAATTGAACTTTTCTTGTCAGTTTTTTTAATTTGTCTTCTATTTTCATATTATATATATGCAGAATGTGATAGAAACAGGAGTGAGGAAGTATCAAAAGAAATACTTGCTCAAGTAAAATATCAAGTTGATAATACAGTCAAAAAGAATGATGGAGATAATGAAAAAATTGTTGTTATATTAGAGGTACCAGGAACACAAGAAGAAAATGTGGCTCAAACAGAAAATAATAATAATAATCAAACGCAAACCAATAATACTAAAATTGATACAAAAACATATACATCAAAAGATGGTGTAAAATATACAACAGAGGCAATTCTAAAAATACCAAAAATAAACATTGAATATCCAGTACTTTCAGCTACTTCACCTGATTTATTATTTGTTTCAATAAATAAATATTGGGGACCACAACCAAATGAAGTAGGAAATTATTGCATAGTAGGACATTATTATGAAAATGGCAAAATGTTTGGAAAGTTACATAAATTAAAAAATGGAGATAAAGCAGAACTAACAGATTTATCAGGAAATACCGTTACATATCAAGTGTATAACAAATATGTTGTGCAACCAACAGATACAAGATGTACTAGTCAATTAACAGATGGAAGAAAGGAACTTACCTTAATCACCTGTACGAATGGTGGAAAACAAAGACTAGTAGTAAAATTAAGACAAGTATAAAAAATCAACTCAAAAATGACTAAAAAGCTGTACTTTTTAGTCATTTTGTGGTATAATAGTATTGTAGGGGTTTAAAATAAATATCCGAATGGGGGAGGATAAAAACAATGTTTAATGAAGAAATTTTTAAATTTAATATAGATAATATAAAGAATGATTTAGCAATTGAAGGAATGGACATTACAGAAAATGATGTTAATATGTATAGGATGTTAGCAGAAAATGAAGTAGCAATGCCAGAATTAATAAATATGATAAAAGAACAAATCTAATGTAAAAGTTGTCAAAATATTGACAACTTTTAATTTTTGATTTAAACTTCATAAGAAAAGTGGAGTTTTCACATATTCATTTTGTTTAGCAGATATAAGGCAATTATAGTAAATTTCTATACAATAAAAAATGTTGGGAGATAATATGAAAAATTTGTATGAGGGTTCAAAATATTGTTATGAAAATAGTGGAACTTTAATAAATAAATTAGATATTAGAGATTATAAGCAACTAGAGAAATATGAGGCTAAGATCACTGCAGCCAAATCTTTAGGTTTAAGAATAAAAGGAATTACAGGTGATTTTGACAAAAAGCATTATATTTCAATCCACAAATATTTATTTGAAGATATTTATCCATTTGCAGGTGAATACAGAGAAGAGAATATTGGAAAAGGTGAGTTTAGATTTGCAAGTTTTGAATATATTGAACCAGAATTAGATAGACTTTTGAATGAATTAAAACAAGAAAACTTTCTAGCTGGACTTTCAAAACAAGAACTAGCAAAAAGGTTAGCATATTATTTGTCAGAACTAAATGTTTTACATCCATTTAGAGAAGGAAATGGAAGAACAAACAGAGAATTCATTAGGCAATTAGCTTTAAAAAATGGATATGTATTAAACTTAAAAAATATACCACCACAAGAAGTGTTGGATGCAAGTATAAAGTCAGTTATAGATACTACTGATCTAGAAAAAATTATAGAAGAAATGTTAGAAAAACAATAAAATTATTAAAAGAGCCATTGGGGACGGAGAATTTTGGCACGTTTTGCATTAAAATGAAGTAAATTCAATTAAGTAAAAAACGTGCCAGAACTCTTTGTCCCTAATGGCTATTTTTTATTTTGAAAAATTTTTTAACTTTTTTTCAAAAAACACTTGATATTTTTAATATCTTATATTAAAATCTAATTGAAGTGGAGAGAAGTGGTAGAAAGTGGAACAAAATGTTAGCGAGGTGAGAAAAAGTGTTAATAGGTGAATATGAGCATTCTCTAGATGTTAAAGGCAGATTGATACTACCTTCAAAAATTAGAGAAGATATGGGCGAAAAATTCATAATAACCAAAGGCCTAGACAAATGTCTATTTGGCTTCTCACAAACAGAATGGGCTAACTTCGAAGAAAAACTAAAAACACTTCCACTTACAAACAAAAATGCCAGAGATTTCGTAAGATTTTTCTTATCAGGCGCAATAGAATGTGAAATTGATAAACAAGGTAGATTTTTAATTACAAGTAACTTACGTGAATATGCAAAATTAGAAAAAGACACAGTAATAATTGGCGTAGGTACTAGAATTGAAATTTGGGATAAAGAAAAATGGAAATCTTATAATAGTGACGAAAATATTTCAGCAGATGAAATCGCAGAAAATATGACAATGCTTGGTATATAACTTGCAAAAGTCTATATAAACACAAAAGAAGTTTTAAGGATACAAAAGATTAAACTTACAAAAGAAAAAATCACACAAAAGATAAATTATACTAAAGATTAAGTACTTACAAAAGATAAACTTTACTAAAGATAAATGAAATAAGGTCTTACAAAAGATTTTAATTTCAAAAGAAAAAATATTTAAATAACTAAAGTGAAATATATAAATTTACTAAAGATTGTTTGAAAAATTTCCATACCCTACAAAAGAAGGTCAAAAACCATGAAAAACACAAAAGAAAAAATATTAAAATAAAGACATAATAGTTGGTATAAATCATACCAACTTATTATGCTATTTTAGAGGTAGAACTATGTCAGTGAAAGGATTATACAAAACAGATGGAATTTAAGCATGAACCAGTTTTATTAAAAGAATGTATACAAGCACTTGAAATAAAAAAAGATGGTATTTATGTAGATGGAACATTAGGTGGAGCTGGACATAGTGAAGAGATTTTAAAAAATCTATCAGAAAGTGGAAAGCTAATTGGAATTGATAGAGATGAGGAAGCATTAAAGGCTGCTTCAAAAAGATTAGAAAAATATAAAAATGTAAGTTATGTTCATGGGAATCATGATGATATAAGGCAAATACTAGATGAACTTAATATAGATAAGGTTGATGGTATTTTACTAGATTTAGGAGTTTCGTCATATCAGCTAGATGAAAGAGCAAGAGGTTTTAGCTACATAGGAGATGGTAAGCTAGATATGAGGATGGACACATCAAGTGGAATAACAGCTAAAGATGTAGTAAATACTTATCCAGAAGAAAAGTTGGCAAATATAATATGGGAATATGGAGAAGAAAGATTTAGCAGACAAATAGCTAAAAACATCTGTAAATTCCGTGAAGAAAAGCCAATTGAAACAACAAAAGAATTAGTACAAATAATAGAAAATGCTATACCAAGAGCTATGCAAAAGGATGGACATCCTGCAAAAAGGACATTTCAAGCTATTAGAATTGAAGTAAACAATGAAATTGCTCCATTATATGAAACCATAAAAAATAGTGTTTATTGCTTAAAGCAAGGAGGAAGGTTAGTAGTAATAACTTTCCATTCATTAGAAGATAGAGCAGTAAAAAATGCTATGGTAGATTTACAAGGAAAATGTACTTGCCCAAGCGAATTACCATATTGTGTGTGCAATTATGAATCTTGGGGAAAAATAATAAATAAAAAACCAATTATAGCGACACAAGAAGAACAAGAAAGGAACTCTAGAGCCAAAAGTGCGAAAGTAAGAGTTTTTGAAAGATTAGATAAAAACACATAAGATTTTAGAAGTACCAAAAGAAAAGAGGTGAAAACTTATGGCATATAGGCCAATGAAATACCAATATGAGACAAGCCCTAGAAAATTAAAACCAGAATATGGACCTATAAAAAGTAATGATGTAAAAAAGAAGTCATCTACATTAAAACAAAAAAATAAAAAGTCTCAAAAACAAGCAAAATTAGAAGTAAAAACTATTATGTATATAGTTATTGGTTTTGCAATATTATTTGCCATAAGTTACAGAAACTCACTTATAACAGCAAGTTTTAATCAAAAAGAAAATTTGAAAAAACAACTAAGCACACTTCAAAAAGAAAATGCACAAACAGAAATTAGCATTCAAACTAGTTTGAATCTAACAAATATAGAAAAATCAGCATCTAGTATGCTAGGAATGAAAAAGTTATCTGATTCACAAAAAGTATATGTCAGTCTTCCAAAAGAAGATTATGTGGAACCAGCAAGTGAACAAGTTGTGGTAACAGAAGAACAAAGTTGGTTTGAAAAAATAATAAATACAATTACAGACTGGATAAAATAATTAAAAGGATTAACTCAAAAGAGTTGGTCTTTTTTTTATTTACGTGAATAAAAATAAGAAGAGAAAATAGGAGTTTAGATTATGAAGAATTCTAATAAATCATTAAGATATAACATAAACAAAAAGCAGTTATTAAAGTGGAAAAAGAAGAAAAAAGAGGAAGTTATAAACATAAAGAAAGAGCAGAAATTAGCACAAAAAGATATTAAGAAAAAATTTAAACAAGAACTAAAAAATGAAAAAATAAAAGTAGAAGAAAGAACTAGTGATATTTCTAGAAAAAAGAGAATGAGAAATGAAATTATAGCTTTATGGTTAGTGCTAGTTGCACTAACTGTTAGAATTGCGTGGTTACAATTTGGAATGGGAGCAGAGTTGCAGTCTAAGGCATATGTGCAACAAACTCTAGATAGAAGCATAAACCCTAGAAGAGGTACTATATATGATGCAACAGGCAAAACAATTCTGGCTGTAAGTAGTACTGTAGAAACTGTTACTGTAAATCCTGTTAATATTTCAAAGGAAAATAAGGAAAAGGTTGCTCAGGCTTTAAGCAAAATATTCGAATTAGATTATGAAAAAGTATATAAAAAAGTAACGAAAAGAAGTTCAATTGAAACTATTATAAAGAAAATAGATAAACAAAAAGCAGATGAACTGCGAGTATGGTTGCAGGAAAACAACATAACGACAGGTGTGAACATTGATGAAGACACAAAAAGATATTATCCATATAATAATTTAGCCTCACAAATTATAGGATTTTCAGGAAGCGATAACCAAGGATTAGATGGAATAGAAGCTATTTATGATGATGAACTAAAAGGAACGAAAGGTAAAATTCAAAAGCTTACAGATGCAACAGGAGGTGACATACAAAATACAGGAGAAAATTATGTAGAAGCAATAGACGGAAATGATTTGGTATTAACAATTGATGCTACAATTCAAGGAATTGCTGAAAAGTATTTAAAAGAAGTATGTATTGACAATAAATGTGTAGACGGAGGAAATATTGTTGTAATGAACCCAAAAAATGGTGACGTTTTGGCGATAGCAGGGTATCCAAACTATAATTTAAATGAACCTTTTGAACCAAGTACAGATGAATTAAAAGAGGCTTGGCCAAGTATGTCACAAGCAGATAGAAATAAAACAATGTTATCACTCTGGAGAAATAAAGCAGTAACAGATACTTATGAGCCCGGATCAGTTTTCAAACTAATTACAGCATCTGCATCACTTCAAGAAGGAATTACAACACCTGATAAAAAAGGGGAATTTTGCTGTACAGGTGGAATAGAAATAGCAGGTGTTAGAATTAAATGTTGGAGATATTATAGACCACATGGACCAGAATCTTTGAGAGATGCACTAATGAATTCGTGCAATCCAGTGTTTATAGGACTTGGACAAAAATTGGGAGTACATACATATTATCAATACTTGAAAAAGTATGGATTACTTGATAGAACTGGCATAGATCTTCCGGGTGAGGCTACAAGTATATTCTTAAAAGAGGATAAAGTTGGACCTGTAGAATTAGCAACAATAGCCTTTGGGCAAAGATTTGAAATTACACCAATACAACTTGCAACAGCAGTAAGTACAATTGCAAATGGTGGAGTAAAAGTAAGCCCAAGAGTAGTTAAACAAATTATAAATAGTGAAACAGGAGAAGTAAAAGACGTTCCTGTAAAAACTGGAGAAAGAGTAATTTCAAAAGAACACGCAGATGAAATGTTAAATATGATGGAATCAGTAGTAGCTTTAGGAACAGGAAAAAGAGCACAGGTAAAAGGATATAGAGTAGGAGGAAAAACAGGAACTTCAGAAGATGGTGTTAATACAAATAAATATGTTGCTTCATTTTTGGGAGTAGCACCAATATCAGATCCAACAGTAATAGTTCTTGTGACTTTATATGACCCAAAAGGAGAAGGAGGCCACCAAGGAGGTGTGGTTGCAGCGCCTGTTGGAGGGCAAGTGTTATCAGAGGTTTTACCATATTTAGAGCTAAATAAAGATGACGAAAAAGAAGAAGATATTAGAAAACAAGTGGAAGTTCCAAATGTTGAAGGATTAACGATAAAGGAAGCAACTAAAATATTAAAAGATTTAAATTTAAGCATACAAATAGAAAATGAACCTGAAAACTTGGATAAGGAAAATACAATAGTTAGAGAACAAGTGCCCAAAAAAGGCATTAAAGTTTATGAAGGTACAAAGGTTATTATAAAAATTTAGCAAAAAAGCTATACAAAAAAAACATTTAATTATATAATGTAAACGTAAAAATGGAGAAAGAGAGTGTGTGCTATGGATTTAAAGAGTATATTATTAGGCTTAGAAGGACTAAAAGTAAAAGGAAGTCTTGATATAGAAGTAAATGAGATTAGAAACAGCTCTAATCTAGTACAAAAAGGAGATATGTTTGTAGCTATAGATGGCTTTGACACAGATGGACATCAATATATAGGTGAAGCAATACAAAAAGGTGCAAAAGTTATTATAGCACAAGCAGATAAAATAACCAAAGAAATGGTAAAAGAATTACCAGAGAATGTTACCTTTATCTTAGCACCAGATACAAGGCATGCAGTTTCAATTTGTGCTTGTAATTTTTACAAAAATCCATCTAGAAAACTTAAATTGATAGGCATAACAGGAACAAAAGGAAAAACAACAACCACTTTTATGATTAAAGCATTGCTAGAAAAACAAGGCTTTAAAGTTGGATTGATTGGAACTATTTGCACATATATTGGAGATAAAAATTTAGGAGATAATGATAGAACTACACCAGAAAGTCTAGAGTTACAACAACTTTTGAGCAGAATGGTGGAAGAAAAATGTGATGTAGCAGTTATGGAAGTATCTTCTCAAAGCCTAAAACTAGGAAGAGTTGATGGATGTGAATTTGAAATAGGAATATTTACAAACTTTTCAAAAGATCACATCAGCCCAAAAGAACATCCAGATATGGAAGATTATTTTGCATCAAAAGTAAAACTATTTACAATGTGTAAATATGGATATATAAATTCAGATGATATATATGCTAATAAATTACCTAAATTAGTACCAAGTTGCAAATTTAGCACTTATGGAATAGATAACCCAACAGAGCTATTAGCAAAAGACATTACAGTAACAAACTCAAGTGTTGATTTTAAAGTGAAATTAGACGGAAAAAATCAAAGAGTAAAAACCGGTATTCCTGGAAGATTTAGTGTATATAATTCATTGGCAGCAATAAGTGTTGCAACAAAATTTGGTTGCAGTGTAGAAAATATACAAGAAGCACTATTAAATGTTCGTGTACCAGGAAGAAGTGAGTTAGTAGATAATAAAAAAGAACTAACAATTATGATAGATTATGCACATTCACCAGAAAGCTTGGAAAATATTTTAACAACTGTTAGAGAGTACACACAAGGAAAAGTAATTTGTGTATTTGGCTGTGGTGGTGACAGAGACAGTGGTAAGAGACCTATTATGGGAGAAATATCAGGAGTTTTAGCAGATTATACTATTATTACTTCAGATAATCCTAGAAGTGAAAAACCAGAAGAAATAGTCAAACAAATAGAAAAAGGAATTACAAAGACAAAAGGAAGCTATGAGTGTATAGTAGACAGAAAAGAAGCAATAAAAAAAGGAATAGAAATGTTGCATAAAAAAGATATATTAGTTATTGCAGGTAAAGGACATGAACTAACACAAGAAATTAAAGGCAAAAAATATGATTTTGATGAGCGTAAAATTGTACGTGAAATTATAGGAAATTTAAAATAAAACATAGAACAACTAAGGAGGAAATATGGAATTTCAAACCAAAACAATACTAATTTCATTAGCATTTAGCTTTATAATGGGGTTAATAACAATTCCAATTTTAAAAAAATTAAAAGTAGGTCAATTAGAAAGAAAAGAAGGACCACAGTCACACCTAAAAAAACAGGGAACGCCTACAATGGGTGGAATTATAATAATGCTTACATTGTTAGTGATGGGGGCATACATTTGCTTTAATTACTTTAAATCAGCTAATACCGAAGAACAAAAAATTGCAATACATTTAATTCCACTTATAGCATCAACAATAGGGTTTGGCGTAATAGGGCTAATTGATGACTTGAAAAAACTAATAGGTAAAAATACAGATGGCTTAAAACCTAAATATAAAATGTTAGGTTTATTGATAGTATCTGTTGGATTTAGTTTATATTTAACTCAAATATTACATTTAGGAACAGATACATACATTCCGTTTTTCAAAACATCTATAAGCCTTCCAATATGGCTATATATTCCATTTGCTGTAGTTGTAATGTTAGCAACTACAAATGCTGTTAACTTAACAGATGGAATAGACGGACTTTCTACAAGTGTAACAACAATAATAATTACATGTCTAACTGTAATAGGAATTATATTTGGAGTAAAAGAGATAACAATATTTGGAACTATATTAATTGGAGCATGTTTGGGATTTTTAATATTCAACTTACACCCTGCAAAAGTATTTATGGGAGATACAGGCTCACTTTTACTTGGTGGTGCAATTGCAAGCATGGCACTTTACTTAAAAATGCCATTATTATTGATAATAATTGCTTTAGTGCCAGTAATTGAAACCTTATCAGTAATTATACAAGTTAAGCACTTCAAGAAAACCGGAGAAAGAATATTCAAAATGACTCCAATACATCATCATTTTGAACTATCTGGCTGGAATGAAAATAAAATAGTATCAGTATTTAGCTTGATAACTCTTGTGTGTTGTATAGTTGGATTATTTGCTATTTAACACCATTAAGAAAGGGAAGAAATAATGCAAAAAACAAAAAAGAAATCCACAAATTTCATAAACCAACCATTTGATTTTATACTATGTGCTGTAATATTCATATTGTTGGCATTAGGAATAGTAATGGTATTGTCAGCTTCAGCACCATCAGCATTAGCTGAAACAGGCAAAACTTATTCATATGCAAGCAAACAACTTTTAGCAGCCATTTTAGGTATATTTGGAATGTTTTTCTTTTCAAAAATAAATTATAATGTTTATAAAAAAATGTATAAAATGGCATATGTGGTTTCTGTACTTATACTATTACTAGTTCTAATTCCAAATGTTGGAGTTGAAGCAAATGGAGCTACAAGATGGATAAAAATTCCGATAATAGGACAGTTTCAACCATCAGAATTAACTAAAATAGGATTAATTATATTTTATGCAGGTTATCTAACAGAGCACAAAGATGAGTTGAGAGATTTTTGGAGAGGATTTGTAAAACCACTTTGTTTTATACTTCCACCAATTGCAGTATTATATTTAGTACAAAACCATTTAAGTGCATCATTAATTATTGGAATGATTACTTGTATAATGATGCTGATTGCGGGAACAAGACTCGTACACTTTATTATTGTTGGAGCAATAGGTGGAGGAGGTTTAATCTCATACCTGATATATAAAGTTAGTTCAGGAGGAGGGGATGACAGCTTCCGTATAGGCAGAATTATTTCATTCTTAGACCCTTGGCAAGACCTTACAGGAACAGGCTGGCAAGTAGTTCAAAGTTTATATGCAATAGGTTCAGGAGGACTATTTGGAGCAGGTTTAGGTGAAAGTAAACAAAAATATTTATATATATCAGAACCACAAAATGACTTTATATTTGCAATAGTTGCAGAAGAATTAGGTTTTATAGGGTGCCTAATTATAATGATATTATTTGGAATTTTAATTTGGAGAGGGGTACTAATTGCAATAAAAGCACCAGATACATTTTCAAGCCTATTAGCTACAGGAATAGTGAGTTTAGTTGCAATTCAAGTAATACTAAATATAGCAGTTGTTACATCATCAATTCCAAATACAGGTATACCACTACCATTTTTCAGCTATGGAGGAACAGCGTTACTAATTTTATTATGTAGTATGCGGTATTTTACTAAACATTTCACGAGCGGGCTCAAAAGTATAAAGGGGGAACTAAAATGCGAGCAATAATAGCAGCAGCAGGAACAGGCGGACATATAAATCCGGGAATAGCAATAGCTAATAAGATAAAAAAAGAAGAACCAGACTCAGAAATAATATTTATAGGTACTGATCGTGGGCTAGAAAATGACTTAGTTCCTAGAGCAGGTTATGAGCTAAAACATATAAATGCTTATGGATTTAATAGAACAATATCATTAGAGAATATGAAAAAAATATATCAAACTTTTCATTCAATAAAAGAAGCTAAAAAAATAATAGAACAGTTTAAACCAGATGTAGTAATTGGAACAGGTGGATATATTTGTGTGCCAGTAGGAATGGCAGCTAAAAAGAAAAAAGTACCAGTAGTATTGCACGAAAGCAATGCATTTCCTGGTGTAGCTGTAAAGATGCTATCAAATAAAGCAAGCAAGATATTAGTAGGATTTGAAGACGCAAAAGCAAGATTACCAAAAGCCAAAAAAGTAGTTGTCACAGGAACGCCTACTAAGGTGAAAAAAGTAGAAATATCAGCTTCAAGAAAGCAAGAATTGTTAAAGGAAAATAAACTAGAAAGCAATAAACCAATAGTACTATTTTTTGGAGGAAGTCAAGGAGCTAAAAGTATAAATAATAGTTTATTGGAAATAATATCTAAAAAACAAAATCAAGACTACCAAATTTTATGGGCAGCAGGACCAAAACAATATGACCAAATAAAAAATGAACTAAAGGAAAAATATTCAATAGAAATTGACAATATACCAAATGTTAGCATAGTACCATACATTTATAATATGGAAGAAATAATGAATATTGTAGATTTAGTGGTCTCAAGAAGTGGCGCAATGACAATAACAGAAATAGCAAATGTAGGAGTACCAGCAATATTTATACCATTTCCATTTGCAACAGAAAATCATCAAGAATACAATGCAAAAGTATTAAAAAATGTAGGAGCTGCCAAAATAATATTAGACAAAAACTTGACAGCAGAAGAATTAAATAGTACAATATCAAACTTAGTGAAGGATAAAAAAGCTTTAAAAGAAATGGGCGAAAAAGCTCATACAGTTGCAATACAAGATGTAGAAGAAAAAATCTACAAAGAAATTAGAGAGCTAAAAAGGTGATTTTTGGGACGGGGTCAAAAGTCACCCAAAAGCGAAAAGGGTGACTTTTGACCCCGTCCCAAAAATCACCTAAATCATAATTAAGGAGAATTGAAATGGCAGACAGATTAATTATTGTGGAATCACCTGCAAAGGCAGTTACAATTAAAAAGTTTTTAGGTGGAAATACAAAGGTTATAGCATCAATGGGACATGTTAGAGATTTACCAAAATCTAAAATAGCTGTTGATATTGAACATGACTTTGAACCAGAATATATAAATATTCGTGGAAAAGGGGATTTAATTAAAAAATTGAAAAAAGAAGCCAAAGTTGCAAAACAAGTATATTTGGCATCTGACCCTGACCGTGAGGGAGAAGCTATTGCATGGCATTTGGCACATATATTAGAGATACCAGAGAATAGTAGTTGCAGAGTTACTTTTAATGAAATTACCAAGGAAGCTGTAAAAGATAGTATAAAAAAGCCTAGAACAATAGATATGAATTTAGTTGATGCACAACAAGCTCGTAGAGTATTAGATAGAATAGTTGGATATAAAATAAGTCCGGTGTTATGGAAAAACGTAAAGAGGGGATTATCAGCAGGAAGAGTACAATCTGTTGCGGTAAAGTTAATTGTTGATAGAGAAGAGGAAATAGAAAACTTTATACCAGAGGAATATTGGAATATATATGCTAATTTATTAGAATCAAATTCTAACAAGAATTTTCAAGCTATATTTTATGGAAAAGATGGTAAAAAACTAGAAATACACAAAAAAGAAGAAGTAGATGAAATATTAAAAAACATAGAAAAAGGTAAATACATTGTAACAGATGTAAAAAAAGGAGAAAAGAAAAGAACTCCTGCACCACCATTTACTACAAGTACAATGCAACAAGAAGCATCTAGAAAATTGAGTTTTACATTAAAAAAGACAATGTCTGTTGCACAAGGATTATACGAAGGTATAGACGTTGGTGAAAAAGGCACAGTAGGTCTGATTACGTACATGAGAACTGATTCTACAAGAATATCAGATGAAGCAAAGGCGGTAGCTAAAGAAGTTATTACTCAAAAATATGGTGCAAACTATTATGAAAACCGTTATTATAAAACAAAGCAAAATGCTCAAGATGCGCATGAGGCAATTAGACCAACATATATAGATTTAGAACCAGAGAAAATTAAAAATTATTTAACATTAGATCAGTACAAGTTATATCGTTTAATATATAACAGATTTATTGCAAGTCAAATGGCTAATGCTATATATGATACAGTTACTGCGAATATAGATGTAAATAATTATAATTTTAGAACAAGCGGACAAACCTTAAAATTCAAAGGATTTATGACTTTGTATGTGGAAACTTTAGAAGGGGAAAAAGAGGAAGAGGACAATTCTATTCCAGAACTAACAATTGGTCAAGAAGTGAAAAAGGAAAAGCTAGAAGCAAAACAAAGCTTTACACAACCACCTGCAAGATATACAGAAGCAAGTTTAGTAAAAGCTTTAGAGGAAAAAGGAATAGGAAGACCAAGTACTTACTCTCCAACAATTACAACAATTTTGGAAAGAAGATATATTCAAAAAGAGCAAAAACAACTAATACCAACAGACTTAGGAAAAATAGTAAACAAACTATTAGTTGATAATTTTCCAGATGTAATAAATGTTGAATTTACAGCTAAAGTTGAAGAGGAATTTGATGATGTGGCAGAAGGAAAAGAGCCATGGAAACAAGTTATACGCGAGTTTTATGGGCCATTTAAGGTGACTTTGGATAGAGTAGAAAAAGAACTAGAACATGTTGAATTAGTTGAAGAAGTGTCAGATGTACCTTGTGAAAAATGTGGAAGAATGATGGTTATTAGATATGGAAAATTTGGTAAATTTCTAGCTTGTCCAGGTTTCCCAGAATGTAAAACCACTAAAACTATTACAGAAACAAGTGATGTACCTTGCCCAGTATGTGGTGGAAAAGTACTGATTAAGAAGACAAAAAGAGGAAAGAGATTTTATGTATGTGAAAATAGTCCTGATACCTGTGAATACATTTCGTGGAATGCACCAAAACCGGGAGAAAAATGGACACCTGAGAAAAAGGAAGAAAAGAAAAGAAAAACGAAAACTACCAAAACTAAAAAGGTAAAAACAACTAAGAGAAAAACTAAGTAAAGAAGCTAGGAGCAACTATAAACTCAAGAATATGACAATAGAGATATTTTAAAGTAAAATACTAAAAAGAGACTTCTAATTATTGAAAGTCTTTTTTTGTGGGGATTTGTAGAAAATGTTGAATTTTTGTTTACAATTTTTTAAAGTAATTATATAATAAAGTTAATTATATAAAGGGGAAATGTAAAATGAAGAAACTAAAGAAAATATTAACGATTTTAATACTTACATTGGCCATAGCTGGAGTTAGGCCTGTATTTGCTACAACAAGGATTAAAGAATATACAGATGAATATAAAAAATACTTAGAACTAACTGATGAAGAAAAAAGCAAAATATTAACGCCAAGAATGTTTGAGGTAAAAAATTCGAAAAGCAACTACAATAATCCAATTAAATACTTAAGAAATAAAATGACAAGTTTTGAAAGTGAATTTCAACTTTCACAATACATACCAGAAAACGTTATAGTAAAAAATCAAATGCAAACAAATTCATGTTGGACATTTGCAGCATTATCAAGTTTGGAAACTAACTTGGCATTAAATAATTATTACAATAATTTACCAACAAAGACATATGACTTTTCTGAAAGACATATGGAATATGCGACAAGTAGAACTTTTTTAAATGGTGTAAAGAACCCAAATACTACTACTAGAGAAGTAGGCAGTGGAGGAAATGATCTTTTTGCTATTTCATATTTGACAAATGGGTCTGGTGCTATAAATGAGAGTGATATGCCATTTGAAAATAATAAAAATAAAATTAGTATAAGTAAAATACAAAATAAAACAGTAACAAGTCAAGTTTATGATACAGTTTTATTTGAAGCAAGTGATTCTGAAGAAAATAAGAATATAATAAAAAATCATGTAAAAACATATGGTTCAGTTGCTGTTGGAATCCATGGTGCTAAAACAAATTCCGAATATTATAATAGTAGTACAGGAGCAATTTATTGTGATGACGAAGAAAACGCGCCATGCGACCATGAAGTGTCTATTGTGGGATGGGACGATAATTATAGCAGAACTAATTTTAATGCAAAACATAGACCAACGAACAATGGAGCATGGATTATAAAAAATTCATGGGGTACAACTGTTGGAAAAAATGGATTTATGTATGTATCATATGAAGATGTTAATGTATATACGCTAACATACGGAATAATAAGAGCTTCAGATCAAATAAATTATGAAAATATATATCAGTATGATTATTGCGGTCCAGAAGCAGCTTTTACAGAGGATGAATTAAATGGCACACCACTATATTTGGCCAATATCTTTAATAAAAAAACATCTGGAACAGAATATATAACACAAGTAGGAATTTATTCGACTGAAGGATATACATGTAAAGTATATGTGAATCCAAATGGAACAGGTAAAAATAAAAGTGATTTAAAAGCAGTTAAACTAAAAACAGGTGATTCTCAAACTGTAGATACGGTGGGATATCATACACTGGAATTTCTAAACCCAATAAAAATTAATGCCGATAGTTTTGTTGTAGCTATTGAAATAACAGGAAGTGATTCAGACCAAGTATCATATGCGACAGAGCTACAATTAGCTAAATCAGACTGGGCAGATGTAGAAATTGAAAGCGGTAAATGTTTTATTACTACTAAACGGTTTGAGTAATAGTACAGAATGGGAAGACCTTTCAAAAAAGAAGGCGTTAGATGAAAATGGAGTTAATAATGAGTATAAAGCTGATTCTACAATCAAAGCGTTTACTGTATCAAACGCAGTAGATCACTCATTAAAAAACATTGAAATACAAACACCTCCAACAAAAACGACATACTTTGTAGGCGAAAATTTTGACAAAACAGGAATGGTTGTAAAAGCAAATTACAATGATGATACATCAAAAATTATAACAGATTATACAATAACAAATGGAAGTAATTTAACATTAAATCAACAATATGTAACAATTTCTTATGAAGATAAAGAAGTAAAACAAAATATAAATGTAATAGTAAATACACTTGAATCTATTGTTATAGATGTAATGCCAAATAAAACCACATACTATGTAGGAGAGAGTTTTGATTCTACAGGAATGGTTATAAAGGCAGTTTATAAAAATGGAGCGTCTTCAGAAATTACAGGGTATCAAATTAGTGACGGAACAAATTTGCAACAAGGTGAGCAAACTATTACAATATCATATGATAATAAAAAAGTAACATTAAAAGTACAAGTATTGGCAAACACAGTTGAATCATTAACAATAGTAAATGAACCAAATAAAAAGAATTACTATGTAGGAGAGAATTTTGATAAATCAGGTATGACAGTAAAAGCGGTTTATAAAAATGGAACATCAAAAATAGTTACAGACTATACAGTAATTGATGGTGAAAATTTAAAAGAAGGTCAACAATATGTAACAATTTCTTATGAAGGAAAAGAAGTAAGAAAAAGTATAGAAGTTAAGAAAAAGACGATTACTCTTAGCAGTATTACTATACAAACACCGCCAACTAAAACAATATATTTTGTTGGGGAAAACTTTGATAAAACTGGAATGGTTATAAAAGCAAACTATAGTGATGGAACATCAAAATTGATAACTGATTATACAGTAACAGATGGGACAAACTTACAAGAAGGACAACAAAATGTAACAATTTCTTATGGCGGAAAACAAGTACAACAAAGTATAGAAGTTAAGAAAAAAAATGTTACTCTTACCAGTATAACTATTCAAACACCACCAACTAAAACAAAATACTTTGCAGGTGAAAATTTTGATGTGACAGGAATGGTTGTAAAAGCAAATTACAATGATGGAACATCTAAGGTTATAAGCAAATCTGAGTATAGTATTATAAATGGAACAAATCTACAAGAGGGACAACAAAATGTAACAATTTCTTATGGTGGTAAAGAAGCAATACAGAGTATAGAGGTAGTAAAAAATAGTATTGAAAGTATTACAATAACAACGCCACCAACGAAAACAACATACTTTGTGGGTGAAAATTTTGATAAAACAGGAATGACAGTAAAAGCTACATATAAAAATGGAACATCAAAAAATATTACAGATTATACAATAAATGATGGAATGAAATTAAAAAAAGATCAACAATATGTAACAATTTCCTATGAAGGACAAACTGTTACACAAAAAATAAATGTTATTGAAAGATTGATTACTAATATTTCTATAGCAAAATTACCAAATAAAGTTGAATATGTTCAAAATAAAGAAGAACTTGAATTGGCTGGAGGATTTATTAAAGTTGAGTACAATGATGGAAGTGACGAACAAATTCTTATGACTGATAAAAATGTTACAGTAAGTGGATTTACTAATAAAAAAATAGGAAAAGTTGAAATCACTTTAACATATCAATCTAAAAAAACTACATTTAACATTATAATTGTAGAGGCAAAAACAGCAATTAATTCGGATTTTGACGATGTTAAATGTATTATACCATTGGCACAAGGATATCAATATACAAAAGAAAATCAAAAAAATTATTATGTACTACAAATCAATCTAAAAAATGTTATAAGAGTTAAAGAAAATCAAACATTTGAGTATTATTATTATTTATCACCAAATCAATCAGAGAATGAAATTGAAGATTGGGTTAAAATAGATGAAGAACAAAATGTAGAAAATGAATTGAACTTTAAAATAAATACAAAACAAATAAAGAACTTTAAAGAAATTGCTGATGCATCTGAATTATATGTATATATTAAAGAAGTAGCAAAAAGAGAAGGAGATCAAAGAATGTATATATCTGATGCAATAGAAATAGAGGCAGATAATATGCAAAAGATAGAAAGTTATGTGGATGATGTGTTGGTTGATGGATCTTCAACTGGCAATAATGAAAAACCAGATAATACAATAGCAGAAGGAACAATCCCACAAACTGGATTAAAGGTAACAATAATAATTGCTATAGCTATTATAACGATTTCTGCAGTAGTAATATATATAAAATATGTAAAATTTAGCAAGGAAATAAAATAACCAATAAATGGATCCCAATGTTAAACAAGAAGTTTAAATTGGGGTTCATTTTTTAATCATAGAAAATAAAGCATATTTCTTGAAAATGAGTTTAACCTATGATATAATTACAACTTGATGAAATTTCAAGGGAGATTGTTATGTTAAATAAAGAAGAAAACTTTAAAGAAAAGGAAAATCATAGGGTATTTAAGCAGTTATTAAATAACTTTATGCAAAGTGAACAAAACTCTAAAATTGAAGAAGAAAATATAAGTAAAAATATAAAAATTGTACCTAAATTTTTTTATGATAACTTCAAAAAACAATTAAAGGTAGAATTTAGAATAGGTGAAAAACAATTATATAAACTTAAAAATTTACCAGAATTCTACGAAAAAATGTTAAACAATGAAGTATATCAGTATGGAGCAAAACTAAACTTTATACATACTACAGAATCTTTTGAAAAAGAATCACAAGAAATTTTATCATTCTTATTAAAATATGCAGAAATTATTAAATACAGTAATGAAATGAATTATACATATTATAGAAACAATTTTATGCCAGACAATATTTTATTATCAAATTCAGGCTTAGATGACATTTTCGAAATTTTAAAAAATAAAAATGTAGCCTTTCAAATAAATGCAGTAGAAAAAAATATATATTTTGCAGATGAAGAACCAGAAATATTTTTCAACATCACAGAATTAGAAGGAAATAAATTTAAACTAAAATGCAACATTGATGTTTTTAGTTATGATATCTTACAAGGCAAAAAATATATATATTTATTATTCACAGACAGCTTATATCGTTGTGACAAAAAATTCGAAAACACTATTTTAAATATATTAGAAACCTTAAGGAAGAATTATACAAATGAAATAATTATGGACGAAAAAGAAGTAACAAACTTTTTTGCAATGATCGCACCAGAAATAGAGAAAAGTGTGGTTACAGACGATTTGCCTAAATATGTAAAAGACAAGTATATTCCACAAAAATTAGGAGTGAAAATATACTTAGATTATGATGCAAACAATAATGTTATAGCAGATATAAAATTTTGCTATGGGAAAAATGAATTCAACCCACTAATAAATCAAAACACTGATTTTGCCAGAAATATGATAAAAGAAAATGAAGCACTAAATCAATTTATAAAAACTGGATTTATGCTTGATAGAAAAAACGCAAGACTAATTTTAGCAAATGACGAAAAAATATATCAATTTTTATCAGAAGAAATTGAAGACTATATGAAAAAATATGAAGTTTTGGCTACTGAAACTTTTAAGAAAAAAGAAATACGTGCTCCACAAATGAAATCTATTGGAGTAAGGATAGAAAACAATTTGCTACAAATAGATTTATCACAAATAGGAATTGAATTATCAGATTTATCAGACATAATGGAAAAGTATAAGTTAAAAAAGACTTTTCACAGATTAAAAGATGGAAGCTATATAGATTTAAAACAAAATGAAACTTTAAAATTTTTAGATGACCTAAATCTAGATATGGAAAATGGATTTACAAATTTAAAAGATGGAGTTATCACACTTCAAAATTATAGAAGTTTGTATTTAGAAAGATGCTTAAAAAATTTAAATAATGTTGAAGTAACAAAAGATGAAACATATAAAAATATGGTAGAAAGCCTTGAAACAGAACAAAAAACTGTTCAAATGGAAATACCTAAAAATTTAAATGCAAGTTTAAGAACATATCAAAAGATAGGATATCAATGGCTAAAGACATTGGATAGCTATCAATTTGGTGGAATATTAGCAGACGATATGGGACTTGGAAAAACAATTCAAGTTATAGCAGTAATATTAGACTACGTAAATAAAGAAGGGAAAATGCCATCACTAGTAGTGTGTCCAAGTTCACTTACCCTAAACTGGCTAAACGAAACTAACAAATTTGCACCAAGTTTAAAAGTATGTGTAATTAGTGGTAATGCTACAGAAAGAGCAAAGAAAATAGATGATATACTACAATATGATTTAGTTATTACATCATATGATTCTTTAAAAAGAGACATTGAGAGATATGAAGAAAAAGCCTATAATTTTAGATATATGATAGCAGACGAGGCTCAATATGTAAAAAATAATAATACTCAAAATGCAAAATCTATAAAGAAAATATTAACACAAACGAGATTTGCGCTAACAGGTACACCTATCGAAAATTCACTTTCAGAATTATGGTCTATATTTGACTTTATAATGCCAGGATATTTGTTTAAATACAGAAGATTCAAAGAATCATTCGAAACACCTATAGTTAAAGAAGAAAGCGAAACAAGTTTAGAAAGACTTAAAAAAATGATAGAACCTTTTGTATTAAGAAGAATTAAAAAAGAGGTACTAACAGAGCTACCAGACAAAACTATAAGTGTACTATATAATGAAATGCAAGAAGAACAGCAAAAGGTATATTTGGCATACTTATCAAGAGCAAAGAAAGAGATAAGCGATGAGATTAAAGTGAATGGAGTTGAGGGAAGCCAAATAAAAATATTAGCTTTGTTAATGAGATTAAGACAAATATGTTGCCATCCAAAACTATTTTTACAAGACTATAAAGGTGAGAGCAGTAAGCTTATACAATGTATAGAACTTATAAAAAACACTGTTGAGAGTGGACACAAAATATTACTATTTTCAGGTTATACCTCAATGTTTGAAATGATAGAAAAAGAGCTCAAAGAAAATAAAATATCATATTTAAAGCTAACAGGACAAACAAAAGTAGCAGATAGAATAGATTTAGTTGATAAATTTAATGAAGACGAAAATATAAAGGTATTTTTAATATCTTTAAAAGCTGGTGGAACAGGCTTAAATCTAACAGGAGCAGATGTAGTAATTCATTATGATCCATGGTGGAATTTATCAGCTGAAAACCAAGCAACAGATAGAACTTATAGAATAGGACAAAAAAATAATGTGCAAGTATATAAACTAATTACTAAAAATTCAATAGAAGAAAAAATCTATGAACTACAGCAAAAAAAGGCAAAACTTGCAGACAATATGTTATCAACACAAAACACATTTATAAGCCAACTATCAAAAGAAGATATTATGAAATTATTTGGTTAAAATTTCCAAAAGATGTTGACATATTTTAAATAATGTAGTAATATAATTGTAGTAGAGAGTCAAATCTCAATTTAATAAAAGGTACAAGTAACTCAAAAAAACTTCCGTGATGCCAGTCACGGAAGTTTTTATATGTACTTATTTGTCAAAAAGCTTTAAGATTAGATAGATAAAAATAAGTACCAATAATTTAATAAAAGGATACAAGTACCCCACCTCCTTTCAAGTTAAATTTCCATTATGCAATGGAGGTGTAAATATTATATAACAAGTAAAACAGAAAGTGAACATATTTTTGCGAAAAACTTAAAAAATCGATTGACAAAATTCGACAAAGTATGTAATATATAAGTAATATGAGGTGGAAAAATGAAGGATTATATAACAGTAATTGGAGGGGGATTAGCAGGATCAGAGGCTGCTTACCAAATTGCTAAAAGAGGAATAAAAGTAAAGCTATATGAAATGAAACCGCAAAAATACTCTCCTGCACATAGTAATCAAAATTTAGCAGAAGTAGTGTGCAGTAATTCATTCAAATCAAATTTGCATACTAATGCTTGTGGTCTATTAAAAGAAGAATTAAGGATGCTTGATTCACTTTTAATAAAGATAGCAGACGAAACAGCAGTACCAGCAGGACAGGCACTTGCTGTAGATAGAAAAGTTTTTTCTAAGAGAGTAACAAAAGAATTAGAAAAAATGGAAAATATAGAAATAATAAGAAAAGAAGTTGGAAAACAAACCGTAAACAATATTGATGATGTTTTAATAAATGGTGAGATTAAAAGTGAACTACAAGAAATGGCAGAAGACGGAATTGTAATTATAGCAACTGGTCCATTAACTTCAGATAAACTATCAAATGAAATATTAAGCATTACAGGCCAAGATAAACTATTTTTCTATGATGCAGCAGCACCGATTATCGAAAAAGATTCAATAAATATGGATATAGCATTTTGGGGAGAACGCTATGAACAAGAAAGAGAAAAAGACGAACCAATAGAAGAATGGCAAAAGAGAATACAGTCACAAACAGAAGCAAGTTATCTAAATCTTCCAATGAACAAAGAAGAGTATGAAGAATTTTGGACAGCTTTAGTAAATGCAGAAGTAGTAACACTTCATGAGTTCGAAAAAAAGGAAATATTTGAAGGATGTATGCCATTAGAAATAATGGCTAAAAGGGGAAAGGACACCTTGAGATATGGTCCTTTAAAACCAGTAGGCTTTACAGATAAAAGAACAGGCTATAGGCCATATGCACTTGTACAATTAAGACAAGACAACACAGAGGGAAATTTATTTAATATGGTTGGATTCCAAACAAATTTAAAATTTGGAGAACAACAAAGAGTATTTAGCATGATACCGGGTTTAGAAAATGCTAATTTTGTGAAATATGGAGTAATGCATAGAAACACTTATATAAATTCTACAAAATTACTAGAACCAACATATAAATTAAAAAGCAACAGAAATATATATTTTGCAGGACAAATTACTGGAGTAGAAGGATATGTAGAATCAATTTCTTCAGGATTAGTATCAGCGTTAAATGCGATAGAACAATACAATCAAACAAATAAAGAAATTGTTTTTTCAGACTTAACAATGATAGGAGCATTGAGTAAATATATATCAACAACTAATGAAAATTTTCAACCAATGAATGCTAACTTTGGCATCTTGCCAGAACTTCCTGAAAAAATAAAAGATAAAAAATTAAAGTATTCAAAACTAGCCGATAGAGCAATAGAAGAAATGAAAAAGAACATTTAGAGTATATAAGACAATTAGTGAAATATTACGTATATATTACAATTGTATTAAAATTTGATTACAAATTATACTTATTTACATAATATGGTTGCAAAAAAATGGAAAATATGGTATAATAAAGCTTAGAATTGAACCAAGGAGGAAGTTTTATGGATGAAAAGAAAAAAATAAAATTTGAACAATATGGAATAGAATTTGATAAAGATGAATTTGAAAATATGAGCAAAGAAGACTTAATGGAATGTGACGAAATTTTAAAAGAGATAGAGCAACTAGTTGATAAAAAATAAAGGGGGAAGTGAAATGGAAGAAAATCAAGAACCAATTAACGAAAATGAAAACAGAGAAGAAGTACAAGATGAGCAAAAAGTAGAAAAAGATATTTTTGCAAGAAAAGAGGAGAAAATCAATAATACAAAAGAAAAATTATCAGAACTGTTAGAAAAAATGAAAGAACAGCCAGAAGAAAAAGAAACTGTAAAAAAGAAAATATTAAGAATTCAGATTAAAAGATTAAGAAATGTGCTTGAGAAGCAAATGGCTAAATTTAATATCGAATTTGATGCACATCAACTTGAAAATACAGAATATGAAGCTTTTCAAATGGATTGTGAAGCTATACAAGAAAAAATAGATAGCCTAAGAGATAGAGAAGATGAATTATATGCTCAGTTAGCTAGGTATACCAAAACAGAAAGTTTTAGAGGAGAAAAGGATAGAAGAGTAGCAACAGAAGTACAAAAATTAGCACCAAAGGGTCAAAGAGGAAAAACAAGAGATCTAAGAAGTAAGCCTAGAGTATCAAAAGTAGCTGAAACTAGAAAAAAAATAGATGAAGTGCAAAGTCAAATATCTAAGTTAGAAGAAGAGCTAGATA
Source organism: uncultured Clostridia bacterium (assembly GCA_934168365.1). GTDB lineage: Bacteria > Bacillota > Clostridia > TANB77 > CAG-508 > CAG-273. Next base: position 30,026 of record CAKPNJ010000008.1, on the reverse strand, counting down.
AAAGAATCAGTGAATATAAAGAACATAAAAAAGATAGAAAAATAGAAACAAAGCAAAATGTTGCTGGAGCCTTGGAAGAAATAGAAGAAAAAGCAACAAATAGAAATAAATACGACAAGGAAGAATTAGCACTTGCAAATCCAAGTGTATGGTCAATTATAAAGAATAAATTAAGAGAAGTAAAAGATAAATTTACTCAATGGAAAACAAAAAGACAAGAAAACAGAGCAACTATACGAGCACATCAAGATGCAGAAAACGTTACCGCTGTAGAAGATTTAATTAACACGAAGACAGCTGGTGAGAAATTTAGAAGTGGATTGCATGTTAATGTTCCTGGCGTACAACAGGAAGTTGCAAAAAACGTAGAAGGATATATGGCTGAACAAAATAAGGAGAACGAAACAGCTAATAAAGACAAAGAAGAAACAGAAATAGGTGAATAAAAAAAGACCCTCAGCTTTCAAATGAGGGTCTTTCCTAATATATAAGAAAATACTGGAAAAACTGTTGACTTTTATAGAGGAAAATGATAAAATATAAACCGTTAGTGTAAAATACGCGAATAGTGTATTTCCCTAACGGTTTGTTTGTCACAAAAAAGTAATAATACAGCTTTTTTGTAGAATAAATTTTAGAAAAGAGGTGAAATTTAAGTGCCAACAATTAATCAATTAGTAAGAAAAGGTAGAAAAAGTTCTACAACAAAATCAACAGCACCAGCTTTACAACATGGTTACAATTCTATGAACAAAAGAATGACTAACAAAAGAGCACCACAAAAAAGAGGTGTATGTACTGTTGTAAAAACTGTAACACCTAAGAAGCCAAATTCAGCTTTAAGAAAAGTTGCCAGAGTTAGACTATCTAATGGATATGAAGTTACTTCATATATTCCAGGTATAGGACACAACCTACAAGAGCACAGTGTTGTTCTAATTAGAGGAGGAAGAGTAAAAGACCTTCCAGGTGTTAGATATCACATTATCAGAGGAACATTGGATACAGCAGGTGTTAAAGATAGAATGCAAGCGCGTTCTAAGTATGGAGCAAAACGTCCAAAGAAGTAGAAATTTGAGATGGTGCGTATAATCTATTACTAGTTTAAGGTACTTAAATTTATAATACATTATATAGCGCTATACGGAAAAGCTTAGAGCTTTTCAGAGTACCTATCATACGGTTTAGTATGAAATTTTAAAAGGAGGGAAGAATAGTGCCAAGAAAAGGATTTATAGCAAAAAGAGAAGTTTTACCAGATCCAATATATAATAGCAAAGTTGTTACAAAATTAGTTAACAATGTTATGTTAGATGGTAAAAAAACAGTTGCTCAAAGTATAGTTTATGATGCATTTGACATCATTAAAGAAAAAGAGCAAAAAGATCCACTAGAAGTTTTCCAAGCAGCACTTGAAAATGTAATGCCAGTTCTAGAAGTTAAAGCTAGAAGAATTGGTGGTGCTACATACCAAGTACCAATCGAAATTAGACCAGAAAGAAGACAAACTTTAGGTTTAAGATGGTTAGTTGTTTATGCTAGAAATAGACATGAAAAAACTATGGCTGAAAAACTTGCAGGTGAAATTATGGATGCTGTAGCTGGAAACGGTGGAGCATTTAAGAAAAAAGAAGATATGCATAGAATGGCTGAAGCTAACCGTGCTTTCGCACATTATAAATTTTAATTATAAGCGTCGTCTAACTTTGTTAGCCATCGCATAAAGTTTCTTCGACATACAAACGTATAGTCTCAAAAACTTTAGCTCGGCTACCTCGTTATACTCGCTTCTAATTAAAATTAAACGTATTTATATGGTACATTTAATTTTTTAGAATGTATCGAGAAACTAAATAAAAGGAGGAAAAATAAGTGGCTGGAAGAGAATTTCCTTTAGAAAAAACAAGAAATATAGGAATCATGGCTCACATTGATGCGGGAAAAACTACTACAACAGAGAGAATACTTTTCTATACAGGTAAAACTCACAAAATTGGTGAAGTTCATGAAGGCGCAGCAACTATGGACTGGATGGTCCAAGAACAAGAAAGAGGTATTACAATTACTTCTGCAGCTACAACTTGTCAATGGTTAGGACATCGTATCAATATTATCGATACGCCTGGGCATGTTGACTTTACAGTTGAAGTTCAAAGATCTTTAAAAGTTCTTGACGGTGCTGTAACAGTATTAGCAGCTAAAGGTGGTGTACAACCACAAACAGAAACAGTTTGGAGACAAGCTGATAAATATCAAGTTCCAAGAATGGTATATGTAAATAAAATGGATACTACAGGTGCTGATTTTATGCTTTGTGTAGATCAATTACACAATCGTTTAAAAGCAAACGCGGTTCCAATTCAATTACCAGTTGGAGCAGAAGAAAACTTCAAAGGTATTGTTGACTTAATTAAAATGAAAGCATTTATACACAAAGACGATTTGGGAAAAGAAATCGAAGTATGTGATATACCTGCTGATTTACAAGCACAAGCCGAAGAGTTTAGATCAAAATTAATAGAAGCAGCAGCCGAACAAGATGATGAATTAATGATGAAATATTTAGAAGGTGAAGAACTAACTGAAGAAGAAATCATTAAAGGTATTAGAAAAGGTACAATTGCTAACAAACTTGTCCCTGTATGCTGTGGTTCTTCATACAAGAACAAAGGTGTACAAGAGCTATTAAATGCAGTTGTTAACTTTATGCCATCACCACTTGATATAGCTGATGTTAAAGGTGTTGATTTAGATGGAAACGAAGCAGAAAGAAAAACATCTGATAGTGAACCATTTGCAGCACTAGCATTTAAAATTGCAACAGACCCATTTGTTGGAAAACTTTGCTTCTTCAGAGTATATTCTGGTACATTAGATGCAGGTTCAACAATATTAAATGCAAATAAAGATAAAAAAGATAGAATGGGAAGAATTTTATTAATGCACTCAAATCACAGACAAGATATTGATAAAGTATATGCCGGTGATATTGCAGCTGCAGTTGGTTTAAAAGAAGTTGGAACAGGTGATACATTATGTGATCCTGCACACCCAATTATTCTAGAATCAATGGAATTCCCAGAGCCTGTTATTGATATCGCTATTGAACCAAAAGATAAAGCAAATAGCGAAAAAATGGGTATAGCTTTAGCAAAACTTGCTGAAGAAGATCCAACATTCAAAACATGGACAGATCAAGAATCTGGTCAAACAATCATCGCTGGTATGGGTGAGTTACACTTAGACATTATCGTTGATCGTTTGAAGAGAGAATTCAAAGTTGAATGTAGTGTAGGTAAACCACAAGTTTCTTACAAAGAAACAATTAGAAATAAAGTTAAAGTACAAGGTAAATTTATCCGTCAATCTGGTGGTAGAGGTCAATATGGTGACGTATGGCTAGAAATGGAACCATTAGAAGCTGGAAAAGGAATTGAATTTGAAAGCAAAATCGTTGGTGGTGTTGTTCCAAAAGAATACATTAAACCAATTGAGGAAGGTGTTAGAGAGGCTGCACAAAGCGGTATCTTAGCAGGTTACCCTGTAATTGACTTTAAAGCTACATTAGTAGATGGTTCTTACCACGAAGTTGACTCTTCAGAAATGGCCTTCAAAATTGCTGGTTCTATGGCATTCAAAGAAGGATGTAAACAAGCTAAATCAGTTATATTAGAGCCAATTATGAAGGTTGAAGTAACAGTTCCAGAAGAATATATGGGAGATGTTATTGGAGATATCAACTCTAGACGTGGAAGACTAGAAGGAATGGAAGCTATCCAAGGAAATCAAGTAATTAGATGCTTTATTCCATTATCTGAAATGTTTGGATATGCAACAGATTTACGTTCAAAAACACAAGGTAGAGGTACTTATTCAATGGAACCAAGCCATTATGAAGAAGTTCCAAAATCAGTATTTGATAACATAGTTGCATCAAGAGCTAAAAAACAAAACTAATAATGTAAAATAGGGAGAGTGGCTTTGCCACATGCGCATTTTATTTCATAAATATGCATAGCCTAAAGAATCTTAATCTTATTGTATAGCAAAAAGTCTTTGCTATACAATAAGAAAAGTAACTTTGGCATATGTACATGATAGCTTTGCGATTAGTACAGTCTGAAGAGACTTAAAAAAATAGTAAAAAATACTTGATTTTAACTATAAAATGGTATAAAATACAAGTACTTAAAAAAGATTTTAATATTAAATTAAAATAAATGTAGGAGATTTATAAAAATCCCTAACAAAATTAAGGAGGAAAATTAAATGGCAAAAGCAAAATTTGAAAGAACAAAACCACACGTTAACATTGGTACAATCGGCCACGTTGACCACGGTAAAACAACAACAACAGCAGCTATTACAAAATACCTAGGATTACTAGGAAAAGCTAAATATGAAGCATATGATCAAATCGACAGTGCTCCAGAAGAAAAAGCAAGAGGAATCACAATTAACACAGCTCACGTAGAGTATGAAACAGATAAAAGACACTATGCTCACGTAGACTGCCCAGGACACGCTGATTATGTAAAAAACATGATCACTGGTGCTGCTCAAATGGATGGAGCAATTCTAGTTGTTTCAGCAGCTGATGGTCCAATGCCTCAAACAAGAGAGCATATCTTACTTGCTCGTCAAGTAGGTGTTAAATATATCGTTGTTTACTTAAACAAATGCGATATGGTTGACGATCCAGAATTATTAGAATTAGTTGAAATGGAAGTTAGAGACTTATTATCAAGCTATGATTTCCCAGGTGATGAGATTCCAATTATTAAAGGTTCATCATTAAAAGTTCTAGAAAGCACATCTACAGATCCTAATGATCCTGTATATGCTCCAATTAAAGAACTTATGGATGCAGTTGATAGCTATATTCCAACTCCAGACAGACCAATTGACCAACCATTCTTAATGCCAATTGAAGACGTTATGACAATCAGTGGTAGAGGTACAGTTGTTACTGGTAGAGTTGAAAGAGGTCAAGTAAAACTTCAAGACGAAGTTGAAATCGTTGGATTAGCTAAAGAATCTAAGAAAACAGTTGTTACTGGTGTTGAAATGTTTAGAAAAACATTAGACCAAGCTGAAGCTGGAGATAACGTTGGTATCTTATTAAGAGGTACTCAAAGAAACGAAGTTGAAAGAGGTCAAGTATTAGCAAAACCAGGAACAATTCATCCACATACAAAATTCAAAGCACAAGTATACGTTCTAACTAAAGAAGAAGGTGGACGTCATACTCCATTCTTTAATGGATATAGACCACAATTCTACTTCAGAACAACAGACGTTACAGGTGTTATCGAATTACAAGCTGGAACAGAAATGGTTATGCCAGGAGATAACGTTGATATGACTATCGAACTTATTACTCCAATTGCTATCGAGAACGGATTAAGATTCGCTATTCGTGAAGGTGGACGTACAGTAGGTTCAGGTGTAGTATCTGAAATTATTGCTTAATTTAAATTATGTAATATAGAAAAGGCAAGGGGTACAAAAAATTGTAACACCTTGCTTTTCATATTCTAAGAAATTGCTCCTAATAGGAGCAATTTCTGTAGAAGATAAATATGCGAAAAATCTATATAAACATCTAATTTTTATTGACTTTTTTGGACTTTAATTATATACTATATGCGTACCAAAGAGCAAAAATTATAGTAATATTTGTAGAAAAAAGGAGAGTTCTTTTAATGAAGAATTTAAGAAAAATATCACTAATGTTAATACTTACAGTAGTTAGTATATTATTACTAGCAGTAAGTTCAAAAGCGACTACGAAAGTAAAAGTAACAGGAGATGTGTTAAATATAAGAAAAGGCCCTTCAACTAGTACAAAAGTTGTAGCAATGCTATCTAAAGGCGTAGAATGTGAATTGCTTGAAGAAGAGGGAGATTGGTACAAAGTTAAATACAAAACATATACAGGTTATGTAAGTAAAGAATATGCAGAGATAATAGGTGAAACTAATAATGCAGAGGAGCCTAAAACCACTGATACTAATAGTGATAATAAAGACAATACAGACAACAGTTCTAAAGGTGAAGAGAACAATACAACTTCAAATACAAATGTTGATGAAGATGTAAAAGTTGTATATAAACAATTAAAACAAGATAGTGAGTTGAGACTTCTACCATTGGTTTATTCAAGCAATATTGAAAACTTAAAAAAGAATGCTGAAATGATATTGTTAAGTGAAATTAATGGTTGGTCATATGTACAAACAGATTCTAATTGTGGATGGGTGAGAACTGAATACTTAGAAGCTTCAAGTACAACATCTAACAATAGTAACACTAATAGTACAGATAAAAATGAATATACAGAAAAAACAGGATATATAAATGAAAGCTCAGTTAATATGAGAAAAGGAGCTGGAACAAGTTATAGCATAGTAAAAGTATTATCATTAAATACCCAATTAACTATAACAGGTGAAGATGGAAAATGGTATCAAGTTAAGGTTGGAAACACTACTGGATATGTTTCAAAAGACTATGTATCAGATACAAAAACTACTACTACTAGAGGAAATAACAATTCTAGAACAGAAAACAATACTGAAAAAACTACTGCTAGTAATACAAAAGTAGAAAAAGTTTCTAATAATGAAAATACAACTAAATCAACTGAAAGTGTTAAAAAAGAACAGGTTGAAGCAATCAAAACAACGACTCAAAAGTCTAAACAAGAGACGGCAAGTAAGAATGAAACAACAATTAAAAGTACAGACATTGTTGCATATGCTAAAAAATATTTAGGATATAAATATGTATATGGTGGTGACGGTTCAAATGGAACATTTGACTGTTCAGGATTTACAATGTATGTATATAAACACTTTGGAATAAAACTTCCACATGCAGCAAGTAAACAATACAAATGTGGAAAAGGTACTCAAATTACTAAATATAGTGATTTACAAGTAGGAGATATTGTATTTTTAACAGATTATGAAACAGGCGTAGGAATAGGACATTGTGGAATATATCTTGGAAATGATAACTTTATTCATGCGTCAACAACTTGTTATGCAGTTGAAATATCTAGTTTTAAGACAATATATAAAGGCAGATTTTATTCTGGTTTAAGATTGATATAATTTAATAGGGGCATTATAGAAAGGTTTAAATATGAGACCATTTTGTGTTGCCACTATTGGAGTGATTTTAGGAATTATAATAGGGCTATACTTAAAAAGTATAGCTTTTTTCATATGTATAATGATAATAATTATTAGTATAATACTTAAGTTGAAAAATAAATTAAATTCTTGTGTGATAATAATTGGTATATGTTTTATAGTATTTTGTATTTATACATTGATGTTGGAAAATAATTACACAAAAATTACAAAGAAATATGATAAACAGTCAATAACTATACAAGGAATTGTAGCATCAAATGGAAATGAGAAGAAATATAAAACACAATATGAAATACAAGTAATGAAAATATATAATAATAACACAGGAGAGACTGAAAAGAAACAGTTTAAAGTGTTATGTGATATAAAAGGCAAAAAAGATGAAATAGGACTGAAGTTTGGAGATGAAATAATATTTAGTTCAAAATTTGAGGCACCATACACAGAAAGAAATGAAGGAGGATTTGATTATAGTCAATATTTAAAAACAAAGAAGATTACTGGCAGTGTGATGAGCAAAATTGAAAACATAAAATTAGTGGGACGAAACAAGGTAAATATATTAGCAAGAACAACAAATGATTTAAAAAATGCTTTATTAAATAAAATATACAAAATTTTGCCTAGAGATGAAGCAGGACTGTGTGCTGCTTTATTATTAGGAGATAAAAGTAAGATAAACAATGATATAGAAAATAGTTTTAGAGAAGCAAGTTTGTCACATATGCTTGCTATTTCGGGAGCACATATATCATATATATTATTAGGAGTTTCGACTGTTTTATCATATCTAAAAATTCATAAGAGATGGGCTAAAGCTTTTATATGTATGTTCTTGCTATTTTTTATGTTTTTAGCAGGAGGTTCACCTTCAATTGTTAGAGCTTGTATAATGGCAATTTTAAATTTAGTAGCTGAAATGTTATTTGAAAAATCAGATACATTTAACAATTTAGGTATAAGTGCATTTATAATATTACTCTTTAATCCATATGCTTTATTAGATATAAGTTTTCAACTTTCATTTGGCGGAACTATTGGAATAGTCACGTTTGTGGAGTTATTATATAATATTAGATTAAAGAGAAAAGGAATAACTAAGAGAAAGGACCAAGAAGAAAAAGATGGAAAAATACAAGGAAAGAAATATAGTGAATTTACATATAAAATTTTAATATATGTAGAGCAGACTACTATAATGTCACTGGCAGCAAACCTAGTTATTACACCAATTATGCTTTATAACTTTAGTTCAGTTTCATTAGTATTTATAATTTCAAATTTACTTGCTACACCCATAATGGGAATATGCTTAATTCTTGGAATGATTTTTTTAGTTTCTCTAATAATTACCCCATTAGCATATGTAGTGGCATTTTTACTAGGCCCACTATTAAAAATATTTATTTTAGTTGCAAATTTTTCAAGTAATATACCATTCTCAAAAATTTTAATGCCAACGCCAAAAATATGGCAAATTCTAATTTATTATTTAATCATTATAATATATTTTTTTAAAGACGATATTCAAAAAATTTACCCAAAAATATTAGATAATTATAAGAAAATAATTATATTTTTAATAATTTTAACTTTATTACCTTATGGATTAGCAGTAATTCCAACAAATAAGTTAGAAGTTCACTTTATAGATGTGGGACAAGGTGATAGTATGCTTATTATAACACCATCCAAAAAGAAAATTTTAGTGGATGGTGGAGGAAGTGAATTTGGCACATTTGATGTTGGAAAGCAAACATTGCTACCATATCTATTAAACAAGTCAATTGTAAATATAGATTATCTTTTGTTTACACATTTTGACTCAGACCATTGCCAAGGTTTACTTACAGTGCTAGAGAGTATAAATGTAAAAAATGTAATTATAGGAGAACAGGGAAAGGAGTGTGAGAATTTTGAGAAATTTTCAGAACTTGTAAAGTTAAAGCGTACTAATAAAATTGTTGTAAAAGCAGGAGATAAAGTTACAATAGATAAGGACTGTAATTTTGAAATATTATTTCCTGACACAGACTTGATAAAGCAGAATATCTTAAACAATAATTCAATAGTAGCAAAATTTTGGTATAAAGATTATAGTATATTGCTTACAGGAGATATAGAAAAAATTGCTGAAGAAAAATTGATACGCAAATACAAGGATACGAAAAAACTAAAAGCTAATATACTAAAAGTTGCACATCATGGTTCGAAAAGTTCCTCAATACAGCAATTTCTGGATGAAGTGAAACCAGAAATAGCTCTTATTGGAGTTGGAGAAAAAAATACTTTTGGACATCCAAATGACGGAGTATTAGAAAGGTTAGAAAATTTACGGTTGTGAAATTTATAGAACTGATTTATGTGGAGAAATAACTATTACTATAAAAAATAATAAAGCGAAGGTTAATAAAAAAATAGATATTGAAAAATAGCTCAAAAGTAGTATAATATATAGGAAAAATAGAAAAGGAAGCAAAAATATGTTATCAAAATATTCAAATCAAACAAATGAGATAAATGAAGATGAAATACAAGAAGCAGCAAATGAAATAAAAAATGGAAACTTAGTATTATTTCCAACTGAGACTGTATATGGAATAGGGGCAAATGCTTTAGATGCAAATGCGGTAGAAAAGATATTTATAGCAAAAGGGAGAGCACAGGACAACCCTTTAATTGTGCATGTTTCTAATATAAAGATGGTAGAAGAGATAGTAGAAGAAATAACAGAATTAGAGAAAAAACTAATAGAGAATTTTTGGCCGGGTCCACTTACAATAATATTTAAACGCAAAAGCAATGAAATAATTCCTAATGTTGTAACAGCAAATTTAGATACGGTAGGAATTAGAATGCCTAGCAATTTAATTGCAAAAGAGTTAATAGAAAAATCGGGTGTACCAATTGCAGCCCCAAGTGCAAATGTTTCCGGAAAGCCTAGTGGAACTAATGTTGAGGATATTATAGAAGAACTAGATGGAAAGGTTGCATATATATTAGATGGTGGTTCGACTGACATAGGATTAGAGTCAACAGTTATTAAAGTTGATGGAGATAACATCAATATATTAAGACCAGGCAAGATAACTAAAGAACAACTAGAAACAGTAGCAAATCAAGTTAAAGTTGATAAAAACGTATTAGGGCAAGTGCAAAAAGATGAAGTGGTAGCATCTCCGGGAATGAAGTATAAACACTACGCTCCAAATACAAAATGCATGATGGTATATAGTGAAAATGCAGATAAAATGATAGAAAAGATAAATGAAATAACAATGCAAAATGAAAATGTTCTAGTTTTAGCAAAAGAGGAACATATAGATAAATATGTTGCAAAACACAAATGGAACTTAGGAAGTAGTTTAGAAGATGTTGCTAAAAATATATTTACATTTTTAAGAAAAGCAGATAAAGAAAATGTTGATTTAATAATTATTGAAGGAGTTGGCAGTAAAGGTTTAGGCCTTGCTATTACAAATCGTTTGATTCGTGCATGTGCATATAATTATATTATTCTAAAAAATGAATAAAATTTCCAAAAAATCTCATACTAATATTAAATATTTAGAAAAGGACTGATATAGTATGAGAAAAGGATGGATTATTGCATTAGCTCTATTTTTACTAACAATAGGTGTAGCTTTAGGAATTTCTGTATATAACAAAAACAAAACAGATAACACTAATATAGTGGATAATAAAAAGTTGGCAGAGGAAAATGAGATAAATAATGTGGTTCCCACAGCAGTAGTTGAAGAAAAAGTATCACCTAATGCTAAAGTAATACAAAAACAATATTTTACAGGTTGTGATCATTTACTAAAAGAAACTAAAGATATACCAGAAAGTTTGGTGAATAAAAATAAAGAAGAAGTAGAAAAATATTATAAAGACTGGAATGTTGATAGTTTTTCAAAAAATGAAATTATAATATACAAAGAAGAAAGTGGTTTTTGCAACCAGCATTATTTGATTAAAGAACATAATGGTGTTTTAGGAATTTACACAATAGATGAAAATGGAAAGATTACATTAAAAGAAGATACTGAAATTCAGACTATGTATTTACCAGAAGCAGATTTAGAAAAGGTAAAGCAGGGAATAGAAGCGGTTGGAAATATGGAACTAAATAGTGCATTAGAAGATTTTGAATAAAAAATAGATGAGATTATTTCTCATCTATTTTTAAGTTTTCTTTTTTTAGATATCCTTGTTTATAAAATGTAATGTAATACATAACAAGTGAAAATATTGTAGTGGCTAAAGCTAAATAATAAATCCATAAATCAAATTGTGGCAAAGGTGCTACAGAATTTGAAGGAACTATAGCAATATTGTTCCAGTATGCAATTACAAATGAACATACAATTGCTATATAGAATAACACTGTTGCAAGTTTTCCAAACCATCTACTAGAAACAACTAGTTCTTTTCCGTAAAGGAAAGAGGCACCTGCTATCATTGCTGCTTCTTTTAAAGCAACTACTATAATAATCCAAAATGGAATAACTCCTTTAAATGTAATTGTTAAAAGTACAGCGAGTTGAGTTGCCTTGTCGGCTAAAGGATCTATAAGTTTTCCAAAGTTTGTTATAAAATTAAATTTTCTAGCAATCCAACCATCTAAAACATCTGTTAAGCCAGATACTGTTAAAAGTATAAGTGCTGTAATGTATTGGTCAACTACTATAAAATAAATTATAAAAGGTATTAGGAAAAACCTTGCAACTGTTAATATATTTGGAATATGCTTTGCCATAAAAATTATCTCCTATTTTCTTACATTAAATTTTAAATTATTTTCTTCTAAAGAAACTACTATAGTATCTCCATTTAATAGTTCTGAACGTAATATCATATCTGAAAGCTCATCTTCCAAATATCTTTGAATAGCTCTTCTCAATGGTCTTGCACCGTATTTAATATCAGTTCCTTTTTCTAGCAAGAATTTTTTAGCATCTTCTGAAATTTCTAAAGTAATATTTTTATCAGCTAATACTTTTTTGGTATCGTCAAGCATTAAATTTACAATTTGTAATAATTGTTCATGATTTAATTGCTCAAATACAACAATTTCGTCTACACGATTCAAAAATTCAGGTCTAAAAGTTTCTTTTAAGCTATCCATAACTTTATCTTGATTTATTCTTGTTCCACCAAAGCCAATTGAATTTGTATTTTGATTAGAACCAGCGTTTGAAGTCATAATAATTATAGTATTTTCAAAACTTACAGTATTACCTTGACTATCTGTTAATCGTCCGTCATCTAAAACTTGTAATAAAATATTAAATACATCAGGATGGGCCTTTTCAATTTCATCTAGTAATACTATAGAATAAGGATTACGCTTTACTTTTTCTGTTAGTTGTCCTGCATCATCATAACCTACATAACCAGGAGGTGAACCAATTAGTTTTGATGTAGAATGTCCTTCCATATATTCAGACATATCTACACGAATAATTGAATTTTCATTTCCAAACATTTCATAAGCAAGTGATTTAGCAAGTTCTGTTTTACCAACTCCTGTTGGGCCAACAAATATAAATGATGGTGGTCTCTTTGTGCTTTTTAGTCCAGCACGATTACGACGTATTGCTCTTGAAACAGCTTCAACAGCAGCATCTTGACCGATTACTCTCTTATGCAAATTAGCTTCTAAGTTTAACAATTTTTGAGTTTCAGCTTCAGTAATCTTCTTAACAGGAATTTTAGTCCAACTTTCAATAACTTCAGCAATATCTTGAACTGTTAAGTTTTTAAGTTTCATTTTCTCATTTAAACTATCAATTTGTTCCATTAAACTACATTCTTTAGCTTTTAGTTCAGCAGCCTTTTTGTAGTCTTCAGTTGAATCTGCAAGAGCAGCTTCTTCTTTTTCTTCTTGAACAGCTTTTAGTTGACCTTTTAATATCTCTAATTGATATAATTCTTTATTATTCAAATTTATTCTTGAACAAGCTTCGTCTAAGATATCTATTGCCTTATCTGGTAAAAATCTGTCATGAATATATTTTTCAGACATAATAACAGCTTGTTTAATTACATCATTTGAAATTTTAACTTTGTGGTAATCTTCATAATATTTTTTTATACCCTCTAAAATTCCTATAGAATCAGTAATAGAAGGCTCTTCAACTAAAACAGGTTGAAATCTTCTTTCTAGGGCACTGTCTTTTTCAATATATTTGCGATATTCTTTTAAAGTAGTTGTTCCTATTAACTGAATTTCACCGTTAGAAAGTGATGGCTTTAAAATATTTGCAGCATTCATAGAACGCTCTGCATCACCAGCACCAATAATATTATGAATTTCATCTATTACTAAAATTATATTGCCTAAAGCTTTACATTCTTCAATAATAGATTTCATACGAGCCTCAAATTGCCCTCTAAATTGAGTTCCAGCAACTATAGCTGTCATGTCTAACAAATAAACTTCTTTGTTTAACAATTTAGCAGGTACTTTACCATTTACAATTCTAATTGCCAAGCCTTGAGCAATAGCTGTTTTACCGACTCCAGGCTCTCCAATTAAACAAGGATTATTTTTACTACGGCGATTTAATATTTGAGTTATTCTTTGAATTTCTTTGTCTCTGCCAATAACCATATCTAATTGGCCATTTTTTGCTTTTTGAGTTAGGTTTGTACCATAAGCTTCTAGCGCTTTTTTACGTTTATCTTTTTTCTTTTCTACTTTAACTTTCTTTTTCTCAGTTGAACCATTAGTAGAGCCTTCTTGATTTTCTCCAAACATATTTGAAAAAATTGAACCTAATGGAATGGCAGCACCAAATATTGGAGAGCCTTGCTCCATTTTTTCTAAATCTTCTGGATCCATATCATCTAATTGCTCAGAAAAAGAATCTAAGTCCACATTTTCTGCTAGATTACTAACAATATTTTCAATTTGTTTTGTCATATTATTCATATCTGTTTGACTCAAATTTTTTAAAGGATTTATTCCTTGCTTTTGAGCACATTCAAGGCAGTAGCCTTTAGATACAGACTTTCCATCTTTATCTTTTGCATTTAGGAAAATAACTGCTGGATTTTTTCCACATACTGAACATAATTCCATAAATTTTATATAAACTCCATTTCTTTATTGTCTAAAAATACATAATATATAATACAGCAAAATTAAGGATAAGTCAATGTTTAATATATCCAATTAAAAAAATATAAAAAACACTAGCTTTTTAATACAAAATAGGATAATATATAAGAAGAAAAATTAAAGGAGCTAGAGATATGAAGAACCAAAAACTTATATTTATTTTAGTAGGATCATTTTGTGCATTAGCACTAATAGCAGGTATATATGCACAGTTTTTTGTAGGAAAACCAAAAAAAGGTAATACACAAAATCAAGATAATAATATAAATAATGAAATAAAACCTAAAACGCAAGAAGAAATAAAGTCTCAATTAGCAAACCTGTTCACAAATGAACTAATATCTAATGATTATGATGAATCTAATTTGCAAAAAATGGATCCGTCAAAGGGGATAGTTTATTCGGCATATGACATTAAAAGGCAAGAAGAAAATTATGAATTAGATGTTCATTTGCCAGTTGTTAATATTAATAGTGAAGTTGCAATAGATTTTAACAAGACAACACAATCTATTTTTACGAATAAAACATCAGAAATATTAAATAATAAATATACTGAAAGAGTTATCTATAGTGTAGATTATATTTCATATATTAATGATGATATTTTATCATTAGTTATTAAATCAACACTAAAGCAGGGAAGCAATCCTCAAAGAGTAATTATTCAAACATATAACTATAATCTAGTTACTGGAGCAAAAGTAAAGTTGGAAGATGTTTTAGCAAAAAATAATATAATTCACAGTGAATGCCAAAATAAAATAAATGAAACTGTTACTAAAGCACAAGAAGAGGCACAAGTATTAGTACAATCTGGATATACAGTATATAATAGAAAATTATCAGATAGTATGTATCAAATTTCTAATATATCAACATTTTTCTTAGGAAAAAATGGAGAGTTGTATATAATTTTTGCATATGGAAACCAAAATTTCACTTCAGAAATGGATATTGTATTATATGAATAGCGAGAGGAAATAGTTAATGGCAAAAAATCTACTTATAACAGAGAAACCATCTGTTGCTATTGAATTTGCAAAGGTATTGCAATGTGGTGGAAACAGAAAAGATGGATATATTGAGTCTGATACTTGGATTATTACATGGTGTGTAGGACATTTGGTAACAATGAGTTATCCAGAGAAATATGATGAAAACCTAAAATTCTGGAGATTAGATACATTACCATTTATGCCAAAAGAATATAAATATGAAGTAATACCAAGTGTTGAAAAACAATTTAACATAGTAAAGGGCCTACTTCAACGAGAAGATGTGGGTTGCATTTATGTTGCTACTGACTCTGGACGTGAAGGAGAATACATATATAGATTAGTAGAAAATCAAGTGGGTGTAGCAAATAAGGCAAGAAAAAGAGTATGGATAGATTCGCAAACAGAAGAAGAAATAAATAGAGGAATAAAAGAAGCAAAAGATTTATCAGAGTATGATAGTTTGTGCGATTCTGCTTATCTAAGGGCAAAGGAAGATTATCTAATAGGTATTAACTTTTCAAGACTTTTATCAATTATATATGGTAGAAGAATGGCAAAAGATTTAGGAGAAGAAAAAATATCTATTTCAGTTGGTAGAGTAATGACATGTGTGTTAGGAATGGTAGTCCAAAGAGAAAGGGAGATTAGAAACTTTGTTAAAACTCCATATTATAGAGTTATAGGAACATTTGGGGATGAAACCTCATCATTTACCGCTGAGTGGAAAGTTACAGAAAAATCAAAAATGTGGGAATCTCCAAAACTATACAACGAAAATGGATTCAAGAAAGAGAATGAAGCCAAAGATTTTATCTTATCACAAAAAGATAAAAAAGCAATAATAACAGAAGTAAAAAAATCTAAAACAAAAGAAAATGCGCCATTATTGTTTAACTTAGCAGAAATTCAAAATGAAGCAACCAAAAGATTTAAAATAAAACCAGATCAAACGCTAGAAATAATACAAAACTTATATGAAAAGAAACTGGTAACATATCCAAGAACTGATGCGAGAGTTTTATCAACTGCAGTTGCAAAAGTAATTTCTAAAAATTTAAATGGATTAGCAAAAGGATTTAAAGACGAGGAAATACAAGGACATATAAAAAAGATGGTAGATGAAAAATATTCTACTGATTTAATAAAAACAAAATATGTAAATGATAGCAAAATAACGGACCACTATGCAATTATTCCAACAGGTCAGGGATTTGAAAATTATGATTCTTTACCAGATTTACAAAAGCAAATGTACAAGGTAATAGTAAAAAGATTTTTAAGTATATTTTATCCACCTGCTGAATATAGCAAAATATCTGTAACAATAGAAGTTGAAAATGAGCAATTTTCAGCTAGTGGAAGAGTGTGTGAAAAATTAGGATATTTAGAAGTGGTTAAAAATGAACCTAAGAAGGAAAACACAGAAGAACAACCAGAAGAGCAAAATAGTTTAGAGATATTAAGAAGCCTAAAAAAAGGTGAAGAAATAGGAGTACTAAATTATGAGACTAAAACTTCAGAAACTTCTCCACCTAGTAGATATAATTCGGGTTCAATGATACTTGCAATGGAGAATGCAGGAAAGTTAATTGAGGAGGAAGAACTAAGAGAACAAATTAAGGGAGCTGGTATTGGTACAAGTGCAACAAGAGCGGAGATTATGAAAAAGTTAGAAAGAATAGGATATATTGCAATAAATACTAAAACACAAATTATAACACCTACTGAAAAAGGAGAAAAAATATATGATATAGTATTTATGTCTATGCCAGATATGCTAAACCCAAAATTAACAGCAAGTTGGGAAAAAGGACTTGAAATGGTATCAAGTAAACAGATTGAACCAAATGAGTTTATGACAAAACTAGAAGCATACATAAACAGTAAAATTGATAAATTAGTTGTAAAAAGATAGAAAACCATTATTGGATTTTTGGGAGGATGAAATAAATGAATCTAGATGATATTCTAGTTAATCCGTATGCTCTGGATTTCGAAAAATTAAGCATTGATGAACAGTCAAAACTAATAGAGGAACTTTTAAATAAAGATATAAAAGAAGATGACAGGAAAAAAATACTAGTAATGGTATGGAGAGAGTGTGACCTTACAGTTAAGGAAAAATGCGATTCAAAAACATATTCTAAAATCATAGAAATAATGAAAAATGAACCTAAAAAATTATCTATTATTTGTATGAATACACCTGAATCTATCCAGATGCAAAATAAAGATTTATTAAAACAAATTTTAGAATATGTAATTGATGATACTAAAAGGTTTCTAGCTATATGGAAAAATACATCTGAAGAAGTAAAGAAAGAATACCCAGAGGTTTATAAAAAAATACATATATTAGAGCAATTGGGCATTACAAACATAAAAATACAAGACACTATTAATTTAAGAATATTAGATGATAAGTATACCTCAACTCTAAAGTTTGAGCAGTTACAAATGATAACAAATTATCCACAAGAACAACAGAAACTTTTAAGTTTAACAGATAACCAGTATAACATTTTGAATAATGCTTTAAGTGGTATTGAAGATATACAACAATGGAGATATGAGTATAATCAGGTAATGTCAAATATACAAAGTTATGAGGATTTAATAGAAGATATCTCTCAAATGCCTGATGGGAAAGTGAACTATCAACAAGTACTAAATGTATTACACCAAAAAAATTACTTTAATATACATAGTTACAAGGATGCAACTCAGTTAGATAAAACTAAAGAAAGACTGTATCATGCTGTAAAAAATGGAGAAGATACTTCTGATTACAGTAAGCAATTTATATTGTTAGAATATTTATACAATTTAGACATAGAACAAGCAAAGACATTAATACAAAGATATTCTGGTGATTTACAAGAATTATCAGTTAATGATGAAAATGTAGGACTACAAAAAAACATCGAACAAATACAGAAGATATTAAGTTGTACTGACGAGAAAGAAATTGTAGAATTTTTTAATAATCCAGAATATAAAAAAACACAACTAGATGGAATTAAACTAGAACAACAACTAAAAAAAGCCTATGCAAATGAATATAATATGAGTTTAACCCAATTAGAAGATATGCAGGTAATTGATGAAGATTTACAGACTAAATTTGGATTGCAAGATTTTAAAGTATATAATGCAGGAACAGATTTCGATATGTTAATATCTTCAGTTGCACCATATAATAGCAATTATCCTGAAAATTTCTGTGACGACTGGAATAGAAAAGAAACTGTTTCACAAGGATTTTGCTGTTCATATATTAGAAATGACATGCTAGGACATGCCCCTGTACCACATCTATGTTACGGTTTTAGTAATATGTCTCCAGAAAGTTTAATACTTTCAAGTGTTGATGATATGGGATCAGATATGTCGAATGGACTTGTGGAAGAAGTAGCATATAACAATGTAAAATTTTATTCACCTAATCATCAAATAGATGCTGTATATGATGAAGGAATATATGGATTTAACGAAATGGTATATAATAGAATTCAGAATGGAAGTAAAAAACAACCTGACTATGTAATAGCGTTCATGAGACAAGGTAAGATACCTAATATTGATATTATTAAAAGAGCAGTTGAACAATATAAGGAGAAAGGAATTGAATTACCTATAGTTATAATAGATGAAGACAGATGCATAGAAAGCGAAAAAGCAAAAATAAATGATATGATACAAACTTTTTCAGAAAATCCAAGTCCAGAATTATTTATGAAAATAAAACAAAAAATAAAAAATAATACTGTAGCAAATCAAATGGAATTTACAGAATATTCAAGTTATTTAACTAGTAGTTATGAATGGACAATTCAAAGAATGCAAAATAAAAAAGAAAAGAGTCAACAATCAAATGATATGACATCACTTTGGATGAAAAAGTGTAAAAAATGGTATGAAATGCCATATAAACTACCTGACAAAATTAAAGATCACTATTTACAAATCAAGCGAAATATTACGCATTTTATAAAATCTAGAATAAACCAAAAAGATAAAGAAAAGGAAAATAATATTGAAGGTGAACAAAGAGATGAATGATATTCAACTAAAATACGCAAGATCTTTTGCAGAAGTTTATGCTATAATCAATCAAATGCCTGAAGAGATAAAAAACAAAATTCCAAATGCATTTAAAAAAATTATAAGTGAAGAAAAATCAAAAGAATATAATCCAAGTATTGAAATTCCAATAGATGACACTCAATTAATGCCAGAAACTATTGTAATAATGGGAATGATATATAGAGATTTTTTAGCACCAGAGGATGAAAAAATAGAGTTACTGGAGAGAGACAGGCTAGAATTAGAAAAATACGAAGAAAGATTAAAACAGGCATATTCAATAGATAAGATGTTCCACAGTAGAGAAAAGAAGGAACTGGCGATAGTAGAATATAAAAAAGATAATATTTTTATCAGAATAAAAAACTTCATAAAAAATAAATTAAATTTCAATAAAAAGAATAAATAAATCGGATAATAAATGAAAGCAAATGGTTCTTTTTACATTCACACTTTATGCAAACTAGACATAATATATAGCAAAAATAAGATAGAAAGGGTGAATAAAATGTCTAGTTACATAATAGAAGGAGGCAGAAAGCTAGAAGGAGAAGTTACAGTATCAGGCTCAAAAAATGCCTCTTTACCAATTATAGCAGCCAGCATACTAAATCCAGGAACCACAAGACTATACAATATTCCAAATATACATGATACACAAATCACCTTAGAGATATTAAGATATTTAGGGTGCAAAGTAAAAAAGCACAATGGAAAAATAGAAATAAATAGTAAGAAAATTAACAAAAAAGAGATTCCGGAACATTTAATGAGTCAAATGAGGTCTACAGTTGTACTCGCAGGAGCAATAATGGGCAGATTTAAAGAAGCAAAGTTTTCTTATCCGGGAGGATGTGATATTGGTGCAAGACCAATAGATTTGCATTTGTCAGCATTTAAAAAACTGGGAGTAAATATAGTGGAAGATTCCGGATTTATTATATGCAAAGCTGACAAAATAATAGGAACAAATATTGACTTGGATTTCCCAAGTGTAGGGGCAACAGAAAACATTATACTTGCTTCAATATACGCAGAGGGAACTACACAGATAACAAATGCAGCTATGGAGCCAGAAATAGTAGATTTAGCAAAATGTTTAAACAAAATGGGAGCTAAAATTACTGGGGCAGGAACCAATATCATAAAAATTACAGGGGTACAAAAATTAAAAGATATTGGATACAAAGTTATGCAAGATAGAATTGAAGCAGGAACTTTGTTGTGTGCGGGAGCAATTACAGGTGGAGATATTTGCTTAAACTATAGAACACCAGAACATATTACGCCAATATTAAATAAATTGGAAGAAGCGGGATGCAGCATAAGCATAGAAAAAAATAAAGTGTATATGCAAGCGCCAAAAAAAATGAAAGCAGTAGATATTAAAACAATGCCATATCCGGGTTTCCCAACTGATATGCAATCAATATTTGCTAGTACTTTAACAATTGCTAAAGGAACTTCAGTAATTGTAGAAAATATATTTGAAAATAGATATAGATACACTGCTGAGCTCAACAAAATGGGAGCTAAAATCACTACCGAGGGGAAAACGGCAGTAATAAAAGGTGTGAGAAAATTATCTGGTGCAACAGTAAAAAGTACAGACCTAAGAGGTGGAGCTTGTATGGTGTTAGCAGGTTTGTCAGCAAAGGGAATTACCACAGTAACTAATGTAGAATATATTTTAAGAGGATATGAAAATTTGGATAAAAAATTAAATAATCTAGGAGCTAAAATTACAATACAGAAAGATTAAAAATATTGTAAAAGGTACTAGATTTCTTATATATAAATATGATAAAATAGATACGTGAAATATGGTATATAAACCATAATTTGCGTATCTATTACAGTTGTAAGGCTTTTAGAATAAATTAAGAAGGTGATAACAGATGGCAAAAAAAGTTAAAGAAAAACCAACAAAGAGCACTAATATTGATTTGGACAATGAAATCATTATTGGTATTAAAACTTTGCCTGAAATAGAACCTAAGAAAAAAAACAAAAAGAAGACAACAACTAAAAAAAGTAAAAATGTAAAAAGAACTAAAGCAACTACAAAATCTAAAAAAGGTGAATTTGAATTTAAATTAGGAATTGAAGATGAAGAGATAAAAACAAAGAAAAAAGCACCTAAAAAATTAACTAAAAAACAAGTAATAGCTAAAAAAAAGAGAAAAGTGGTAATCCGACTAATAAAATGGACAAGCCTTATTTTGATTTTAATAGGTGGAGGAATATATTTCTTATTGTCTCCATTTTTCAATATAAAAAATATCGAAATAGTTGGCAATCAAAAACTTACTAATGAAGAGATAATTAGTTTATCACAAATACAAATAGATGAAAATACATTTAAGTTAGTAAAAAGTAAAGTTCAAAAAAATATTAAACAAAATGCATATGTAGAAAATGTAAAAGTAAAAAGAAATTTACCAGATACTATTATAATTGAAGTAGAAGAAAGAACTCCTACATATATGATTTCATTTGCAAACGCATATGCTTATATAAATAATCAAGGATATTTTTTAGAAATTTCAAAAGATAAATTAGAATTACCGATATTAACAGGGTTCTTAACTAAAGAGGAAGATATACAAGAAGGAAATAGATTGTGTGTAGAGGATTTACAAAGATTAGATGATGTATTACAAATTATGAAATCGGCTACAAGCAATGAGATTGCTAGTTTAGTAACAAAAATAAATATAGCAAATAAACAAAATTATATACTAGAGCTAAAAGATGAAAAAAAGACTGTTCAAATGGGAGATACTTCGAACTTAAGTACAAAAATGCTATATATAAAAAGTATATTAGAACAAAACAAGAAGATAGAGGGAGAAATTTTAGTTAATACAGATTTGAATAATAAAGGCGCAATATTTAGAAAAAAAGTGTAAGGAGGCAAAAATGAATAAAAAACAAATAGCTATTACATTAGGTATAATGTGTTTTATATTAACAGTTGCCATATGCGTTCAACTAAAGACTGTTGAAAATACAACATCAACTGTATCACAATCACTTAAAGAAAATGGACTAAGAGATGAAGTACTAAAATGGAAAGAAAGATATGACAATGTTTATGGGGAACTTACAAAATCAAACAAAGATCTTGAAGAAATAAGAAAAAGTGCAACTCAAAATGATACAAAATCACAGGCAAAACAGGAAGAAATCAAAAAGAATAATATGCTACTTGGCTTACAAGAGGTAAACGGAGAAGGCCTACTAATAAAATTAGCAGATAATAACACTGGAATTTTAAAAAATGGAAGTGAAGCTCTAGATCCAAGTTCACAAATAGTTCATTATGACGATTTGATTGAAGTAATAAATGCTCTAAATAATGCTGGAGCAGAAGCAATATCAGTGAATGGACAAAGAATAGTTCAAACAACTGCAATAACTTGTGAAGGAAATGTAATTAAAATAAATGGACAAAGAGTAAGCTCACCATTTACAATAAAAGCAATAGGTTCACAAGGCTTACTATATGGCTCACTTACAATGATAGGAGGATATCTATACATATTAGATGAAGCTGGTGTCATAGTAGAAACTACTCAATCAGATAATTTAACAGTTGAAAAGTATACTGGAGTTATTAGTTATAAATACGTAAAAAATGAAAAATAGAGGTGAGAAAAGCTTTGGATAAAGAAATGAAAAACAGAGTTATAATGACCATAATTATTTGTGGAGTATGCTTGGTACTATTTGCTGTAATGTTTATGCAATTTAGAACTATTGAGGAAACTGATATTACAGAGATTGAAAATATGAGAGAAGCTGAACTGAGAACGGCAATTTCAGAATGGAAAAGCAAATATGAAGAAACTGCAAAACAATTAGAAACCAATCAAAAGTCAATTGACGAATATCAACAAAAAATAGAACAAAACGGAGAAGCGTCAGAACTAGTAGATAAAGATTTAGAAGAATCAAATATGATATTAGGAAAAACAGATGTGTATGGAGAGGGTGTAATAATAACGTTATCAAATACAGATGAGAGAGATGTTAAATATCGTGACTTATTAGAACTTATAAATGAACTAAGATATGCAGGAGCAGAAGCAATATCAATAAATGATGTTAGAATACTTGGATCTACATATATTGCACAACCTGATGGAGTATTGATGCTAATAAAAGGGCAAAGAATATCATCTCCATATGTAATAAAAGCTATAGGAAATCAAACTTATTTATCAAGTACACTAAACTTAAAAGACAGTGGTTATATTGATAAAGTAAAGGCAGTTGGACTAAATGTAAAATTAGAGACAGGAAAGAATATAAAGATCTCAAAATACAGTGGAGAAATGGAAATAAAATATATGAAGGAAGGAGCAAATCAACAATGATTTTTATTGCAATTGTAGTTGGATGTATCTTAGGAGCAGTTATCGGAATTTATGCTCCAATGGTTCCATATACATATTCGGGATATTTAGCTATTGCTATTATTGCAGCATTAGATTCTGTATTTGGAGGAATTTCATCAACTTTAAAGAAGAATTTTGATTTAAAAATATTTGTGACAGGATTTTTTGGAAATGCCATTCTATCTATATTACTTACCTATCTTGGCCAAAAACTAAATGTAGATATTTATCTTGCAGCAATAGTTGTGTTTGTAGGAAGAATGTTTAACAATTTGGCCATAATAAGACGTTACTATTTAGAAAAATGGGACAAAAAAGTGACACAAAAAAACAATGTTTCATGAATGTTACGAAAATATTACAAAATTATTACAAATCTATTGACTTTTTTTTAAAAATGTAATATTCTTTAGACATAAAAAACAGATGACAAACAATCTTTAAGAGAAGCAAAATTGGAGGAATGAACTTTGGCAGTCGGAGATATAATTGTTGGAATTGACATTGGAACTTCAAAGGTTAGTTTAGTAATTGGAGAAGTTAACAATTTTAATCAAATTGAAGTCATTTGTACAACTACTCATAAATGTAATGGAATAAAAAAAGGAAAAATTATAGACGAAAACGAAATAGCAAGTTCTATACATCATTTAATTAAAGAAGCAGAAGCAGAAGCAGACTTGAAAATAAATTCCGCATATGTTACTATACCAGGAAAATATATTACAATAGTGCAAAACAGTATAGTAAAAGAAGCAAAAGACAAATATGCAGGAATTTCTGCCAAGGATGTTGTTTCTGCTATAATGCAAGTAAAAGATATTGATGTACCAGAGGGAAAACAAATTATTGATATAGTAGAAAACCAATTTGTTTTAGAAAATGGTAGAGGCGTTTCAGATCCAATAGGAAGTTTAAGTGGAAGCTTTACATTAAAAGCAGAGGTTATTCTAGCAGATAAGGAATATATGAAACAGATTGCAACAATATTTAAAAAAGTTGATTTAGATATTGATGGATTAGTGCCTATAACGTTGGCCCAAAGGTCGTTAGCATTAGACTCAAATGAACTAAATGATAATGTAATGTTATTAGATATTGGAGCTGGAAATACAGAAATAGGAGTATTTGATGGAGCTAGTTTTGTCTATACTAATACAATACCTTTAGGAGGAGACAATATTACAAATGACATCGCATTGGTGTTAAATATTAGTGAAGAAGAAGCAGAAAAATTAAAAAAACAATATGGATTAGCTTTAAAATCATTTATAGATAATGATAATGAAATTTTACTTACTACTTGTAAAGATGAAAATAACAAGAAAGTAATTAAAAGTTCACAATTAATTGAAATTATGGAAGCAAGAATAGAAGAAATCTTTGCATTAGTTAATAAAGATATTACTGCACAAGGAATTAAATCAAAAATCAATAATGTTATTTTAACAGGACAAGGAATTACTAACATTAGCAAAAGCGATGTTGCTGGAAAAATTACATTAAATATTCCAGTAAAAATTGCAACAGGAAGATTGATTAGCGTAGTAAGACCAGAATACAGAACAGCATATGCTTTAGTTAGATATGTAGCTTCAAGGCCATTTGCCAAAACTGTCGGAAGTAGCATAGATAATAACTCAAATGAAAACATTTTGAAAAACATTATGGAAAAAATTAAAGAATTCTTTTATTCATAGATTTTAATTTTAAATATATATTAAGGTAAAAAATTGGGAGGAATGAACAATATGTTAATGGATAATAACAGTGAAGAAAACACAATGTTAGATGGAACTGCTACTATCAAAGTAATTGGTGTAGGAGGAGCAGGAAATAATGCTGTAAATAGAATGGTTGAATCTGGCATTAGAAATGTAGAATTTATTGCGGTAAATACAGATAGACAAGCTTTACTACTTTCAAAAGCAGCATCTAAAATACAAATAGGAGAAAAAATCACAAGAGGTTTAGGTGCAGGAGCTAACCCAGATATTGGAGCTCAAGCAGCAGAAGAAAGCAAAACAGAAATTGCAGAAGCTTTACGTGGAGCAGATATGGTATTTGTTACAGCTGGAATGGGTGGAGGAACAGGTACAGGAGCAGCACCAATAGTTGCGGCTGCTGCCAAAGAAATGGGAATCCTTACAATAGGTGTAGTAACTAAACCATTTACATTTGAAGGTAAAAAAAGATTATCACAAGCAGAACGCGGAATTGAAAGTTTAAAAGGTAAAGTCGATACATTAGTTGTAATTCCAAATGACAAACTATTACAAGTAATCGATAGAAAAACATCAATAGTAGAAGCTTTTAAAATGGCAGATGATGTATTAAGACAAGGCGTGCAAGGTATATCAGACTTAATTGCAATTCCAGGATTAGTTAACTTAGACTTTGCCGATGTAAAAACTATAATGTTAAATACAGGAATGGCACATATGGGTATTGGTAGAGCCTCTGGAGAAAACAGAGCAGAAGATGCAGCAAAACAAGCTGTACAAAGCCCATTACTTGAAACTTCAATTGAAGGTGCAAGAGGAGTTATTATTAACATTACAGGTGGAAGCAATTTAGGATTACATGAAGTAAATACTGCAGCGGAACTAATTCAAAGAAATGTAGATCCAGAAGCAAATATTATATTTGGTGCTGTAATCGATGAAAGCCTTGACGAAGATATTGTAATCACTGTTATTGCAACAGGATTTGAAAAAGAAGAAGGACCATTATCAAATACTTTAGCAGTAGGTGACATCATAGATAGAGCATGGGATAAAAAATTAAATTCTATCCCAACACCAACAGATAGCTCAAATCCTCAAGAAAACTTAGAAATACCAACATTTTTAAGAAGAAAATAATGAAAAATATCAAAAAATGCAAACTCTATTTGGAGTTTGCGTTTTTTTGTAGAATATTTCTTTAATTCGCCACTAGAAAATGACACACTTTTTAAATGCAAGGTAGTATAATTTCAAATATAGTGAGGTACTTTTAATGACTATATATTTAGATGTAGTACTTTTGGAAAACCTATGTATGAATTACATAATTTTATTTGCAACGAGTTACATTATGAAAATAAAAACTAAACAATGGAGATTGATAATATCAAGCTTTGTACGGAGGAATATATGCTGTAGTTGCATATTTAGACATATTACCATTTTACTCAAATTTAGTAACTAAAATAATACTTTCGGTAATTATGGTATATATAGCATTAAATCCAAAGGAACTTAAAAAATTAGCTAAACAACTGGTGATATTTTATTTGACATCATTTGTATTTGGAGGATGTGCATTTGCATTACTTTATTTTGTTAGACCTCAAGATGTACTTATGAAAAATGGAGTGTACATAGGTACATATCCAATAAAAATAGCATTGTTAGGAGGAATAGTAGGATTTATTATAACTAATATTGCTTTTAAAACAATAAAAACAAAACTAAAAAAGAAAGATATGATATACAAAATAAAGGTAAAAATATTTGATAAAGAAGAAGAAATTAGTGCAATGCTGGATACTGGAAATTTACTTAGAGATCCAATATCTAAAACGCCGGTAATTATAGTAGAAAAAGAAAAGTTATATTCTATAATACCAGCCGAATTATTGGACAACGTAGAAAGAATAATAGGAGGTGAAGAAATATCATTCAATAATGAGTATTTTAGCAGGCTAAAAATATTGCCGTTTTCTTCAATGGGAAAACAAAATGGACTAATGCTAGGAATAAAAGCAGACAAAATTATAATAAAAAAAGAAGAAAATGAAGAGAGGAAAAATATTATTATTGGAATTTCGATGCAAAAGTTAGGAAATAACTACTCTGCATTATTTGGACTAGACTTGTTAGAAGGGAGTGAAAGTGATGAACTTATTACAACTATTGAAAAATAGCATAAATACATTATATGTACGATATATTGGAAACGATGAAGAAGGTAACTTTCCAATATATTATATAGGAGGAAGTCAAACACTGCCTCCACCATTAACCAGTGAAGAAGAGGCAGAAGTATTAGAAAAGCTGGCTAATGGAGATGAAAGTGTTAGGCAAACATTGGTAGAAAGAAATTTGAGACTAGTAGTATATATTGCCAAGAAATTTGAAAATACTGGAGTAGGAATTGAAGACCTCATATCAATTGGAACAATAGGATTGATGAAAGCAATAAATACATTTAATACGGATAAGAATATAAAACTTGCTACCTATGCATCTAGATGCATAGAAAATGAAATCTTAATGTTTTTGAGAAGAAGTAACAAGATAAAAGGAGAAATTTCAATTGACGAACCATTAAATCAAGATGGAGACGGAAATGAACTTTTACTATCAGATATACTAGGAACAGATTCGGATGTAACTTCAAGACAAATTGAAGATGAAGTAGACAAATCACTTTTAAGAGCATCTATAGCAAAACTTAATAATAGAGAAAGAAATATAATGGAACTTCGCTTTGGATTTATTAGTGGAAAAGAAAAAACTCAAAAAGAAGTTGCCGATATGCTACGGAATATCACAAAGCTACATATCTAGGTTAGAAAAGAAAATAATAAATAAAATGAAAAAAGAAATTATGAGCAAAACAGGATAGATTTAACATAATTACATATAAAAGTATAAAAAAACTTCTTTTGGAAATAATTTTAATAAGTAATTCCAAAGGAGGTTTTCTTTTTGATAAGGAAGGTAGAAATAAGCGGTGTTGATACATCAAATTTACAAGCATTATCAAATGAAGAAAGAAACGAACTATTAAACAGATTAAAACAAGGAGATTTAGAGGCTAGAGAAAAATTTATAAATGGAAATTTAAGGCTGGTATTAAGTGTAATCCAAAGATTTTATAATAAAGGTGAGAATGTAGACGATTTATTTCAGGTTGGTTGTATAGGTTTGATAAAGGCGATAGATAATTTTGATATGAACCAAAATGTACAATTTTCAACATATGCAGTTCCAATGATAATAGGAGAAATTAGAAGATATTTAAGAGATAATAACTCTATTAGAGTAAGCAGGTCAATAAGAGACTTGGCATATAAGGCATTAGGAGTAAAAGAAAAAATATATAAAGAACAACAAAGAGACGCAACAATTGAGGAAATAGCTAAAGAATTAGAAGTTAGCAAAGAGGAAATAGTAATGAGCTTAGATGCTATTCAAGAACCTATATCGCTTCAGGAACCAGCATATAGTGAAAAAACAGAAAACATATATATAATAGATCAAGTAAAAGATAAAAAAAATACAGATGAATTATGGACACAGAATATTACAATTGCAGAGTCGATGAAAAGACTGAATGAAAAGGAGAGAATGATAATAAATAAAAGATTTTTTGAAGGTAGAACACAAATAGAAGTTGCAGAAGAAATAGGAATATCACAAGCACAAGTATCAAGATTAGAAAGAACAGCAATAAATCATATTAGAAGAATATATAAATAATAACCAATGCACCAAATAGGTGCATTTTTTATATAAAATAAGCATATTATATAGAAAGTAATATAGGAGGAAAACATATGGGACAAAAAGGAATGGACTTCAAACATAAAGAAGTAATCAATGTACGAGACGGAAGAAGATTGGGCTTTGTTCAAGATGTATGTGCTGATTTAGAAACAGGTACAATTACATCAATAATAGTGCCAGGAAGTAATAGACTCTTAAGTATGTTCTCTTCAAACAACGATATTGTAATACAATGGCAAAATATAAAGTGTATAGGAGATGACGTTATATTAGTAGAAATCTAACATATAATTTGTAATTAAATTTTAAAATAGGTTGAAAATGTAGAAAATAATAAAAAACTACAAAAAACTTTAAAAAAGTACAAAAAATAGCTTGACTTTATGAATATTGTATGGTATTATTAAATAAGTTACTACTTATAGACGAAGTCACATACGTTTGTGGAAGGGTAAATTAGTAAAGAAAAGTCATTTTTAGGATAACATCTTACTAGTTTATTATTTTGCCCAAAAATATTTAAAAAATATTTTAAAAAAGTGTTGACTTTTTTAAAATAAAGTAGTAAAATAACATTCGTTCACATCAAGAATAGTGAACATAAAAAGCACATTGAAAAGTAAATAACAAACCTTTGAGAAACCAAAAATAATAAAGGAAGATAGAAGTAAACTATCTATAAAAAAATACTGTGAGAAATCACAGCCAGAAAATAATTAAGAGTCAAAAAACTCAAATCAAAAAGT
>CAKPNJ010000007.1 GCA_934168365.1 uncultured Clostridia bacterium | reverse complement strand
TTGGATGGCCGCAATAGTTGGTGCGATAGTATATGGTGTTGTAGATTACTTTATACCTGGCGAACAACAATATTAAATTAAAAGGCTTTTGCAAACGCAAAAGCCTTTATTTTTATTTTCCTTTATTCCATTCTTCTTTATTAGTTTGTCTTTCTCTAGCAATACTCAATGCTTCTGATGGTACATCTTGAGTAATTGTTGAGCCTGCTGCTACTAAAACATGGTCTCCTAAAGTTACAGGTGCTACTAGGTTTACATTTGATCCTATAAAGCAATTGTCTCCAATTTTTGTTTTGTGTTTATTTTTTCCGTCATAGTTACATGTAATTGTTCCACAACCAATATTACATTTTGTTCCTATCTCACAGTCTCCCATGTATGATAAGTGTGGTACTTTTGAACCCTCTGCAATAATTGCTTTTTTAATTTCTACAAAACTTCCAACTTTTACTTTGTCTGCTAGTTTACATCCTTCACGAATATATGCATTTGGTCCAATATTGCAGTCTTCACCAATTACAACACCTGATTTAATAGTTGTATTTGGATGAATTACTGTATCCATTCCGATTTCTACATCCTCATAAATATATGTTGTGTTAATATCTTCTATTGTTACACCATTGTTCATATGCATTGTGTTGATTTTTATTCTTAAAATTCTTGTTAGCATTTCTAATTGAAGTTTTGTGTTAAGACTCAAAATTTCTGTATTGTCTTCTACTAAGACTCCTCCAATCTTTTTGCCTGATACAACAAGCATCTTAATTACATCTGTTAAGTAATATAGTCCCATACTGTTTTGTTTTAAAGTTCCAATAATTTTAACTAGTTCTGAAATTTCAAAACAATATACTCCTGCATTTACCTCTAATATTTTCTTTTCTGCCTCTGTTAATTCTTTTTCTTCTATGATTTCTGTAATTTTATTATTTTCTCTAATAACTCTACCATATCCTGTTGGTTCGCTTATAATACCTGTAAGTATTGTAACCGCTTCATTTTCTGTCTCAGATTTCTCTACCATTTCTTTAATAGTTTCTGGTGTAATCAATGGTATATTTCCATTTGCAATTACAACTCTACCTTTTTTGCTTTCCAAATAATTTGTTGCTTGCATAACTGCGTGACCTGTTCCCAAGCAACCTTTTTGCTCTAAATATGTAACCTCATCTTTTAGAATTCCTTCTATTTCTTCTCTGTTCTCTCCAACAATAACTGCAACATCTTCTATTCCAGCTTTTTTCATACTGTCAACAACTCTTTTAATAACAGCCTTTCCATATAATTCCTGTGCCAATTTTGATTTTTTAGATTTCATTCTGTCATCTGTTCCTGCTGCCATTACTAAACCTATTACATTTTCCATAATAAACTTTCTCCTTTATTTATATTTTTCATTATATAATTTAACAGCTGTTTCTGGGCTGTCATTTCCTGTACGATTTTTTACTGGTGCAAACTCATCTTCTCTTTTTACTCTCATTATTGTCATGTTGTCATATCTTGTAAATGCATCAAATATAAAAGTTTCAAATTTAAATACATTTGGTGTTTCTGGCTCTATAAATTGTCCGTCTATATTTAAATAACCTGATTTTTTAAATGCTGCATGATATGGCAATTTAGCATTTGCCAAGTTTTCTAAAACACTTCTGTTATATAAGTATGTACCTATATTAACCTCTCCATACATCAATTCTCCATTCTCAGCTGGCTCTTCTGCCATTTCTTCTGGTAGATCAATGTATTCAATTATTTTAGGCTTGCCATTCATTTTGCAAAATACTCCTGCTTTTTCTTGTGGATTTGCTTTTGCAACTGATTTTGAAGCAATTACATTATTTTCTTTAATTGTTAATCCTAATAAAATTGGATCTACAAAGTTTGATAAAATATTATCAATTCCACTTACAAAAATCCAGTCTGTTTGTTTTTGTTTTAACTCATCTAATAAACCTGATTTTGCAAACGCTTCATAAATTCCACCATTTCCGTCTGCAGCTTCTTTTATTCTAACATTCTCGTCTAATATTACTCTTCCTTGAGTGTCTATTAAAGGTAATTCCCCTTGTTTAAAAAACTTAATTTTATCTTTTTCATACCCAAAATAATTATTATTTTCTAAAAACCAAACTGTTTCATCATGATTATCTTTGCTGGTCATTACATACCATGGTATTGTAACTCCATATTCTTCTTTTGCCTTTTTTAGTTTGTCTATAATTATTTCAAATATGTATTTTTTACCATTTACAGTATCTAAGGCATATGTACCTTTTGGTCCTTTGTGTCCAAGCCTTGTTCCCTGACCACCTGCCATTGTTATAACTGCATAGTGTCCTTGTTTTATAACCTCTGTTCCAATATTTGCAAGTTCTTGCTCTTGTTCTTTTGGCATTTTTGCTTTATCTGTATATGGTATGTGCTCAATTTTCTTTTCTTCTATAACTTTTTCTTGTTTTGTGCTTTCATATAAATTTTGTAATTGTTCAAAATCTATACTTAATATTTGTTTTTCTAATTCTTGTTGTTGCTTTTCACTTAAATTGTATTCTAATATATGCTCTTGATGATATTTTTTTAATATTGAAATAGCTTCTTCTTTCATTCTATCCCACCTCATATGATATATTATTCAGTAGATTGCTCACTTGTTTATTGTTATATCACAAAACTCAAAAGTTGGCAAGATGTTACATTTTTTTCAAAAACATATTCCCTTTTGCTCGAGAATATAGTATAATATAGATGTTACAATGTAAAGGAGATTAATTTTATGTGGTATGTTTGGTTAATTTTAGCAGGTATTTTTGTTATTGCTGAAATAGCAACTGTAGGCTTTTTAATCTTTTGGTTAAGTTTAGGTAGCTTATGTGCTATGGTAACGAGCTTTTTTACAGATAACTTAATTATTCAAACTGCTGTGTTTGTAATTACTTCTGCTTTATTTATTTTGTGTACAAGACCTTTAGCTAAAAAGCTTGGAAAAACTGATAACAACTTAACTACTAATGCTTTTTCTATTATTGGAAAAAAAGCTATTGTTGTTAAAGAAATAAACCCTACATTAGGAGTTGGCCAAATTAAGGTTGATGGTCAAGTTTGGTCTGCTAAATCTACTGAAGAAACAGTTATTAGCGAAGGTACTGAAGTTTCAATTTTGAGTATTGATGGTGTTAAGGCAGTTGTTACAGCTGACTCTAAAGTTGAACAAACAGTTTAGGTATTAATATTTATTATATATATTTTTTAAGGAGGATTTTTATTATGATGTGGGTTTTAATCGCATTATTAGTTATTATTTTAATTATTGCATTTAATACAATTAAAATAGTAAAACAGTCTGAGGTATATATTATTGAAAGACTTGGTAAATTTCATAAGGTAGCAGATGCTGGTCTTACAGTTATAATTCCTTTTGTAGACCATGTACGTAGTGTAGTAAGTTTAAAACAACAAACTATGGATATTCCACCACAAGGTGTAATTACACAAGATAACGTTACTATTACTATTGATACTGTAGTGTTCTATAAAATTACAGATCCTGCAAGAGCAGTTTATGAAATTCAAAATTTAAAGAAAGGTATTGAATACCTAGCAATTACTACAATTCGTGATATTGTTGGTAAAATGGACTTAGACGATACATTTAGTTCAAGAGATGCTATCAATGACAAATTAAGAGTTATTCTTGATGAAGCAACAGATCAATGGGGTTGTAAAGTAGACAGAGTTGAAATTAAAGATATTACTCCACCAGCTGACATCAGAGATGCAATGGAAAAACAAATGAATGCTGAGAGAAATAAAAGAGCTTTAATTTTACAAGCTGAAGGTGAAAGACAGTCTGCTATTACTTTAGCAGAAGGTAAAAAAGAAGCTGCTATTCTAGAAGCTGAAGCTGAAAAAGAATCTAAAATTAGAAGAGCTGCCGGTGAAGCTGAAGCAATCAAGCAAGTAGCTGAAGCTAAAGCTCAAGAAATTCAAATGGTTTATGATGCTATGATGAAAGCTAAACCAGACGAGAAGTTAGTTCAATTAAAATCTTTAGAAACTTTAAAAGAAGTTGCTAATGGAGAAGCTAATAAAGTATTTATTCCATTTGAAGCAACAAATACATTAAGTAGCTTAGGTGCTATTACAGAAGTTATTAAAGAGAAAAAATAAATTTAAAAAAGATATCTTAGAAATAAGGTATCTTTTTTATTGTATTTTTTATTTTATATTGTTATAATATTTATATAAGTATTATATGGAGATAATTATGAAGACAAAAGAAAAAATAATTAATTTTATAAAAAGTGAAGTAGTTTTATCTGTTGCAATCGTTTTAGCAATTATTACATGTTTTTTTGTGCCACCAGATAAAGAATATTTAGGTTATTTTGATTATAGTACATTAATTTGCTTATTCTGTATGCTTGCTGTAGTTGCTGGACTTAAAAGCACAAATGTATTTGAGTTGATTTCTAGAAAACTTATAGGTTTATTTCATACCCGAAGAGCTGTTATATATGCACTTGTATTTGGTACCTTTTTCTTTGATATGATAGTAGCAAATGATATGTCTTTAATAACATTTCTTCCGCTTACATATATTGTTTTGCATTCAACCAAAAATGATAAATATCTAGCTTTTACATTTATAATGCAAACTATAGCTGCTAATATGGGTGGTATGATTACTCCTTATGGTAATCCACAAAATTTATATCTTTATTCTTATTATAATATAAACACAACAGAGTTTTTTAGTATATTGCTTGTTCCGTCCATAACTGTTGCAGTGTTATTATGGATATGCTGTGCTTTTGTTCATAATGAACCTTTAAAGCTAAGAAAAAATTCAAAGATAATCATAAGTAAGAAAGAGCTATGTATATATTCAATTTTATTTATTTTCGTAATACTTAGTATTTTTAGGGTTATTCCTTATTTGATAACATTAGCAATTGTAGTTTTAACAATCCTTATAATGGATAGAAAAAGGTTTAAGCAAATAGACTATGCTCTTATAGCAACATTCTTCGTTTTCTTTGTCTTTTCAGGAAATATTGCTAGAATACCTGCTATAAAAGAGTTTATATCAGAAATTGTTGTAAAAAATACATTGTTAGCTGGAATAGTGTCTTGTCAATTTATAAGCAATGTTCCTACTGCAATATTCTTATCTAAATTTACTACAAATTATAAAGAATTATTAGTTTCTGTAAATATAGGTTCTTTAGGAATATTGATATCTTCACTAGCTAGTTTAATTACTTTAAAAGAATTTTTAAAACACCAGCCTAAGAACTTTTGGAAATATTTAATAATGTATACAATATTTAATACTTTATTTTTAGTTGTATTATTACTATTAACAACATTATAATCACAGAAAATCCCGGACTGTTTTAGCCGGGGATTTTCAATTTAATCTTCCACTGTATCATCTTTTGTATAATATTTTGTTCCTAACATTTTATCAGGTAAATATTGTTGTTCTACCCAATGATTTGGATAATCATGTGGATATTTATATCCTACACCATACCCTTCTTTTGACATTCCTTCTGCTGGTGCATTTCTAATGTGCATTGGTATAGTTCCTGTATCTTTATTAGCTACATCTGCTAGTGCCTTATCTATTCCTAAATATGCAGCATTTGATTTTTTGGAAGTTGCTACATAGACTGCTGCCTCTGCTAAAATAATTCTGGCTTCTGGCATTCCTACCATAGTTACAGCTTGCATAGCTGATGTTGCAACTACTAAAGCATTTGGATTTGCCATTCCAACATCTTCTGCTGCAGCAATTACTATTCTTCTTGCCATAAATACAGGATCTTCTCCTGCATTTAATGCTCTAGCCAAATAGAATAATGCTGCATCTACATCACTTCCACGCATTGATTTTATAAATGCACTAATATTATCATAATGACTATCACCTTTTTTATCAAATACAGCTTTTCTTGTTTGCACACATTCTTTTAAAATATCGTCTGTAATGTTTATTATTCCATTTGAATCTATTTGTGTTGTTAATACTGCAACCTCTAATCCATTTAAAGCTGTTCTTACATCTCCTCCTGAAGTTATTGCAAGTTTTTTCAAAGTTTCATCTTCTATTTTTATGTTATAGCTTCCTAATCCATCTTCAGAAGTTAAAGATTTTTTTAGTACTTTAAATATATCTTCATCTGTTAATGGTTGCAAATGAAATACCATTGACCTTGATATTAAGGCTTTATTTACTTCAAAATATGGATTTTCTGTTGTAGCTCCTATTAGTATTATAGTTCCATTTTCTACATAAGGAAGCAATGCATCTTGTTGTAATTTATTAAAACGATGTATCTCATCTATAAATAAAATACATTTGCCAGATGGGTTTAGCAAGGCATTTTGCGCTGTTTCAACTGCATTTTTTATGTCTGATATACCTGATGTTACTGCATTTATTTTTAGAAATTTGCATTTTGTTGTATTACTAATAACTCTAGCAAGTGATGTTTTTCCACAACCCGGAGGTCCCCATAGTATAATGCTAGATAATCTATCTGCTTTTATTGTACGATATAAAATTTTATCCTTGCCTAAAATATGTTCTTGCCCTACATAGTCATCTAATGTTTTAGGGCTCATTCTATATGCAAGTGGTTTACTCATGTCCATTATTCAAAGCTCCTTTTATCTCTATTTTAATCTATCCGGCACGTCGCTTGCACTTTGAATATATTTTTTCTTAGGCTAAAGCACGAAAAAATATATGTCAAAGTCGCTGTGCCTACTCTAAATATTATAATTTTTTTGCTAAATTAGCTAGTCCCTTTTTAATAATGTCCTCTACTGATAGTGAGGTTACTTCTATTGTTTGTAATGCTTCTACTATTTCTCGCTTACTGTAACCTAGTACTTGTAATGCACTTATTGCTTCTGACACCTTTTCATCTTCCTTAATAACTTGCTCTATATTTGAGGTTTCTTCTCCTTCGGCGATTGAAATTTCTTGTTCTTTTTTCAATTTATCTTTTAATTCTAGTATTGCTCTTTGTGCTGTTTTTGGTCCTATTCCTGGTACCTTTTTTAATATTGCCACATCATTTGAAATGACTGCTAAAGCAAATTGTGATGGTGTAATGTTTGATAATATTCCTAATGCACCTTTTGCTCCTATTCCACCAACGCTTAATAGTAATTCAAACATACGCAATTCTTCATTTGTTAGAAATCCATATAGACTAACGTCGTCTTCCCTAACTCTCATAAATGTATAAATTTGAACTTTATCTCCTATATTTCCAGTATTAGCAATTGTTGATTCAGGCATAAATATTTTATAACCTAAACCTCCTGCTTCTACCACTATATATCCTTTTGTTTTTATTTCCAAAATTCCTTTGATATATGCTAACATATTTTTATCTCCTCTCGTTTCACCAATATTTTACCATAAAATAAAAAATTTGCAAGAGTTTTTACAAATTTTTGTTTGTGTTGTGTTGATAGTTATTTAGTGTTATAATATTTTTGTTAGATAAATGTTATGAGGTATTAAAATGAATAATTGGCTTAATAGAACTGAATATTTAATTGGCGAAAATAATGTAAATAAATTAACACAAGCACACGTTGCGGTATTCGGCTGTGGTGGTGTTGGTTCATATGTAATTGAAGCATTGGCTCGTAGTGGAGTTGGCAATCTTACTTTAATTGATAAAGATGTTGTTGATATTACAAATATAAATCGTCAACTTATTGCAGATACTAGTACTGTTGGTAAACCTAAAGTTGAAGTTGAAAAAGAAAGATTACTTAAAATAAATCCTAATTTGAATATCACCACTTATCAAATGTTTTATGATGCCTCTCAGGCAGATAAAATTTTAAGCACGCAATTTGATTATGTAGTAGATGCTATTGATTGTGTTACTTCTAAGATAAATTTAGTTGAGGAATGTAATAAAAGAAATATTCCTATTATTTGTTCTATGGGCACTGGAAATAAACTAGACCCTACTAAATTTGAAATTGCAGATATTAGTAAAACTTCAGTATGTCCTTTGGCTAAAGTTATGAGAAAAGAACTTGGAAAGCGTGGAATTAAGCATTTAAAAGTTGTGTATTCTAAGGAAGAACCTAAACGCTTTGATGTGGATAATAAAAGGACACCTGCTAGTATTAGTTTTGTGCCTTCTGTTGCAGGTTTAATTTTAGCTAGTGAAGTAGTTAAAGATTTAATCTCTTAATCTTACTCAAAAATTCGCAAATTTTAGTAATATTTGGGATTTTACTTGACTTTTTTATATTTTTGTATTAAAATATTAAAGCGTATGTAGATTGTAATTATTTTTAAAGCTTCTCCCCGGTAGCCGAAAAAATAGTTTCATATAGATTATTTGAATTTGAAATGGAGGATATGATTACCATGAATAATACAACATATAGTATTAAAAAAAGTGAAATTGAAAGCAAATGGTATATTATTGATGCAGCTGATAAGCCATTAGGTAGAGTTGCTGCTGAAGCTGCTAAATTATTAAGAGGAAAACATAAACCAACTTATACACCTCATATGGATGTTGGTGATCACGTTATTATAATTAACTGTGATAAAGTTGTTTTAACAGGTAGAAAATTAGACCAAAAAATTTATAGAAGCCATTCAGGATATATTGGTGGAATGAAAGAAATTACAGCAAAAGATTTATTAGCTAAAAATCCTGAAAGAATGATGACTCATGCCGTTGTAGGTATGCTTCCTCATACAAGACTTGGTAGACAAATGGCTAAAAAATTAAGAGTATATGCTGGTAGCGAGCATGAAAATATCGCTCAAAAACCTGAAGTTTGGGAGGTAAAATAAAATGGCTAAGAAATCTGATAATATTGTTTTTTTAGGAACAGGAAGAAGAAAAAAATCAATTGCTAGAGTTAGATTAGTAGAAGGTAAAGGAAACATTACTGTAAATGGTAAAACTTTAGATGAATACTTTGGAACAGAAGTATTAAAAGTTATAGTAAAACAACCATTAGTTGCAACTAACACATTAGATAAATATGATGTTATTTGTAAAGTAATTGGTGGTGGATTTACAGGTCAAGCAGGAGCTATTCGTCATGGTATAGCAAGAGCTTTAAATGAAGCTAATAGCGAATACAGACCAGCTTTAAAATCTGCAGGATTCTTAACAAGAGATCCTCGTATGAAGGAAAGAAAAAAATACGGTCTTAAAAAAGCTAGAAAAGCTCCACAATTTAGTAAGAGATAATATTTCAAAAGAAGTTGCAATTACGCAACTTCTTTTTGTATGCTATTCTATTATATCTATTGCATTGTCTTTGGTTATTCCGTCTAAGTTGTAGTAAGCATTTGGTATATCTCCTACTATCACTCCCTCTGCTATAAGCACTTGGTTTGCAATTTCTTCTTCCATTGTTTCAAATGGCGTTAGTATTATTACCTTACATTTTATTTCTAAATAAATTCTATGTAGGGTTTGATTTATTCCAGCTGATGTAAATTCAGACCTTAGGTCTGTGTCTAAGTCTCCTACCATTTGCATTCTCACATTTACTTTTGGTCCCATTCCCGAGAATAATTTACTACCCAAAAAACTTCCTAGTGGAATTTTAAAACTGCTATTTTCTTCTCTTTCCAATTCTTCCTGTATATACACTGGAATATCAGAGATTATTTTATTTATTGTAAACACATTAGTGCCTACTCTATTTATATTTCCATTCTCGTCTTTGCTTATAACTAGAATGTCGTTATACTCATATTTTGCCATTACCTCTGTTGCCTTTATATTAGATACTTTAGTTGCAACAGATTTAGCCATACTTTTGCAGTTTTTCTCTATTATTGGTTGTATTCCTTTTAGACTAAATCCTGCCACACTAATTGCTATTACAAATATAGCCGTTATCTTTAGTACCTTTGATGTGTTTTTATTAGGATTTCTATTGTTTTGTATTATTATCTTTGGTAACCTGATTCTATTTCTTGAATATATTTTATCATCCATGATATCTAGGAATATATAATTGTTTTCCCACTTGAAGATTATCTGGGTTTTCTATTCCATTTACCCTGCTAATATCTTCTACTGTGCTTCCAAATTTCTTTGCAATACTCCATAAAGAATCACCTGGTTTTACAAAATATATTATCATACTATATTGACAAGTTGCTCTGCTATCCGCTTCTGTAACCTCATCTATAATAGAAATACTACTATCTTTTCCACTAATAGCTGTAAAGCCTAAATCAACTTTAATGTCTATACTTTCGTCTGGCATTACTATAAAGTTTTGCGCATCTATCTCTATTACTGTGTCTATGTTGCTTCCAGAATTTACGCCATCAAAGTCCATTGTAAAGCTAAATGGCACACTTACCTCTTTAGTCTCTACGCCAGTGTTGCCAGTTCCTGCAAATATAAAGTTTAGCTTTAAATCTCCGTCATATATTATTCTGTCATTTAATATGGTTTGCTCCTCAATAACAGGAAGCACCTCTACATCATATATTTTTCTTGAGCCTATTTCTGGTATTACTTGCTTTTCTCTAATATTACATACTTGTTTTTTCATATCCTGATTTTGCATTACTTTTACATTCTTTTGATTAAATTGTAAGTTCTTAGTTGGGCTATATAAATCTTGTATCATTTGTACGCTTCTGTTTTCATAAGCCTCACAATAGACCTCTATTTCAGCTTCTACATATATTGAATGGTCTTCTACATTGTTTGGCTTTATAATAATATTTTTTATTTCATATTTTACATTGCAATTGTGGTCTTCACTAATGTTTGGTAAATCTATAAATCCTACAACTGGTATAGTTGCTTCTTTCATATTTATACGATTATCTTCTGTTAAATATATAATTTTTACTTGTAAATCAGATTTAATTAAAACCTTGTTATAACTTATTTTTGTATCTCGATTTGTTATTCTCAAATCTGTTTTCATTACCTCTACTAGATTGTCAGCCTCGTCAAGATTTATAGTATCTTTTGCATATACTTTTGTATTTCCACATCCTACTAAAGAATTTATTTGGAACTCTCTATTCAAGCATTGCACATCATTCAAGTTATTTATTTCTTTCACATATTCAACTGTTTCATTAGAAGATACCTTTGCATCAACTTCTAAAATTGCTTTCATATGTATTTTTCTTCCGTTTAATACATGTGCCTCTAGCCCTTTTAAGTTGACATTTGCATCTAAGCTCATGTCACTCCTTACTTTTTCCATGTCAATTACCTGTGTAAAATCTATATTAGCATTTAGGCTTCTTACTTGATTTTCTTCTGTGTCTGCTAAATACATAATGTATGTATTAACACAGCCATCTAGTCTAATTTTTCCATCCATAATTTCTTTTTTATAAATGCAAACTATTCCACTATTACTAATAATATTTAATATGTCTGGCTTTACGTCAGGAACAATACAATCTTCTTCTACCATAAAGGTATCTCTTTTTTGTTCAATAATTTGATTTAAAATTAGACTATCTTTTGCTGTTTCAACCGCCATTTTTAAATCCCTCCTATTCGTTTTTACTAATATATATTGACAAGACCAAAAAAAAATTCCTAAAATTAGGAATTTTTTTATATTATGCTAAGTTTCTTCGTTTTTTGGTTTCTGTTATTGGTGGAAGTAATGGGCTATATCCATTTCCATCAAATACATCTACTTCAACAGCTCTTGTTAAGATGTCTGTGTAGCTGTAAGTAACATTTCTATTTTCCTCTTCATATTTTATAACAAAAATATTTGGATAAGTTTTTTCTATTGTAGCTTCTTTCTCAAAGGTTCTACATCTTCCTAGTGACCCCTTGATTATTATCTTTTGTCCGATCATCTCATTAATGTCAGTTTTTAAACTAGTAATATCATTTGGACAAATCATATCATCACCTACTTCATTAAGATAGGCAAATAATATCATTTTTGGTCGATTTTGTCAAAGAAGATTCGTTCGTACTTAATACCAATGTTTTACTATTTCCAGCCAATCCAAGTTCTATATTACATTTATATTACATTTTTATTTCTATTTTGTTACATGATTGTTTTTTATATTGTCAACAGCTTTTTCTTTCCATTTCCGGCCTGTTCCACTTACTCCTCTTTGACCATCACGTAGTTCATTCTCAATGTCTTTTATTGTAACAAACCTTTTCTCGTCTGTAACTGCAATCTTTTCTGCTACAATTATTGGATCCATAAAATCAATTAAAATACGTGCTGGTGATGATGCAAAGTTTGCACCTGCTATCATTATTCCCTCATAGTAACTTTGACAAGCTCCTGCAAAAATTACTAAATCATCTCTTGTGTTATTTTTTCTAGCTTCTTCTACTGCTTTTATAAAATAACTAGAATTCCTATAATTATATATATCTGTAAAGTTCTTCCCTTTTTTTATCATTCCATCATGTCCTGTTATTACTAATATTTCAGGCCTATACTTTCTTACCAGTGAACCAACAAAAGCTGGTTGTTTTCTTTCCGGAATATTTTTCACAATAGCATTTAAACCCACTTTTTTGTAGTATATATTTGATTTTTCACTATACTTTTTATCTCCATCTATATGCAAAATTCTCCCAGTATGAATTATCGTTTTCTCTCTTACATCATTATTTTTTAACAGCTCTTCTCTGGTTTTTATGCGCTTTTCAACGGTTTCCTCCATTGTTCTTAAATGTTTTTCAACTTGTTTAGTTTCTATTAGTTCCAAATCATTTACATCACTGTCTGCTTGAATTCTAACCGTTAATCCGTTTAAGTATTGCTATGTCACCATTTCTAGTTTTTATTATTCTTTCAACTGTAAAATAAATGTCTTTTCCATAAGATAATCTTCCTACTATATCTCCTTTTTTAATTTTTTTCATATCACTCTTCCCTTCGTATTCATGGAGCACACTGTGCTCCACTACAATTTTTTATAGACTACTTAACACTGTCTATACATATAGGGTTATGATATTTTATGTCGAATTTTGGAAAATTGTGACTTATGCTTGTATAAATCTTTTTGTAGTGATATAATTTGAGCATAATAAAACTTTGTTAGGAGGATTAAATTATGAACGTACCATTTAAGAGGGCAAATATTTTATTGCCAAAAAATGCAGAAATGGAAAAATGGGCTGTTGTAGCTTGTGATCAATACACTTCAGAGCCTGAATATTGGAAAGAAGTTGAAAATATTGTTGGGGATGCTCCTTCAACATTAAAAATTACTTTACCAGAAATTTATTTAGAGCAAGATAATGTTGCAGAAAGAATTGCAAATATAAATAAAGAAATGGATCATTTACTTTCTACTGACTTTTTCAAAACTTTAGATAATTCTTTAATTTACTTAGAGAGAACTGGTGCAGATGGAAAAGTAAGAAAAGGTCTTATTGGTATGGTAGACCTAGAAGATTATTCTTATGAAAAAGGTTCTCAATCTTTAATTAGAGCAACTGAAGGAACTGTTTTAGAAAGAATTCCACCTAGAGTAAGAGTCAGAGAGAATGCTAGCTTAGAATTACCTCATGTTATGCTTTTAATTGATGATGAGAAAAAAGAAATTATTGAAGGTTTAACAGATAAAGTAACTAGCGAAGATGTTGTTTATGATTTTGATTTAATGCAAAATGGTGGACATGTTAAAGGTTATAAAGTTCCAGAAAACTTAATGGACGGAATATTCAAAGGATTAGAAGAACTTGCTGATAAAGATAATTTTGAAGCTAAATATGATGTTAAAGATAAAGGTGTTTTATTATTCTCTGTTGGAGATGGTAACCACTCTTTAGCAACTGCAAAAGCTTGCTATGAAAACTTAAAGAAAACTATGTCTGAGGAAGAAGCTAAAAATAGCCCTGCAAGATATGCTTTAGTAGAAGTTGTTAACTTACATAGTGACGCATTAGAGTTTGAACCAATTCACAGAGTTGTATTTGGTGTTGAACCTGCAAAAATGATTGAAGAATTTGAAAAATATTATGATGTTTCAAGAACTCCTGGTGAAGGACAAAAAGTTGAATATGTTTATGAAGGAAAAAATGAAACTTTATAT
Organism: uncultured Clostridia bacterium; assembly: GCA_934168365.1. GTDB lineage: Bacteria > Bacillota > Clostridia > TANB77 > CAG-508 > CAG-273. Next base: position 54,936 of record CAKPNJ010000007.1, on the reverse strand, counting down.
ATTAAAAATCCAAAATCAAACTTAGCTGTTGGTTCTTTACAAATGTTTATTGATGCATATATTAAAGAATATGGTGGAAAAGTTGACTATATTCATGGTGATGATGTTACTAAAGAACTTGGTAGCAAACCAGGAAATATAGGTTTCTTACTACCTCCTATGGCTAAAACAGACCTTTTCAAAACTGTAATTCTTGATGGTGCTTTACCTCGTAAAACATTCTCAATGGGACACAGCTATGATAAGAGATATTACCTAGAAGCTAGAAAGATTAAATAATTTTAAAAGGATGTAGCAAAACACTACATCCTTTTATTTTATATATTTTTTATGTTCTTCTTTTGGAATATTATAAATGTTGGTACTAGCATTATTACCATATATATTACTATTATTGCAATTGAAAATGGTAATGTTATTCCCTCAAATGTTGGTATTCCTCCCCAGAAGTATTCTGTTAAATTCCAGTTTGGTGTAACAAAATATTTAATCCAATTTAGTTTTAAGTTCAAGGCTAACATATTGATAACTGAACTTCCCATATATCCTAACAATGAAATAGTTATTGCTAATGCTGAGTTTGTAAATATTGTGCTAAATGCAAATGCAAGAGTCATAAGTAAAATATACATTGGTGCCTTTCCTAGTGCTTGCATAGCTAAATATTGTATTGTATTTATATGTTTTACATTATTTATTGTGTGGTCATAAATTATAGTTGGATTTTTAAAACTATCAAATCCTTGTATTAACCCACCTACTACAAATTGCATTAAGAGAACTAGTATTATAACTATAATAGCAACAATTATGCTAGTTATAAATTTAGATGCCAAGATTGTACTTCTTTTATATGGTTTAATTAAAAGTAACTTTATTGTACCTTTGCTAAATTCTTCGCTTACTATTACTCCTGCTGTCATCATAAACATTACTATTAAAAATATTTCATATTCGTCAAATGTACTTAGTAATATTCCCTTTGCACTACTTGTATCTCCCACGGTAGTTCCATTTTCAATATCATATTTGTTTATTGCTGCCGTTTCTTGGGCTTTATAATACTGTTTTTTAGAATCATAATTTTTTTCTGTTTCTCCAAAATCATAACTTCTAATGTCTTCCATTGCCACCATATAGCTGTTTAAGCAATTGTTTTTATAATCATTTCCATAAGGAATGTCTTTTTCTAATCTCCATGTTGCTATTTGTCTGCTTATTTCATAGCCTCTTATCTGGCTTTGAAGCTCTTTTATTTCTAATTTATTAGTAGTTTTTTCCTGCATTGCTTTTAGTTCATCTATTTCAGTATTTTTTTCTTTTACTTCCTCTTCAGCAAAATATCTCCAATCATCTGTGTCTAGCCTTTTTATATATTCATTATATTTTGCTTTTGCAATTTTTAAACCACTATCACTTTTTTCCTGATATGTATAATAATTTATATTTGAAATACAACTTCTCATTTCTGATTGTATTATCTTAGCTTGCCAACTTTTCTCGTCATAATTTTTTATTAACTGGTATACTTCTAATTCGGTTTTATATTGTGCATACATATCTTTATCTTTTTCGGGATCAAGAGTTTTTAATTGTTCTCCATAAAAACTAATTTCTTCTTCTATGTAATCATAGTACGAATTTCCAAAGTCAAGTTTATATATAACATTAGTAAGAATGATAAAAGCAAGTGTAACTAATAATGTGATTAACAAACTTTTCTTTTTAAATATTTTCTTTAATTCATTTTGGATTAAACTAATCAATTGTATTACCTCCTGTCTTTTTTAAGAATGCATCTTCTAATGATAATTTTTCTTCATTAACTTCATACACCTTAATATTATTTTCTACTAATGTTTTTACTATGTTTGGAACTTGCTCTCTTTCAGCTATTATATTAAATTCTTCTTTTCCTTTTATTTCAGTTGGTACTGATATTATTTCTGCTATTTTTTCTGTATTATCTACTACTATTTTGTAGTGTACTTCATTAGTAGTTCTTATTGCTGAAATATCGTTAGTTTCAATAATTTCTCCATTTTGAATAATACAAACTTTGTTACATAGAGTTTCCATTTCTGCTAAGTTATGGCTTGAAATAAATATTGCCATTCCTTGTTTTGCTAAAACCTTTAAAAGGTCTCTCATTTCTTTTATACCTTCTGGATCTAATCCATTTGTTGGTTCGTCTAAAACTAATAAATTTGGATTATGTAATATAGCTTGTGCTACGCCTAATCTTTGTCTCATTCCTAGTGAATATTTAGATACTTTATCATTTATACGATTTTCTAATTTTACTAGCTTTACAACCTCCATTATTCTTTCTTTTGTAATACCTTTATACATATTTGCAACTAATTTTAAGTTTTCATATCCTGTTAAATACATATACAAGTCTGGGTTTTCAATAATTGCTCCTACTCTTCTTATAGCTTTAGTAAAGTCTTTTTTTATGTCATATCCATTTATATTAACCTCTCCACTTGTAATTCCTTGAAGGCCTAATATTAGCTTAATTGTTGTAGTTTTTCCTGCTCCGTTTGGTCCTATAAAGCCTAAAATATCACCTTCATTTACCTCTAAAGAAACCCCTTTTAAGATTTCTTTTTTACCTATTTTTTTATGTAGGTCTTTGCATTTTAATATTGTTTCTGCCATATTAAAAAATCTCCCTTTCATTATTTTACAAGAATATTTTACCACTAGATTCTTAAGAAAACTAGTGGTATTTTATTAAAATTTTATTAAGAAGGTTTTTATTCATAATACAACCTTTATGCGAATACAATTAAACAAAAGTATTCTTATGGGGGTTTTCTTTATGGTTGGAGTTTCAATTGAGGAACGAGCTGTTACATTAGCTCATTATATTATAGATTCGAAAGATACAGTTAGAGGTGCTGCTAGAAAGTTTGGTGTTAGTAAAAGTACTGTTCATAAAGATGTTAGTGAAAGATTACTTAAGATAAACCCTAATTTAGCTCATCAGGTACGTGAAATATTAGATGAAAATAAAGCTGAAAGGCATATTCGTGGAGGTATGGCTACTAAGCTTAAGTATAGCCATGAAAAGGTAGGATGAAAATAGTAGACTCTATATATTGATGTTTTTTAAGTTTACATTCAAAAAAAAGAGAGAGACGGAGCTTTTGTTAGCTCTGTCTCTTTTAAAATTAGTTGTTAAAATTGTTGTTTCTTCTTTGTGCTTTTCTTGCTTTTCTGCATTCTGGGCATCTTTGAGGTTCATTTGTGAAACCTTTTTCAGCATAGAATTGTTGTTCACCTTCTGTGAAAACAAATTCAGCACCACAATCTTTACATGTTAAAGTTTTGTCTGCCATTATCTTTTCCTCCTTGTTAGTTTTGATATTTAATATTTTGACATATAAAACCTTTCTAATATCAATATCAAGAAGGAATAGTATTTACAAAATAATTAAATTCATTTAAACCTTTTTAAAGTCATTTGTATTTTAGCATATAAGTAAAAATAAAACAATAGAAAAATATATTTTTCACATAAAATTCACTTCATGTATATTTTCTTTATTTTTTTACATAATAATTTATTAGTACAAATAGTTTGCAGACATGTGTTAATATTAACGCTTAGGTATCTGTTAAGTTTGTCGATTAAATGCTATATATTACTTATAAATAGGTTATGGAGGAGATGTAACAATGGCACTTGATTATAATATCATTGGAGAAAGATTGAAAAAAGCAAGAGTTGAGAAAAATATGACTCAAGAGAAACTAGCTGAACAATTAGATGTTTCAATTGCATTTTTAAGTAGAATTGAAAGAGGTAGTTCTCATATCAATTTAAAAAGATTAACTCAAATTTGTGAAATTTTAGGTGTTTCTGAAGGCTCTATATTAAATGGAGTTTCTAGTAATTCAAATAATTACTTAACATCTGAATTTAATGAAATTTTAAACTCAGTGTCTAGTGACAAACAAAAGTTAATTTATAAAATAGCTAAAGTCATTAGTGAAGAAGAATAATTTTTAAGGTTTTAAACCATACTAAAAGCAAGAGATTTTGTTCTCTTGCTTTTTTATATTTATTACTTTAATTTGTAGCAATGAGTACCGCATAAAAATTTGTTTTTTGTCAAAAAATGTTGATAAAGAAGTTTTATTATATTATAATAATATGTACGAGATTATTTTACAAGGAGGTATTTTTTTATGGAATTTAAACAATGGGAAGGATTTAATACACAAGGCGAATGGACTAAAGAAATAGATGTTAGAGGCTTTATTCAAGCTAATTACACACCTTATGAAGGAAATGATGATTTCTTGGCAGGTGCAACTGAAAAAACTCAAAAGCTATGGAATAACGTTACAGACTTATACAAACAAGAAAGAGAAAATGGCGATGTTTTAGATGTTGATGTTAAAACTCCTTCTGGAATAAACGCTTATGCTCCTGGCTATATAAATAAAGAGCTAGAAGAAATAGTTGGTCTTCAAACAGATGCACCATTAAAAAGAGCAATTATGCCAAATGGTGGTATTAGAATAGTTGAGAAATCATGCGAGAGCTATGGATATAAAGTTGATGAAAATATTGAATATATTTATCACAACTTAAGAAGAACACATAATGATGGTGTTTTTGCTGTATACACACCAGAAATAAGAGCTGCAAGAAGCTCACATTTAATTACAGGTCTTCCTGATGGATATGGTCGTGGAAGAATTATAGGTGATTACAGAAGAGTTGCCTTATACGGTGTTGATGTTTTAATTAAAGAAAAACAAGAAGAATTTACTTTATTAGATTCTGATGAAATGACAGATGAGTTAATTCGTCAAAGAGAAGAAATGCACGACCAAATTGCTGCATTAAATGAATTAAAAGCAATGGCTGCAAGTTATGGATATGATATTTCTGGACCTGCAACAACTGCAAAGGAAGCAATTCAATGGTTATACTTTGGATATCTAGCTGCTGTTAAGGATCAAAATGGTGCAGCTATGAGTTTAGGTAGAACATCTACATTCTTAGATATATATATTGAAAGAGATATGAAAAATGGTACTTTAACAGAAGAACAAGCTCAAGAATTAATTGACCAATTTGTTATAAAATTAAGACTAGTTCGTTTCTTAAGAGCACCTGAATACAACTCTTTATTTACAGGTGACCCTGTTTGGGTAACTGAAAGTATTGGTGGTATGGGGATTGATGGAAGAACATTAGTAACAAAGAACTCTTTTAGAATACTACACACTCTTGAAAACTTAGGACCAGCTCCAGAACCAAACTTAACTGTATTATGGTCTAAAAATTTACCTGAAGGATTTAAAAAATTCTGTGCTGATATTTCTATTAAAACATCTTCTATTCAATATGAAAATGATGATTTAATGAGAGTTACTTTAGGTGATGATTATGGTATCGCTTGTTGTGTATCTGCTATGAAAATTGGTAAACAAATGCAATTCTTTGGTGCAAGAGCAAACTTAGCTAAAGCACTTCTATATGCTATCAACGGTGGTAGAGATGAAAAATCTGGAAAACAAGTTACTCCAGAATTTGCCCCTATTACTTCAGAATATTTAGATTATGACGAAGTTATGAGAAAATTTGATAATATGATGGAATATTTAGCTAAAACATATATTAAAGCTTTAAATATGATTCATTATATGCATGACAAATATTCTTATGAAGCATTAGAAATGGCTTTACATGATAAAGAAAGAGACATTTTAAGAACAATGGCTTGTGGTATAGCTGGTTTATCAGTTGTTGCTGATTCTTTATCTGCAATAAAATATGCAAAAGTTAAGGTAATTAGAGACGAAACTGGATTAGCTGTTGATTATCAAGTTGAAGGTGATTTTCCTAAATACGGAAATGATGATGATAGAGTTGATGAAATTGCAGTTAATATAGTAAAATCATTTATGAAAAAACTAGAAAAACATCATACTTACAAGAATTCAAGAGCTACATTATCAGTTTTAACTATTACATCAAATGTAGTATATGGTAAAAACACTGGTAATACTCCTGATGGAAGAAGAGATGGCGAACCTTTTGGACCTGGTGCTAACCCACTACATGGAAGAGATGTAAATGGAGCTTTAGCTGTTATGAATACAATTGCTAAACTTCCTTATGAATATTCTGAAGATGGTATTTCATACACATTCTCTATCTCTCCTGCTACTCTTGGAAAAGATGAAGATTCAAAGGTAAATAACTTAGTAAGTATGTTAGATGGTTTTTTTGTTCAAACAGGACATCATATAAATGTTAACGTATTTGATAGAGATTTATTACTTGATGCAATGGATCACCCTGAAAAATATCCACAATTAACAATTCGTGTTTCTGGATATGCTGTTAACTTTATAAAATTAACTAGAGAACAACAATTAGAAGTAATTCACAGAACAATACATGAAAAAATTTAGTTCTCGTGCATAAAATATGTTTTCTTCTGTCTTGCTGTCGTCGTTCGTGGGCAAGCCTCCGAGCTAAACGCGGGTCTTAGCTCACTCCTTCAACTGCGCGACAGGTGCGAAAACATATTTTTATGCTACTAGATTTAAATTTTTAGGAGGAAATATGAAAGGTAGAATACACTCATTTGAATCTTTTGGAACAGTTGACGGACCTGGCATAAGGTTCGTAATTTTCATGCAAGGATGCAATTTGCAGTGTAAATTTTGCCAAAACAGAGACACTTGGGATGTTTGTAGCGGTATGGAATATACTGTCCCAGAATTATTAGCCAAAATCGAAAGGTACAAAAGCTATTTTGTACCTTCTGGTGGTGGCGTTACAATTAGTGGTGGTGAGCCATTAGTTCAACAAGATTTTTTAATAGAACTATTAACCGCTCTAAAAGCTGATGGTATTCATACAGCTATTGATACTGCTGGAAACTTTGATATAACAGATAAAATAAAACAAATAATTGATTTAGCAGATTTATTTTTATTAGATATAAAATGTATAAATGATGATATTTGTAAATATCTAACTAGTGTTTCTAATAAAAAAGAATTGGCTTTTGCAGAATATTTAAGTAGTATAAATAAACCAATGTGGATTAGACAAGTACTAGTTCCTGGAATTACAGATAAAGAAGAAGATTTGCTTAAATTAAAAGATTTTATACATAGTTTAAGTTCTGTTCAAAAAGTTGAAATTCTTCCTTATCATGACTTAGGACGTTTCAAATGGGAAGAACTAGGATTAAAATATGAGCTTGACGGGGTTCCTCCTGCTACTCCTGAAGATGTAGCAAGAGCTAAGAAAATCTTGGAATTATAAAGAAAAAAACTGGAGTGGCAAAGCCACTTCAGTTTTTTCTTTTATTCTTTTATTTTCTTTTTTAGTCCAAATGTTACAAAGTATATTAAACCTGATATTAGTACTATCATTGGACCTGTTGGTATGTTCCAATAATATGAAATAATTAAGCCTGTGATCCCTGAAAACAATGAAAAAATTACAGCAAGCAAATGGTATGTTCTCATATTTTTAGCTACATTTCTACTAGATGCTGCTGGTAATATGAGTAATGAATTTATTAGTAAAATACCAATAAATCTAATTGAAATCATTACAATTATAGCTATTAACACTGCAAATACATTATCAATTGTTTTTGTATTTACTCCCCTGCTTCTTGCCAATGTTGTATTTATACTTGTTACATTTAATTTATTAAATGTAAAGTACCAAAATGCAATTACAGCAATAAATGCTAAAAATAAGTATAATATTTCTGTGTTACTAATGCTTAATATATCTCCCACTAAATAGCTTGAATATTTATTAAAGTTTCCACTTTGTGCTAACATTGCAAGTCCTAGTGCTATTGCTATTGATGAAAATACACTTATTATTGTATCTGCTCCATAGTTTGTTTTATTTTTTACATAGTTTAATAGCAATGCAAATATAACAGCAAATAATATCATTGAAATATTCATATTTGATATTCCTAAAACCATTCCTAGTGCAATTCCTGTTAAAGCTGAATGTCCTAGTGCATCTGAGAAAAATGCCATTTTATTGTTTACTATCATAGTACCTAAAATAGCAAATACTGGTGTTACTAAAATAATTGCAATTAGTGCATTTTTCATAAATGCATAATCTATAAATTCAAATGGTATTAGTGCTTCTAATATACTATATATTACTTCCATTATATATTCTCCTCTTATATTTCTCCAAAATAGCTTTTAAATTCTAAGCTCTCAAATACTTCTTCTGGTGTTCCCTCTTTTACAACTTGTTTATCTAATAAAATTACTCTATCAGCATATTTTTTAACTAAATCTAAATCATGTGATACAAGTAAAATTGACATATCATATTTTGTTTTTAATTCATTTACTAATTCATAAAAATCTCTTGTTCCATTTTTATCAATTCCTGATACTGGCTCATCTAGTACCAATAAATTTGGTGTTGGTTTTGTTGCTATTGCAAGTAATACTCTTTGTAATTCGCCACCAGATAAATCTCCTATACTTTTATCTATTAATTTTTCTGCTCCAAATATTTTTAGCTGTTCTTTTATTTCGCTATATATCTTTTTATCCTTTTTCAAAAATACTGGTATGTGGCAAATACATGATGCAAATAGATCATATACTGTTGTTGGCATATGTTTTTCTATATTTATAGTTTGTGGCACATACCCTATTTTTATTCTTTTTGCAATGTTATCTTTCATATCCACAAAGCTTATGTTTCCAGTATGCTCTACTTCTCCTAAAATAGCTTTTAATAATGTAGATTTTCCTGCACCATTTCTACCTATTATTACAGTTAACTCTCCACAATGCACATGGATATTTACATTTTTTAATACTTGCTCTTTTCCAAATTTTACACTTATGTTATTTATTTTTGTGCAGTGTAAACCACATGCTCCTTTTCCACCCATTTTCTACTCCTGTTCTACATCATAGATTCTAGAACTAAAAAATTTGCTTCTAGCTTGTCTATATATGCGTTGTTATTTGTTTCTCCTGTTAGCCCTGAATCTAGTTTATATATTTTTGCTCCTGTTTCGTTTGCTAATGTTTCGGCATTTTTTATATTGTCATCTTTATCTACTACTATGATTTTTATGTTTTCATTTTTCATTTTTTCAATTAGGTTTTTTAGTGTTTCTGCTGACATTGTACTTTCTTCGTGATTTGTTTCTACTTGTGTTACTTGCATTTTAAGTTCTTTTAATAAATATTCTAGCCCCTCATTTAAGCAAATAGCCTTTGCTCCATTTAGTTTTTGAAGTTGATTTTCATATTTTTGTTTTTCTTGGTTTATTTTCTGTAAATAACTTTCACAATTTGCTTTATATGCTTCAGCATTTTTATTGTCATATTCACATAGTTTTTGACATATTGTTTCTACTTGTTTGATATAGTTTTCTATGCTTGTCCAAATATGAGGATTCGTCTCATTTTCATCTTGTATCTTATTTGATATATCAGCACAAGTATCTATTACCTTTAATTCTGGATATGCTGAAATTATTTTATCCATAAAGCTCTCTAAACCCAATCCATTTTGAATATATATATCAGCTTTTTCTATCTTTTTCATATCAGTTGTAGATATTGTATAGTCATGTAAGCAACCAACATTGGCTTCTGTCATATTTACAAGTTCCACATCTGGTACGTTTTGTGTTATATTTGCTGTCATAACATAGATAGGATAAAATGATGTTACTATTTTCAAATTATCATTTTCTATTTTTTCATGTTTTCTAGTTGTTGCCCAAATTGCTATTCCTATTGCAACTGCTATTATTAACATTATTATTAAAATCTTTTTTTTCAAATTTCTTACCTCTCAAACTTATTGATAGTATGGTACTATGATAACATATTATTGCCTATTTTTCAACATTTCATTACTTAAAACAACGAAAAAAGGCATTACTGCCTTTTATTGTTTTAGTTTATCTACAACTTCTTTATAATCTTCAGCATTGATAATTGCACTTCCTGATACCAACATATCAGCTCCCGCTTCTTTTACCCTATCGGCATTTTCTGTGTTTATTCCACCATCTGCTTCGATGTCTACTTCAAAATTATTTTTGTCAATATATTGTTTTAGTTCTTTTATCTTTTCTATTGTATCTGGTAATAACTTTTGTCCGCCTTCTCCTGGTTCTACTGTCATTACTAATACTAAATGCACAAATGGTAGATATTCGTAAACTTCTTCTACTTTTGTGTTTGGCTTTATTGAAATTCCAACTCTTATGTTGTTTTCATTTAATAGTTTAATCCATTTAAATATTTCTTCTTTGCTTTTTCCTGCTTCTAAATGAAATGTTATAATATTAGGATCAAATATTGCAAAGCTTTTTATATAACTTTCTACATCTTCTACCATCAAATGAACATCTAATGGTAAGTTTGAAATTTGATTTAGGTATTCACTAAATTCTAGCATTTTATTTGTTGTATCATTTTTTACAAACTTTCCATCCATTACATCTATATGGAAGTAATTTATTCCTGATGTTTCTAAATTATATAATGTTTGAATCGCTTTATCATCTTTTACATTTAATATTGAAACTGATACTTCTACCATTTTTCTTTCCTCTTATCTAATCTAATTATTGGTTTTACACTAATGCTAGCAATATAATACTTTTAACATTATCACAAATTATTATAAATTTTTATATAGTTCTCATATCTTTGTGAAGAAATTTTGCCAGATTCTAAAGCATCTTTTACTCCACAATTTTCTTCCTTTATATGACTGCAACCTTGAAATTCGCATTTATCTAAATAAGGTACAAACTCCACAAAATAGTGGCATAAATCTTCTTTTGGAATTTCATTTATTTCAAATGTTGAAAATCCAGGTGTATCTGCTATATATGAATTTTCTTTATATTTATACAAAGTAGTGCTTGTAGTAGTATTTTTTCCTCTTTGATTTTTATCACTAATATCTCCCTCTTGAGTTAACTCCTGTTCAAATATTGAATTTATCAAAGTGGATTTACCTACTCCTGAGTTTCCAGCAAAGGCTGTAGTTTCTCCTTCGAGTAAAGTTTTTATTTCTCCTACTTTTATTCCCTCTTTTGCATTTGTTTGTATAACTTTATATCCTATACTTTCATACAATTTGGCAATTCTGTCTATCTCTTCTTTATCTTCTAAGTCAACCTTATTTAGCACTATAGTTGCTTTTAATCCCATAAATTCTGCAAATACTAACTGTTTGTCTAATAATAATAAATCTGGGCTTGGCATTTTCATAGATACTACTAAAATAAGTTGAGTTAGATTGGCCATTTTAGGCCTTTTTAGTTCGTTTTTGCGAGGAAGAATTTGCTCTATTACTCCTTCTTGTTTTTCTGAATTTGTAATAGTAAATTCCACCTCATCTCCAACTAATGGACTAATTTTTTCTTTTTTAAGTTTTCCTCTTGCTAGGCATTTATATATTTTTTCGCCTTCTGCTACTTGATATACATTTGAACTAATACAAATAATTATTCCTTTTGGCATTCATTTACCTCATTATTCAAAACTAATTACTGGATTTTCGCTAGTAAGCTTGTTTACTGTGCTTTCATTGGAAAACTAATTATTGGGTTTTCATCTGTTAATGTTAGTTGTTGCATTCCATACATTTGATCTCCAATCCATACTTTTATTGTTACTGTATGTTTTCCATGTACTTTAACCACTAGTGATGTTTCATCTTTACGTCTTTCTTCTTCATATTGATTATCTCCATCAACGGTAACTTTTACTGTTACTGTTGGATTTATTTCATTACCAGCTTCATCTTTTTGAATTACTGCTTTATCTCCTAGTAGAGATTGCACATTTATTCTTACCATTCCAGTTTTTATTTCTTCTATTCTATTTACAGTAATTGTAACTTTTGTTTTTTCTTCAACTGTTGTTCCAGCTTCAATGCTTTGTTTCAATACCTTTCCATCTGCCTTTGACATATCTTCTTCATATGCAACTATTACTGTTAAATCAGCTAATTTCTTTTTAGCTTCTGCCTCTGTATCTCCTATTACATATGGCATAGCCACATCTTTAAGACCTGTTCCTATACTTACTGTTAGTGTTACAGTTTCTCCAACTTTAATTTGTTTTCCTTCTGCAATATCTTGTTTTATAACTACATCTTTTTCTACTGTTTTACTTGTTTCTTCTTTTCTCTCTACATTTAAGTGCAATTCATCTTTTAGTTTTTGCTCAGCTTCTTCATAAGTCATTCCTACTACTTTAATCATCTCTACCATTTCTGAGCCTTTGCTTATTTTCAATTTAACAGTAGTATTTTCTTTTACTGTTGCACCTTCTGAATATGGTGGTTCTTGTGAAATGATTTTTCCTGCTTCCACTTCATCATCAAATACTTCTTCTGTTTCTAAGGTTAATTTTGTTTTTCCTAATGTTACTTTTGCTTCTTCTAATGTTTGACCCACAAAGTTAGGTAGGTTAACATCTTTTGGTAGTCCTGCTTTTAATAATGCTTGAACTCCAAAGAATCCCGCTAATGGGATTAAAATTACTAACACTGCAATTATTACTGTTATCCATACTTTTTTAGCTGTTGGATGTTCTTCAAAATATTTAGCTAATTTTCCTTTTTTGCCATCTTCTTTTACTTCTACTTGTGGCTCTTCTCCTAAAACTGGAACTCTTTGGGTATATTGAAGTTTTTCTGCATTACTCTTTACAAATCCACCTTCTGGATCTTTTAATGCCATACTTAAATCTTTTAGCATTTCAGTAGCATTTTGATATCTTAAACTTGGCTCTTTTTCCATTGCTTTCATTATTATTTTGTTTATTGCAAATGGAATAGATGGATTTAATTTCATTGGTTCTACTGGTTTTTCTTGCATATGTTTTAAAGCTATAGATACTGGTGTATCTGCATCAAATGGTACCCTACCAGTTAGCATTTCATACATTACTACACCTAATGAATAGATATCTGATTTTGCATCAGTATATCCACCTCTAGCATGTTCAGGTGAGAAATAATGAACTGAACCAATTGTTGTTCCAAAGGCAGTAATTGTTGAATTTGATACAGCTTTCGCTATTCCAAAGTCTGTTACTTTGGCAATTCCATCTTCTGTTATTATTATATTGTGTGGTTTAATATCTCTATGTACTATATTGTTTTTGTGTGCTGTTTCTAATGCTGATGCTACTTGTATCGCAATATTTACAGACCATTTCCAAGGTAGTACTCCATCTTCGTTTATAATTTCTTTTAAAGTTTTGCCTTGTACCAGCTCCATAACAATATAATAAACATTGTCTTCATGTCCTACATCAAATATTGATACAATATTTGGATGTGTAAGGCTTGCTGCAGCTTGTGCTTCTGTGTTAAATCTTCTAATAAATTCTTCATCTGTTGTAAATTCTTCTCTTAGTACTTTTACAGCTACATATCTTTTTAAAATATTACATCTGGCTTTGTATACTGTGGCCATACCACCTTCACCAATTTTTTCAAGCATTTCATATCTATTTCCTATTACTTTACCTACTAAATTCATAATTTTATCTCCCCTATATTATAGTTATAACTGTTATGTTGTCATATCCACCAGCATTATTTGCTAAATTTACTAATATCTCTGGCGCTTTTTCTTTATTTTCTCTAACTACTTCATATATTTTACTTTCTTCTACCATATTAGTTAGTCCATCTGAACACATTAATAATATATCGTCTTTTTCTAAGTTTCTTGCTCTTATATCTGGTTCCACATAAGAGGTACATCCTAATGCCTTTAATAGCATATTCTTTTTTGGATGGTGCTCTGCTTCTTCTCTAGTAATTTTTTTATCTTCTACTAATTGTTGAACATAGCTGTGGTCTTTGGTTATCTTTCTAGCTATGTCTTTTTTTATTAAGTATATTCTACTATCTCCTACATGTCCTATATATATCTTACTATTATATATGAAGCATACATCTAAAGTAGTACCCATTCCTTGCAAGTTTTCATCTTTTTTTGATTCTTCATATACTACCATATTAGCATATTCCATTGCATCCTTTACTAACTTTAATATTGCTTCTTTATCATGTTCTATTTTTTTAAAATTGTTTTGAATATAATTTTTTGTTGTTTCTGCTGCTAGCCTGCTTGCTATTTCTCCTCCGTTATATCCGCCCATTCCATCTGCTAGAATGTATAATTGTAAGTCACTTTCAGAAGAAGGAATACTGTAATAGTCTTGATTCATTTCTCTTGCTTTGCCAACATCAGTTTTAGCAAAACCTTTCATCTATTTTCCTCCTATGTTTTTAAATTTTTTCTTCTTAATTGACCACATGCTGCATCTATGTCACTGCCTAGCTCTCTTCTAATTGTTGCCACAATTCCATGGTCATTTAAGTAATCTCTAAATTTTATAATATTATCATTACTGCTTTTAGTAAATTTTCCGTTTTCAATTTTGTTTATTGGTATTAAGTTCACATGACAAAGCATTCCTTTTAATAAGTTTACCAATGCTTTTGCATCTTCTAAATTGTCATTGTTATCTTTTGCCAATGCATATTCAAATGATATTCTCTTATTAGTTTTTGCAATGTAGTATTTGCAAGCCTCCATAAGTTCTTCAATTGAATATAGATTATTTACTGGCATCATTGCACTTCTTTTGGTATTATCTGTTGCATGTAGCGAAATAGATAATGTACATTGCAAATCTTCATTTGCAAAATCATAAATTCTTGGAACTAGCCCAGATGTTGAAACGCTAATATGTCTTGCTCCTATATTTAAACCTTTTTGATTATTTATAATTCTAATTGCATGTATTACATTATCATAATTGTCAAAAGGTTCTCCTATTCCCATAAATACTATATTTGAAATATGCTCTCCAATGTCTTGTTCTACTGCCAATATTTGTTCAACTATCTCGCCTGATGTAAGACCTCTAACAAATGCTATTCCTGTTGATGCACAAAACTTACATCCCATTTTGCATCCAATTTGTGAAGATACACAAATTGTTTTTCCATGATGATATTGCATTAAAACCGTTTCTATTGCATTTCCATCTAATACATCAAATAAGTATTTTTTTGTCCCGTCTGAAGATTCTTGTTTACTAAGTATTTCAAAGTTACACATTGTATAGTTTTGTTTTAGTTTTTCTCTTAGTTCTAATGATAAATTAGTCATATCGTCAAAACTTTTTACTTTTTCTACATAAAGCCAGTTAAATATTTGCTCTGCTCTATATCCTTTTTCTCCTAGGGAAATAAGTTCTTGCTTTAATTCGTCTAGGTTATATTCTTTTATATTTTTCATTATTGTTCCTTTTTATCTATTATTACATATAATTTATATCATAATATCTATTTTTTTTCAATATGTAAAGCAAAAAAATCAGCCATCCTTACGGCTGATTGATTTTTTAGTTTTTGCTTTGTAATTCTTTGAATTTTTTTAGTCTAATATTATATGCTTCTATAACTTCTTTTTCAAATGCAAGTTTTGGATTTTCTACTCCCATCATTTTTAATAGTTTTAATGTAAAGTATGGGTTTAATACTAATATTGGTCCAATTATATATGTTGCTAAGAAGTTATTTTTATGGATTCCTTCTAATTTAGTTTGCTCATTTATTCCTATTCCCATTTCTGCTTTTGCAAAATAGCTATTTTCATTGTTTCCATATAGCATTGTAAATTGACCTCTAAAGCCTAGAATTTCTATATCTTCATATGTTCCTAAAAAGAAACTGTTATGTCTATTTAACATATTTCTTTTAGCATATATATCAAAAATTCCAAGTGCTTCTATTTTGCTTCCATCTTCATTTTCAATATATTTTCCTAGTATTTCTAAACTATTGCCTAGAAACAAAAATAATTGATTATTATCTATTTTCTGTTTAATTTGCTCTGTATATGGTTTTAATTTTTCTATTATAATTTCTTGCGACTTTTCAGTTGATGTCCCCATATATACTAAAGAAATATCATCTTGCTCAATGAATTTTGGCTTTTCATTTATTGTGGTTTCTAATATTTCTATTTCTGGTACACATTTCTTTAAGTACCTTATATTTCCCATATCTCCATTTAAATTACATAGTTCTGGGTATAAAATTTCAATTTTCATTAACCGTTCTCCCCATCTATAATTTCTTTTACTTTTTGCTTTATTTGTTTTGTTTCATTTAATGAATACAAGTCATGTAAAATAAATATTTTTTCAATTCCGTCTAATTTTAACTCGCATGTTGCTTCAATAATATCACATTTGTGTACTATTTTTTCTTCTGGAATATCTGCCATTAAAAGCCTTACATATGCATCCATATATCGAGGACCTGCAATAATAATTTGTTTAATTTCTTTATCATTTAGGAACTCATAATCTGTATCATATAACCATGCTGTATTTTCAGAACCATGAGCTTCTTGATGCAAATCATCCAATATTACTATTACTGCTTTATTTCCTGGCTGTTTTCTTGTATAGTCAAATGCTAGTGAACATGCAATTGGGTTCATTCCTTTAGCCAATTGTGTTACAATTTCATATCCTTTATATTCTTCTTTACTATATCTTGTCTCTACAATTTTAATATTTTTTAATGGTGTGTTTATTTGTTCATATGTCAAATTCAATTGTTTTAGTGCAATTATTGCAGCTAATGTATTATATATGTTTATTATATTATCACTGATTAAATCATATGTTTCTTCATTGTTTTTTGACTTGATTGTCATTTTTTTATTTGGTAAGTCTAAGTTATTTAGTACATAATCTGCTTCTGGTGTTTTAAAATCACAATTAGGGCAATGTGCTTTTCCAATGTGATGGTATCTTACATATTCATATTCTAGAGTAGTATAGCATTTTGGACATACTCTAATATCTCTTGTGATGTTTTCACAATGGTCTGAATCTGTTGGTAATCTGTCTATACTAAAATATATTTTCTTGTTGTTTTCTGCAATTTGACTAGAAATTAAATCGTCTGCATTTTCTATCATTATTGTTTCTTTAGGAATGTACTTGCTTAATATTTCTGAAATATATTCTGTATGTGCGTGTCTCATTAATGAATCTCTAAAGATGTTGGTACATACTAGGTATGTTGGTGTAATATATGGAAATATTTTTCTTGTGCTTCTTTCATCTATTTCAAGTATTGCTAAATCTTTTTTTGCCTTTCCTGATATTGTTGACCCTTGAATAAGTGTAGTGGCAACTCCTCTATCTATATTAGATCCATATTTGTTATTTATAAAGTCAAATTTGTTTGCTGTTAATATGTCATTTATTATATTGCAAACTGTTGTCTTACCATTAGTTCCTGTTACTCCTATAATAGTTTTAGGTTTTTCTAATCTTCCTAAAAAGTCTGGACATATTCTGATAGCTATTTTTCCTGGTAAACTTGTGGCATTTCTACCTGTTAGTTTTAATATGAATGATACACCTTTAGCCACCCAAAGTGCTGTATAAAATCTAAATGTTTTTTTATTGTTCATAAATTTTTTCTCCTAATTTTTTCTATATTTATTTTATATTTATTTTTCATATTTATCAAGAGTTTTTATTAAAAAATATGCCATTGGGGACGGAGAACTTTGGCACGCTTTAAGACTAATTTAAATTAAAAATAAATTAAATCTTAAAAGCGTGCCAAAGTTCTCCGTCCCCAATGGCATATTCTTAGTATGTCTTTTTTCTTTCTTTTAGAGTCTGCTCAATACTTGATAGTCGCCTTTCAAATATTTGGTTTGTCATATCTGAAATTTGGTCGAACTCTCTAAGTACATGCAATTGCTGCATTGTTGCCTTATGATGTTTGTCTAATTTTGTTAGTATGTCATCTTGTTCGTTTTTTAGTTCATATAATAGTTCTTGTATTGCTGCGATTAGTGATTCTAAAGATTGATTTTCGTTAGTCTTCATTGGCATATTACCACCTCTTTCGCATTTTATTTACATATTCTATTATACTACACAGTAAAGCTCTAGTCAACATTTTTGCGAAAATTTGTTTTTAATAAGTTTTTTTATTTAACTGAAAAAACTGTCTAAAATTCGACAGTTTCTTCATTTGATTTTATTTTTCTTTTTCTACAATTCTAATATGAACATCTTTTAATTGTTGTTCATGTACTCTGCTTGGTGCTCTCATAAGTAGGTCTCTTGCCTTTTTATTTTTAGGGAAAGCAATTACTTCACGAATGTTTTTGCTGTCAGCTACAAGCATTACCATTCTATCTAATCCAGGAGCAGCTCCAGCATGTGGTGGTGTTCCGTATTGGAATGCATTATATAATGCACCAAATCTTGTTTTTACTTCTTCTTCGCTATATCCTGCTATTTCAAATGCTTTTACCATTAACTCTGGGCTGTGGTTTCTAACAGCTCCTGAGGCTACTTCATATCCATTACATACAACATCATATTGATATGCTAATATTTCAAGTGGATTTTTTGTCATTAAAGCTTCCATTCCACCTTGTGGCATTGAGAATGGGTTATGGTTGAAGTCAACCTTTCCTTCGTCTGATAATTCATACATTGGAAAATCTACTATATAGCATAAACGATATACGTTTTTCTCTAATAAATCTAATCTATTTCCTAATTCAATACGAACAGCTCCTGCTATTTTTTGAACTGTTTTAAATTCGTCTGCCATAAAGAATACAGCTGAATTTTTCTTCATTCCTATTTTTTCTTCTAATTCTTTTTGAACTTCTGGAGTTATGTATTTCGCTACTCCACCTGATAATACATTTTCATTATCAACTTTAACCCAACCTAACATTTTTGCGCCAACTTCAGTTGTAGCAAAATCTGACATTCCATCAAAGAATTTTCTGCTTTGTTCTGCTGCACCATCTACTACTATTGCTTTAACTGTTTTATCTTTAAATGGTGTGAAGTCAACATTTTTAAATATTTCTGTAACATCTTGAATTATAAGTGGATTTCTTAAGTCTGGTTTGTCACTTCCGTATTTTTCCATAGCTTCTAAATATGGAATACGTTTAAATGGCATTTCATCTACTTTCCAGTCTGTATGTGTTTTGAAAACTGTTGTAAATATTTCACCTAATACATTTAATACATCATCTTGTTCTGCAAAACTCATTTCAAAATCTAGTTGGTAGAACTCTCCTGGTGCTCTATCTGCTCTAGGATCCTCATCTCTAAAACATGGTGCTATTTGATAATATTTATCAAAACCTGATACCATTAACAATTGTTTAAATTGTTGTGGTGCTTGTGGAAGTGCATAAAATTCGCCTGGATGAATTCTACTTGGTACTAAGTAGTCTCTTGCTCCTTCTGGTGAAGAGTTTGCTAATATTGGTGTTTGAATTTCTGTAAATCCCATTTCATCCATTTTTTTACGAAGTGTTTTCATTACTTCATTACGAAGTAATATTGTTTTATGTAATTTATCATTTCTTAAATCTAGGAAACGGTATTCTAGTCTTAAATCTTCTTTTACTTCTCCTGTTTTATCTGAGTTAACCTCAAATGGTAAAACAGTTTTACATTTTCCTAATATCTCTATTTTTTCAGCTTCAACTTCAATTTCTCCTGTTAGAATTTTAGTATTTTTGTTGCTTCTTTCTATTACTTTTCCAACTACTTGAATAACACATTCTGAAACTATATCTGTTAATTGTTCTTTATTGTCAGCTGATATTACTATTTGTGTAATTCCAAATTGATCACGTAAATCTATAAATACCATCGATCCTAAGTTTCTAATTTTTTGTACCCAACCTGCTATTGTTACTGTTTCTCCTACGTTTTTTATTGTTAATTCTCCACAATTGTGATCTCTATACATATACACATCTCCTTTTTTATTTCTGTAACTATAGTGGCTATTATACACCTTTTTGTTGTACATTTCAATATTTACTCTTTAATTTATCCTTTAAAAAGTGAACAAATTGCCCCCCATATTCCTTTAAATATTCCCAATATTATATCTACAATTACTTGTATTACTTTATTTGATTCATAAAATTCCATTATTATCTTGTGTGTTGGTGGTAAAAACCACAAAATTACTAATATTACTAATGTTATCAAAAGAGTTTTTAGTAATTCTTTAAATCTATCCCATGTCCACTTATATTTTATCTTATATCCTAAACTTCTTAAATAATTTTCATACGCGTTTTGATATCTTGCCTGATATTGTTGTTGCATATTTTTTTGTATTTCTTCTTGTTGCCTTCTGAACTCTTCTGTCATTTGTTCATTTACATACTCATTGTTTACTCCTGATTGATTTGAATTGCCTGAGTTTTGTTTATTATTATTGGGCTGTTGGTAATACTGCTGTTGATTATTATTAGTATTTGGTTGTTGATAATACTGTTGTTGACTATACGAATTATTACTAGCCTTATTACTTTCTTCTTTTTGTCTCTTTACTGCTAATTCTTCATCATATCTACTTCTTTTAGTTTCATCGCTTAAAGTATCATATGCTTCATTTATTTTTTTCATCATTTCTTCTGCTTTTGGCTTGTCACTTGAGTCTTGTAAATCCGGATGGTATTTTTTAGCTAATGTTTTATATGCTTTTTCTATTATTTCCTTTGAAGCTTTTTCACTTACTTCCAATATTTCATATAGAGTTTTCATTTTTCCCCCTTATATTATTTATATTTTACGGTATATTTTGTCATTTGTAAAGTTTTTTATTTTTTATTTTGTCTTTTATAGTATTTTTTTAATATGTATGTTATAATTTAAACGTTATTATACGTGATAGGAGTTGAAACAATTGAAATTAACACAAGACGGAGAAGTTTTAGCAGAAAATAAAGTTTTAATTTTATATATTTTAAATAAAATGGAAAATCCAATTACTAATGACGGATTATTAAGATTAGTATTAGCTGTTATGGATATGAACTATTTTTATTTTCAACAGTTTTTACTTGATTTAATAGAAAGAAATTATATTGTTTGCTTTAATAAAGATGGTAAAAATGTATATCAAATTACAGACCTTGGAAGAGCTACATTAGACCTTACTCATGATATGATCCCAGGTATAATAAAATTAAAGGTTGATACCTCATTTTCAGGAGAATTAAAAGAAACTGCTCAAGAAGAATCTATTACTGCTGAATATACTCCTAAGAGTGAAAATGAATATACTGTTACTTGTAAAATAAATGAAAATAATAGTTGTATTTTTGAAATTAGCGTTTTCGCAGGCTCACGTGAAGAGGCTAAGCGAATTGTAGATAATTGGAAAGAAAATGCTTATAGAATTTATCCTGAAATTTTAAATTCACTAAATAAGTAAAATAAAGCAATAAAAAAGTGGCTTTGCCACTTTTTTATTGCTTTATTTTACTTACAACTTCTTCAATTGCTATGTCTGTGCTTTCACTCTCTGCTCTTTTCTTTAGCTCAACTTTGCCTTCATTTACTTTTTTACCAACTGTAATTCTAAGTGGAATTCCTATTAAATCCATATCATTAAATTTAACACCTGGTCTTTCATTTCTATCATCTAATATAGTATCAATTCCCATAGAATTTAGAGTGTTATATAAGTCATTTGCAACTTTTGATTGTTCCTCATTTTTAGGGTCTATTAAAACTATTGCAACTTTATATGGAGCAATGCTCATTGGCCAAATTATTCCTTTGTCATCATGATTTTGTTCAACAACTGCAGCAATCATTCTTTCTACTCCAATACCGTAGCATCCCATGACTACTGGTTTTAGCTCGTTATTTTCGTCCAAATAATCTAGTCCTAAACTTTCAGAATACTTTGTTCCAAGTTTAAATGTATTTCCTACCTCTATTCCTTTTTTAAATACTAGATGTCCTTCATTGCAGTTTGGACATACATCTCCATGTTCTACATTTACTATATCTCCTACTACATCATACTTAAAATCTTTTATATTAGCATTTATGTAGTGGTATCCCTCTTTGTTAGCTCCACAGCAGAAATTTTTCATATTTAGTACTTCATTGTCTATTACTATTTTTGCATTTAGTCCAACTGGTCCTGTGCAACCTGGTACTGCATTTGATGTTGCAATCAATTCATCATCCGCAAAACCTATTTCCATTCCTTTTAGTAATTTTAGAGCTTTTACTTCATTTAGCTCTTTGTCTCCTCTTACAAAAAATGCTACTAATTCATTATCTACATTCATAAGCAATGCTTTTACAGTTTTCTTTATATCTAATTTTAAAAACTCACATACCTCTTCAATTGTATGGCAATTTCCAGTTTCGACTAACTCTAATGTTTTTCCTTCTTCTTTTTCTTCTTCTCCACATATATGAGGAGTCACTTCAATATTAGAAGCATAATCACATTTATCACATAATACAAGTATATCTTCTCCAACATCTGTAACAGCTTGGAATTCTTCTGAAAGTAATCCTCCCATAACACCTGTGTCTGCTCTAACTACTACATAATTCAAACCTAGTCTTTGGCAAATTTTGTGATATGCATCAAATTGTTTTTGATAAGATTTATCTAGATTTTCTAGGTTTGTATCAAAGCTATATGCATCCTTCATTGTAAATTCTCTTGTTCTAATTAAACCTAATCGAGGTCTTACCTCATCTCTATATTTATTTCCAATTTGGTATAAAGTATATGGAAAGTCTTTGTATGAGTGAGATTTCATTGATGCTGCTAATACAAAAAATTCTTCATGTGTTGGGCCTAATACATATGGTCTGTCATATCTGTCATTTAATTTAAATATTGATGGTCCAAATGCTGCATATCTTCCTGATTTTTCAAATAAATCTACTGGTAGAAGCATTGGCATTGTAACTTCTTTTGCCCCTGCATTATTCATTTCTTCTCTAATAATTTTTTCTACATTTTGAGCTACCTTTTTTCCTAATGGCATTTTCATATAAATACCATTTCCTACTTTTTTAAACATTCCGCTCTTAACAAGTAAATTTCCACTAACTGACTCTTCATCTTTTAGGTCTTCTCTTAAAGTATAAAAAAAGTTTTCACTTAATTTCATTTTTATTCAATCCTTTCTATTTTCTAGTTTTTCCTATTCTTCTTTACTTGTCTCCCTTTCGGGCATTGGAGCCTCATTTGGTTCTTCTTTTTCTTCAATAATATCATCAATTACTATTTGTTGATTTTCATCTAATTTATATCGTGGTAAATCTGGAAGTTCATTTAAGTTGTTAAATCCAAATATTCTTAAAAATTCTGATGTTACTCCATATGTGCCTGGTCTGCCTGGCGCATCAAGCTTTCCAGTTTCCTCTATTAAATTATAGTCTAATAATTTATATATTGTACCATCTGAATTAACACCACGAATAGCTTCAATTTCTGCTCTTGTAATTTTAGGGTTATATGCAATAATTGCAAGAGTTTCTATTGCTGCCTGTGATAAATTTGGTTTATTTCTTTTATCAAAAATAGTATATAAATATTCATAATACTCTTGTTTTGTGCATAATTGGTAAGCTTCGCCAACATTCACAATTTGCAAGCCTCTATTTTCGTTTTTATAATCTTCCTTCATACTTTCTACAAGTGTAATTACTTCTTCTGAGCTTGCCTCTAAAGCTGACATAAGTTCAGTTATTTTAACTTCTCTGCCAGCTGCAAAAAGTATTGCTTCAATTACTCCTTTTGATTTGTTTATCTCCATTTATTTTCACGATTCCTTTAAAATTTTTACCTATATATTATCACACGAATTGTGCTTTATGTCAAGAAATGTTGACATTGTTTTTTTGTTATGATAACATACACATAGTGAGGTGGTTTTGATGGAAGAAAATAACCAAGTAGATGAAATAAAAGAGCCAAAAAAAATAGAGGTGATTACAGGTGATGGTAATTTAAATATCTCTCCTGTTTATGAACATATAGAAGTGGAAAAGCCTAGACCTAAGGATACTAGAGAAGTTATTATTCCTGAAGTTAAGGATAATGTTACAAAAAAAGATGATGAAGAGTAAAAAGTGGTTTCCAGTTATTTGGAAACCACCTTTTTTTTATTTTAAAATCTTATATAGCTTCTTGATTTTCTTCTTTGCTTTCTTCACTATTATCTTCCTGATTTGCTACTTCTAGGCTAGCTACTGATACTTCGTATGCTACTTTTTTCTCTACTGTTCCATCTTCATGTTTTTTCTCATACTCTCTTGATTGTACTCTACCTACAATTCTTACTTCTGTTCCAACTGCAACATTTTCGCAGAATCTAGCATTTCTTCCCCATGCAATACATGGAATATAGTCTGATTTATTATATGCTCTATTAACTGCTAGCAAAATGTCTGAAATTTCTCTACCAAATGGTGTTTTTCTGTAAATTGGTTTTTTACAAATATATCCGTCAAGAATAACTTCATTTGAAACAACGTCTCTTCTAGCTTCTTCTTCCTCTTCTTGATTTTCTTCTAAGAATTGAACATCTTTTACAAACACAGTTAATATTAATTTATTTTTTTCATTATCATAGCTGTTGTATGATCTAAATTGACCATCAATTTGTAATTTTGCTCCAATAAAAACATCTTGTGTTGTTAATAATCTTTCTGATATTGTTACTGGAATAACGTCTGCATTTCCACTTAAACGAGGTACGCTTAAGTCAAATATGTAAAATTTTTCTCCATAAATTTCATGACTAAATCTTTTGTCACTTGTTACCTTTCCAACCAATGTTAAATGGTTATTATCTTCATAATTTGTATTCAATTTAATTTCCTCCCTACATTTGTTTCTTAATCTAGTTTATTCATAAGACGTAAAATTTAGACTAATTGCTAGTCACATTTTCTATTATACCACGCTTTTTTGGTTTTGTCTACATAAAATGTTAAATTTTTCTTTTATTTTAAAGTCTTTATACTTAAATATACCACATTTGGTAAGTTTTATACATTATTATTTAAACGTTGTGTACCATTATTGTCAATATAATAGCCGTCTTTGTATATAAGGTTTGATACTGTTACTATGTCATAGCCTTTTGATTTTATGTTTTTTATAAGCATATCTAAGCTATCTGCTGTGTGTTTTGTTCCATTATGCATTAAAATAATACTTCCACCACTTAGTTTATTTTCTAATCTTTTCCACATTTCATCTCCAGTAATTCCTGTATAGTCTACAGTGTCTAAGTTCCATTGTATTGGCACATGACTTGCAGATTTTGCTGAGCGAATAAAGGCTTCGTGGCCAGCATCTGAAATCTTTTTTACTGCTTCTGGGAATTTATCTACCCAGTCCCCGACCATAAAGAAAGTTATTTTTACATTGTTGTCTTTTAAAGTTTTCAAAATACTATCTATATCATCTGCATTCCAAGCGCAATTCATAGTAAGTGAAATTTTATTTTCTTTTGTATCAACATTATATATTGGCAATTCTCTTGCTGTGACTGATGTAATTATGCTACTATCTGTTGTTACTGTAAATGCTATTGCAAATAGAATAACTACTGTGCTAAAAGAAACTAAATATGAATATATTTTTCGCTTATTAAAAACAATGAACATATTGCTACCTCCAATTTGTGTTAGTAACAATATATTCATTGCTTGTATTTTTATGATTTAATTAACTTAAAAATTTATTATTTAAGTCTGGTTGTCAATGTTATTATACCTTTATTTCTTACTTTTCAATATGAACTCCTTTATTATTTCTACAGCTTCTATGTGATTTTCAAAAAATCCACCCACATTTATTAGATGTTCTATCTCCTCAATTGTCATCCATTCTGCATCTTGTACCTCTTCCTTTTGTAGTGTTAATTTATGAATATCAATATCTTTTTCTAAATAGTAAAAATCATAAAAAGCATTTTTACCCTTTTCAGTATGAAAAACTTGTACTTTTTCATTTTTTATATCTATATTCATTTCTTCTTTAGCCTCTATAATAACAGCTTGTAAGCTTGTTTCTCCTGACTTTGGGTGTCCACTTATAAATCCGTATTTTCCGCCTTTTTGTTTACTTCTTTTTTGTAATAGTAATTGATTATAACTATTTTTTATAAATAAAGTAACTACAAGAATATATCTATTTGGTGGTATATTCTCTCCTTTATAAATTTTCTCTCCAGTAACTTTTTTATTTTCATCATATAAATCTCTTAATTCCTTCATACCTTTCTCCATTCTCTCATTTTAATTAACTTAAAAATTCTATTTCTTCTTTAACTTGTTTTGCTTTTACTTCTGTTCCTAGTAGCTTACTTGCTACTTCATTAAATTTGCATTCTGTTTCTGTGAGGTATGTATCTATGCTCTGTTCCTTATATTCTGCCATTTGGTCGTTGTTCTTCAAAATTGCTTTTGCTTCTTTTGCTACGTGTTCTCCAATATTTATAATCTCTACTTTTTTACCAATTTGCTTTTTTATTACATTAGTTAATAGAGGATAATGAGTACAGCCTAGAATTATTGCATCTATTTTATTAAAAGGTTTTAAGTATTCTTTTATTGCTAATTCTGCAATTTTATTATCATACCATCCTTCTTCAACCATTGGAGCTAAAAGTGGACATGCAATGCTTTGAACTTTTGCAGTTTGAAGTTCTTTTAATATTGCCTTTTCCCAGCCTTTACTTCTAATTGTACCTGCTGTAGCTATTACTCCAATTTGTTTTTTATTGATTTCTTTTATGTATTTTACTGTAGGCTCTATAACGCCTATTATTGGTATGTTATATAAAGGTTGTACTTCTTCTAGTGCTTGGCTTGTAGCTGTTCCACATGCAATTACTATTAGCTTTACTCCTTTATTTATTAAAAATTCTATTCCATCTTTTGTTAGTTCTATTATACTTTCCTTTGATTTGCTTCCATATGGAAATCTTTTTGTATCTCCTAAATATATAAAATTTTCATTAGGCAACTGCTTTGCTAGTTCTTTTAAAACAGTCATTCCGCCTACTCCTGAGTCAAATACTCCTATTGGTCTATTGTCCATTTTTTCTTCCTTTCTTTTTGCTTTATATATTATACTCTAACATTTAAAATTTTACCATATTTTTTCATCAATTGCACATTTTGTCGATTTTTTTCATATTATATATAAAAAAGAAAGGAATGAATATAATTATGGAATTTGATAAGAATGTATGCCCAGTTTTAAATGTAGATGGTGTTATGGCTACAGGAAAACAATATGACTTAGAAATCAATTTACCAGAAGATAACAGAACTGTTATTTATGGAATTATTAAAGATTGTTACCAAGAGCCTGTTTGTGACGCTGTTGTTAAGTTAGTTGAGGTTGTTTGTGAACATGGTATGGATGAAAGAAGACCAGTTTCTCATACTTTTACAGATAAAAATGGAGAATTCGTTTTTGGACCTCTATGTGCTAACCGTGTATATGAAATCGAAGTATGGGTTGACAGAGTAAAACATTGTAAAGTATGTACTTCATGTAAACATGAAGGAAAATGCTTAAAAGGTGTTGAATTGAAATGTCCACCATGCCAAGAAAAACCATGTGAAAGACCATGTGAACCACCTTGTAATAAGCCTTGTAGATAAAAAAATTGGAGCTTAGAATTTTCTAAGCTCCATTTTTAATCTTATAGTATTCCCATCTTTCTTGCTAATTTTTTACCCTTTCTTATCATTTTTCTTTTGTTATCCCCCATAGCTTCTGAATACATCATTGCAACACCTGCAGTTACTATTCCGCCTATTAACATACCTTTTACAAACTTCATCTTTAATCATCCTCCAGATATTATTATTTAGTTTTAGTATGTCCTTTTTTGTTTTTTATATACATATTGAACCAAGAATATATTTCATATATTGCAATTATTAATAAAAACGCTCCAAACATTTTTCTTAATATTTTTACATTTAAATTACTGCTTATATTAGCACTTATTATTGCCCCAACTATCCCTGAAACTACTATAACCCACGCTTCTTTTACATTTATATTTTTATTTTTTATTCCTATAATAACTGAGGTTATTGCCGTTGGAATAAAAAATATTAAATTTGTTGCTTGAGCTACATGTTGGTCCAGGTTCATAAAGATAGAAAGGAGAAGAATCAATATTGTTCCTCCTCCCATTCCCATTCCGGCTAACAATTCCTGAGATAAAACCTATTAGTATTTCAAACATTTTCCATACATCCTTATTTAAAACAACATATTCCATCCTGCATATATTAAAAATATAGCAAATGCAAGTTTTAAATATTTATCTGGTATTTTATTTAATAATTTTGCACCTGTAAATCCGCCAATTATTCCACCTATTGCACATAATATGCCTGTATTCCAATTTATCAGATTGTTTCTTGAATAAAAAAAAGCTGTTGTAATTACCATTGGCAATATGCAAAAAATAGAAGTTGCTCTTGCCTTTTTTGGTTCCATTTTTAACATATACATAAACGCAGGAACTAGTATCAATCCACCTCCTGCTGTAAATAGACCACTAATAACACCTGCCATAAATCCTATAAATATTTTTTTAAAATTGTTGTTTAATCTTTTCATTTGTATTAGTATGTATTTTTAATAAAAAATTATACTTGTTTATTTTCTTTTGCTTTTTGAATTTCTGCTTCAGCAATTTCTGTTAAAGCCAAATCACATCTAAGCATTTGTCCAATAATGTGTCTTTGTAATTCTTCATCTTTTATGCTATCAGTTGCATCTAAAAATTTTTGCAAATTGGTTAAATATTTTTCATTTTTTTCTTTCCATTCTCTGTTATTAGCAAGTTGCTCATCTTCTATCGGGCTATCTTTTAATTTCATAAATGCACCTCTTTCGTTTAATTACTTCTGTGTGTGTTTAAATTACTTTTGTCGTTATGTTCATTTTATAATATGTAATTTTAATACATCTCGTGGTAAAATACAAGTGCTCGACAAAATATGACTAAATTTGTCATAAAATATTATAGAAAGGTTGTATTATTTCATGATTAAAATAAAATTATCTGACTTACTTGGAAAACATAAAATGACACAGAAATCTTTGGCAGATGCAACTCATATTAGACCAGCTACAATTTCAAAAATGTATTATGAAGAGACTAAAAGAGTTGACATCAAACAATTAAATAACATTTGCAAAGCATTTAATTGTGAGATTTCTGATTTATTAGAATATATACCAGATTCTAAAGAAAAATAAGAAAATTAACTTCAAAATTGTCATATTTTAAAATAATTTAAACTTGTTGTATTCACCGTTTTATACAACAAATTTGTTTATTTTTACTAATAAGTTTAATTTAATTATACCAAAAAATACTAGCAAAAGCTAGTATTTTTTTGAATAATATTAACTAAACTATCAACTAAGAATTCTACATCTTGTTTTGTGTTATCTTTTCCAAAAGTAGTTCTTAAAGTTCCTTCTGATAAATTTCTGTCTAAACCTATGGCAACTAGCACATGCGATGGTTCTGGATTTCCAGTACTACAAGCCGAACCTGCTGATGCACATATTCCTTTTTCGTCTAACTCTAGTAGTAACTTTTGTGCATTTATATTGGGAAACGAAAAATTTGCATTTCCTGGTAGTCTGCCTTTTCTATCTCCATTTAACTTTGCAGTTGGTATTTTTTGCTCTATTTGAGATATATAAAAATCTCTTAAATTTTGTAAGTGCTCGTTATATCTTTCATAATTAGCATACACATCTTCAATTGCCTTTCCTAACCCCACAATTTCAGCAACATTTTCTGTTCCTGCACGTTTATCTTTTTCTTGATGCCCACCATCTTGTATTTTTTTAAATTCTATTCCTTCTCGTACATATAAAGCTCCTATTCCCTTTGGTGCATAAAATTTATGTCCTGACATTGATAAGCTGTCTATATTCAATTTATTTACATCTATCCTTACATTGCCTATCGCTTGAACTGCATCTGTATGAAATATAATATTATTAGCTCTAGCAATTTTTCCTATTTCTTGTATTGGTTCTATAGTACCTATTTCATTATTTGCAAACATTATTGATATTAAAATTGTTGTTGGTCTTATTGAATTTATCAGTTGGTTAATATCTATAAAACCATTTTTATCCACATTTAAATATGTTACTTCAAATCCCTGTTTTTCAAGAGTTTTGCAAGTATTTAACACCGCATGATGTTCTATTTTACTCGTAATTATATGGTTTCCTCTATTCCTATTAGCATATGCTATACCCTTTATTGCTAAATTATCACTTTCGCTTCCACAAGAAGTAAAATAAATTTCTTTCTGTTTAGCATTTATGGCATTTGCTACTCTTTTTCTTGCTTGTTCAATTGCTCTTTTAGACTGTCTGCCTAATGCATACATTGCAGAAGCATTGCCATATTGATGCTCAAAATATGGTAGCATTTCAGCTAACACTTGCTCACTTACTGGTGTTGTTGCAGCATGGTCAAAATATAGTGTTTTCATATTTTCCCTTCTTTCCTTATATATGAAATATCCTATATTTATTATATGCTGTTTTCTCCATTTTATTTACTCTTTTTATGACTTAGGGTGACTTTGGGGCCGGGATCAAAAAGCACCCTTTTAGCAATTAAGCCAACAAAAAAGGTGACTTTTGACCCCGTCCCCAAAGTCACCTTAAGTCACCTTTTATTTTTTTATTGAATTTTCATCACTCCATCTTGTTACTCTAACATTTTGATATGCTTGTAACACTTCTGAATATTTTCTATATTCATCTTCCCATACAATTGAAGGAATTTTATCATATGCATCAAAAACTTTTTCCGCCTCTGCCAAAAATATTATCTGTTCTTGTGGACTCATAAGTTTATATCTTTTTGAAAATTTATATAACTTATCTAGCATTTGGTTTGCTTGTATGAAACCCCAAAAGTCTTTAATTTTTATTCCAGCCATTCTAATTTGCAAGAAAGCTGAGCCAACCAAGGCAAACACCAAGAATGCTAATAAGTAAATTATTGTTAGTGCTTCCATTTTATTCTTCCCTTTTCTTAAGTTTCCTTAATTGTATCATTATTTATTTTTTTGTGCAATACTATTTTGCATAGAATATTTAATTTGCATTGTGCTTGGTTCGATTTTATTAAATGCCTTTTGTATTTCCATTATTACTAATGGTAATATTGATATTCCAAAAGTATACATCCATTGCACTTGTGTTAATGGTACAAGTTTGAATACTTCTGCTACAGATGGAATTACAACTACTACAATTTGTAATAGAGCTCCTAAAATAAATGCTCCCAACAAGTATTTGTTTTCAAATAATCCAACTTTGAATATTGATTCTTCACTTTTTATATTAAAACTATGCACTAGTTCTAATAAGCCTAAACTTACAAAAGCCATTGTTCTTCCTACTTCTATGTCATACAAGTAATTGCCTACACTGAATGCTACTAAAGTTAAAATTCCTAACATTGTTCCTTCTGTAATTATTCTTTGCCATAGTCCATCTGCAAAAATTCCTTTTTTACTGTCTCTTGGCTTTTTATCCATAATATCCGCTTCTGGTTTTTCTAGTCCTAATGCAATTGCAGGAAGTGAATCAGTTACTAGGTTTATCCATAAAAGTTGAATGGCTAAAAGCGGAGATTTTAAGCCTAGTATCAAACCTAAAAATATTGTTACAATTTCCCCAATATTTGTTGCTATTAAAAAATGTACTGCCTTTTTTATATTATCAAATATATTTCTTCCTTGTTTAACAGCTTCAACAATTGTAACAAAATTATCATCTGTTAAAACCATATCTGCTGCATTTTTAGCAACATCTGTGCCGTTTTTCCCCATTGCAATTCCAATATCGGCATTTTTCAAGGCTGGTGCGTCATTTACTCCATCTCCCGTCATTGCAACTACTGCACCTGTTGACTGATATGCTTTAACTATTCTAACTTTGTGTTCTGGTGTTACTCTTGCAAAAACAGAATAATTCATAATGTTTCTTTGCAATACTGCTTGTGGTATTTTATCTAGTTCCTCACCTGTAATTGATAAATCACTACCTCTTAATATCCCCAAATCTTTTGCAATTGCTTTTGCTGTTATTATATGGTCGCCTGTAATCATTACAGTTTTTATTCCTGCTTTTTTACAGGTTGCGACAGCCTCTTTCACACCTTCTCTTGGTGGGTCTATCATTCCAATTAGTCCAATAAAGATTAAATTCTTTTCTACTGTTTCTGTGTCTATTTTGCTTGGTAACCTTGGTATGTCTAAATATGCTATTGCTAATACTCTTAAAGCCTCGTCTGCCATCTTGTTATTTTGATTTTCTATCAGTTTAGTTTTTGAATAATCTAATGTAGTTACATTTCCATTATCATATACCTTATTACATCTTTTTAATAATACATCTGGTGCACCTTTTGTTATAACTCTATATCCATTTGGCATTTTATGAATTGTTGTCATCATCTTTCTACTTGAATCAAATGGAATGTCTTTTACACGTTTCATTACATTATATAACTCATTTTTGTTTTGTCCTTCATCTAAAGCTTTGCTAACTATTGCCTTTTCCGTTGGTTCTCCTGTTAATTCTATTTTTCCATTTTCTCTTGATATTTCCACATCTGTACACATTGTAGCCATTCCCATTAGCCATTTTATGTACTCTTTATCATTAGTTTCTCCATTTATATTTGCTATTTTAGTAACCTGCATTTTATTTTGTGTTAAAGTTCCTGTTTTGTCTGAACATATAACACTACTGCTACCTAAAGTTTCAACTGCTGGTAATTTTCTAATTATGCTGTTTTTCTTTGCCATTTTTGTTACCCCAATTGCTAACATAATTGTTACTATTGCAGGTAATCCCTCTGGTATTGCTGCTACTGCTAAGCCTACTGAAGTCATAAACATTTCTATTGGCTCAATTTTCTTTAAAAGTCCAATTACAAATATCAATAGGCAAATTCCTAAACATGCAATTCCTAATGACTTTCCTACTTCTCCCAACTTCTTTTGAATTGGTGTCTCAGGTGCTTCATTTGTAATAATCATTTTAGCAATTTTGCCTACTTTTGTATTCATACCTGTATCTGTTACAATTGCCTCTCCATGACCATTAACTACTATTGTAGTTGAAAACGCCATATTTACCATGTCTCCTAAAGCTGTTTTTTCTTTTAATACGCAGTTAGCATCTTTTAGAACTGGTACAGTTTCACCCGTTAAACTAGATTCTTCTATTTTTAAATTAGAACTTGAAATCAGTCTGCAATCTGCTGGTACATAATTTCCCGCTTCTAATAGTACAATATCTCCCGGAACTATTTGCTCACTTTTTATTGTAGATATTTTGCCATTTCTTTTTACTCTACAAGTTGGAGCCGTCATTTTCTTAAGTGCCTCTAATGATTTTTCTGCTTTTGCTTCTTGTACTAGTCCCATAATAGCATTAAATACTACAATTGCTATTATTATAATTGAATCAAAATAATCATTGCTTCCTTCTAGTCTTGCTACTACTGCTGAAATAATCGAGGCAATTATCAATATAATTATCATAAAATCATTAAATTGCTTTATGAATTTTATAACTATACTCTCTTTCTTCTTTTCTTCTAACTTATTCAGTCCAAACTTGTTTTGCTTGTCCTCTACTTGCTTTTCATTTAAGCCAAACTCAATATTAGTTTGCATTTGTTTTTCTACTTCTTTTGTAGACAATGTGTACCACATAATTATCCTCCTTTGTTTTAAGTTAGTTAATTATATGATGCTTATACTTGGTTTATGTAAAAAAAATGTAAATACTTTTTCGTATTTACATTTATTTGCAGTCTTCTACTTTTTCTATATTTTCTTCTAATAGCTCTGGCTTTTTTAGGTATTTGTTAAATAACTTTACAGAGTTTGCAAAATAGTATCCATCACAAATTCTTTCGTCACATACAAAGGCAAGTGATATACATTTTTCCTCTTTAAAAGTATCATCATCATATATGTAGCTTTTTTTCTTTTTCCCCATTGCTAAAAATATTCCTGTAGTTCCAAAGTCATATAAATGGTGATATATTGCATCAATTCCAAGTGATGCAACATTTGTTAAAAATGCACTTGTATGGAATGGGCTTGCTTTTATTACAGCTTTAGGTAACATTCCATGTTTATCTAAAAACATGATAGTATTTATAGCAAACTTTAAAAGAAAATTTGGTATTATTGACAATGTTGTAGCTAATATGTCTGTTTCGTTATTTTTCTTAACACTTTTATTTTCATTAATAACATTCCCTAGTTTTTCTTTTATTTCAAAAATATTTTCTTTACCGGTAAATGGTAATTTTATTGTGGTTTCTATTCCATCGTCAGTTAAACTCTTTTTTATGGCTAGTGAAATAAATATTTCATTTCTAGCAAAAGTTCTTCCATTCATAACAAATCTATTAAGCCTTGGTCTTTGTGCCATAAGCCTTACTAATGCTGAATATACTATGTCCATGTATGAAATTTTAATGTTTTCTTCAGCTTTTTTATCAATATAATTATCAATTTCTTTTATAGGCATATCATAAGTATAATAAACCTGTGAGTCACTCCTTGTTCTCATTACTTGCGGAATAATCTTAAAAAATGGCGAAATATCCCTTAACTTTCTTCCGTCTGATCTGTATCCAAACATAAACGTCCTCCCTATTTTCGTTTATTATTATATACCGTAATCAGACAAATTTCAACAAAAACTTTTGCACTTATTTTTCTATTGCATTTTGGTGTATTTTGATATAAAATATTAGCAAATTTATATAGATGGGAGAAATATTATGGAGCCAAAAGTTTTAATTGTCGGAACTGATATAAATGCCTATTATATGGCAAGATGTTATCATGAAATTTATCATAAGAAAGTTGATTTGATTGGTAGAGTTGCTATGAGCTTTACTTCACTTAGCACTATTACTAATGTTAATATTATACCTAATTTAATCGAAGGAGACACTTTTGTTAATTCTTTAATTGAATATGCAGAAAAACAAAATTTAAATAAAGATGAAAAGATTTTGTTAATTGGAACTAATGACTGTTATGTTAGTCTTATTGCAGAAAATAAAGATGCTCTAAGTAAATATTATGTTTTCAATTATTCTTCAAAAGAGCTTATGGATACACTTTTGGTGAAAGAAACATTTTATGATGTATATAAAGATAGCGGACTTGATTTTCCATGCACATATATTTACCCTTGTGATGGTTCAGGATCTATTGAAAGTGTAAAAGCACATTTTCAAAATTATCCTTTGATTATAAAGCCTAGTGATGGTGTTACTTATCACGAAATTGATGGACTAGCTAAGGTGTATAAACTATATGATGAGCAACAATTAGAAGATACTATTAAAAAGATCGAAAATGCAGGTTATAAAGGAAATTTAATCATTCAAGAGTTCATTCCTGGTGATGATACTGCACTACATGATTGTTTATTTTATTGTGGTAAAGACAAAAAAGCAAAACTTGCTACTTTTGCACAAATAGGACTTCAAGAGCATACTCCTACTGGAATTGGAAATTGTACTGTACTTGTTAATGGTTATTCAGAATATGGTTATCCAGAAGAATTGATTTACAAATTAAAAGACTTTTTGGAGTCTATTGGATATCAAGGCTTTGCTGAATTTGACTTAAAATATGATATACGTGATAAAAAGTATAAAGTTTTTGAGGTTAATCCAAGGCAGTCTAGAAGTGGTTATTACTTCTGTGCTTGTGGTCATAACTTAGTTAAATTGTTAATTGATGATTTGTTTTACAATAGTTTAGATAATAACAAATTTGAACTTGTAAAAAACAATGTAGTTTTAAGTTTTGTTCCTAAGTCAGTTATCAAAAAATATGTAACAAGTGATAATTTAAAAGCTGAAATCGATAGAATTGGCAATATTGTTAGACCTCTTCGTTATGCTGAAGATATGCCATTTAGTAGAAGAAAATATCTTTTTATGAGAGATAGAAATTATGTTAAAAAATACAGAAAATATACTTTTTAATTTGAGAGGATAGTTTTATGAAACGTTATTTATTAAAGGATTATATTGATATCTTAAAAAAAGAAAATTTAGTGGAAGATGTTTGCTTATGTGATAGTATATTAAATACTTCAATTGAAAAACTAGAACATAATTCAAAAGAAGTTGCTAATAACACTTTATATATTTGTAAAGGTTTAAATTATAAACCTGAATACTTAAATGAAGCAATTGTAAGAGGTGCTACTGCATATATTTCAGAACCTGAAAATGTAACAGACCCAGATTTTCCACATATTGTTGTAAATGATATAAGGAAAGCTTTAGCTGCCGTTTCTTGTATGTATTATGATTTTCCAGCTGATAAAATAAATATGATTGGTCTTACTGGTACAAAAGGAAAATCAACAACTGCTTATTACATAAAAAGCATTTTAGACGATTATATGAAAGAACACAATTTACCAGATACTGCAATTGTTTCTTCTATTGACACATATGATGGTAAGGAATGTAAAGAATCATTGATTACAAGTCCTGAATCTATTGATTTACAAGAACATATTGCAAATGCTGTTGATTGCAAAATGCAAAATTTAGTTATGGAAGTTAGTAGTCAAGCATTAAAGTTGGACAGAGTTCATGATGTTTTATACAAAGTTGGAGTATTTTTAAATATTTCTGAAGACCATATTAGTACAATTGAGCACCCTAATTTTGAAGACTATTTTGCTTCTAAATTAAAGTTTTTTGATCAAGTTGAAAATGCTTGTGTAAATTTAGACTCAGACTATATTGACCGTATTTTAGAAAATGCACAAAAATCTAAAAAGATTATTACATTTAGCACAAAAAATGAAAAAGCTGATGTATTTGCTTATGATATTAAAAAATTAACTCACACATCAATTTCTTTTAGAGTTAAAACATCTAAATTTGATGAAGAAATATTACTAACAATGCCAGGATTATTTAATGTAGAAAATGCACTAGCTGCAATTGCTACTGCAATGGTTCTAGACATTCCATTTAAGAACATTTACAATGGACTAAAAGTTGCTAGAGCTAGTGGTAGAATGGAAGCACATGTTAGTAAAGATGGAAATATTATTGTTATTGTTGATTATGCGCATAATAAATTAAGTTTCCAAAAGTTGTACGAGTCTACTAAGCAAGAATATCCTGATAAAAATATAATTACAGTATTTGGTTGCCCTGGTGGAAAAGCTCAGCTTCGTAGAAGAGATTTAGGTACACTTTCTGGTATTCATTCAAAGATTAGTTATTTAACTGCGGAAGATCCTGGTCCAGAGGAAACTGTTGATATTTGTAAAGAAATTGCTGAATATGTTGCTAAAGAACATGGAAATTACAAAATTATTGAAGACCGTGGAGAAGCTATAAAAGAAGCTATTTTAGATAATCCTAATAGTGTTGTTTTAATTACTGGAAAAGGTAATGAAACAAGACAAAAGTATGGAAAAAAATATTTACCTTGTTTGACAGATACCCAATATGCTTTAGAAGCATTAGAAGAATATGATAAAAAAATTGGATAAGGAGAATTTATACTATGGAAAATAATAATGAAAATGATATTAAAACAGAAGTTACATCAGATAACTCGAATCAAAAACAAGAGAATTCTAATACTCCTAACAAGAAAAAACATAATTCTATTGTAACTAAAATAATTATTATTGGGGTTGCTATGGTAGTACTGGCATTTTTCGGTTTATTTTTAAAAATTTATTTTACTTTGTCAAATAGCATAGACAAACCTGTAATTTATATCTACCCTGAACAAGAAACTGAGGTTTCTGTAAAATTAGGTTATGAAGATAAAATAACTTGTATATACCCAAGTTATAATAATGGCTGGAATGTCACTGCTCAACCTAATGGAACATTGATTGATACCAAAACAAATAAAAAGTATTATTCTCTATATTATGAATCTGATAATACTAAAAAATATAATGGTAATTTAACAGAAGGTTTTGTTGTAAGTAAAGAAAATGTCGCTAACTTCTTAGAAGAAAAACTAGCTATTCTTGGTTTAAATTATAAAGAATCTGAAGAATTTATTATTTACTGGTTACCAAAATTAGAACAAAAAGATTATGTATATATTAGATTTCAAACTATGAATGAAATTGAGGAAAACATGCCATTGTTAGTTACACCTTCTCCAGACACATTGATTAGAATAATGATGGAATGGAAAGGACTTGATAACTCAATAGATGTAAAAGAGCAAGTTCTTACTTCTGTTATACGTAATGGTTATACTGTTGTAGAATGGGGCGGAACTGAAATAAAATAAATTAAAAAGAATGCCATTTAAATTTAAATGACATTCTTTTTCTTATTTTAATTTAATTGATAATAGCTTACTTATTCCGTTTTCTTCCATAGTTACACCATATACTGAGTCTCCTGCTTCCATTGTTCCTTTTCTATGTGTTATTACTAAGAATTGTGTTTGTTTGCAGAATTTCTTTAAATATTCTGCAAATCTGTAAACATTAACATCATCTAATGCAGCTTCAATTTCGTCTAGTATACAGAATGGTGCTGGATTTATTTTTAATATTGCAAATAATAGTGCTATGGCTGTAAATGCCTTTTCCCCACCTGATAATAACATCATGTTTTGAAGTTTTTTGCCTGGTGGTTGAACTCTAATATCAATTCCACATTCTAAAATATTTTCTTCATTTTCTAATATTAACTCTGCTTTTCCACCATTAAATAATTCTGTAAATACTTCATTAAAGTTTTTATTTATAAGCTCAAATTTTTCTTTAAATTGATTTTGCATTGTTGTTGTCATATCGCCTATAATTTTTCTTAGTTTAGATGCTGTATTTTCCAAATCTAAACGTTGTTCAGACATGAAGTCATATCTTTCCTTAGTCTTTTTATATTCTTCAATAGAATCAATATTTATGCTTCCTAAGTCTTTTATTTTATTACGCAAACTATTTACTTGTTTTTGTGCTGTTGCTACATTATTAGGCTTTTGATATTCTTCTGTACTATTTGGTGTTAGTTCATATTCATTCCATAAACTATCAACCACTTGTTGTAAATCTTGCTCTAATTTTGTTTTCTTAACATCAAGTTTTATAATTTGCTCTTTCAAACTTTCTAATGTAGAAAATTGACTTTGAATTTCATTTTCTGTATTTACTAGCTTTTCATTTTTAGCAATTCTTTCTTGTTTTAGCTCTTCAACTTTAGTTCCACTATTTGTTACTTCCTGTTTTATTTGTTCTATTTGAGCATTATACTCTGTAATAGTCTGTTCTAGTTTAGCATTTTCTTCATTTATTGCTAATATATTTTGATTTTTATTTTCAATACTTTGCTCATTATTTTTAATATCTTGTGAAATTCTTTCAACCATTTCTTCAATTGAGCTTTCACTTTCGTCAAAAGATGTAACAGATATTTTTAAATTCGTAATATCAAAATTCAAATCATCAATATATTTTTGATTATCTTTGTTATTTAGTGCAAATTCCTCTATTACCTTGTTTAACTCTTCTATTTGTTGTGTTAGTTCTTGTATTTCCGCTTCTTTTTGCTCTTTTAAAAGTCTATTTTCCTCTTTTTGTTTCTCTGTTTGTGTAACTTCTTCTTTTAATTTAGCTAGCCTATTTTCCAAACGAGTAATATTTTCTTCAACTGCAACCATTTTTTGTTTTTCTGTTGCATATACTATTTCAATTTCTTGTAATTCTTTTTCAAGTTTTGCAGTTTGTTCAATACTATCTCCAATAGATGATGCATACTCTTCTTTTTCTGCTGTTTTGTCAGCAATTTGCTTTTCTAGTTTTTTAAGTTCTTTTTCTAAGTCTTCAATTTCTCTACTTCTTCCTAAAATATTTACTGTTTTAGTTTGTACACTTCCTCCTGAAATAGAACCACTAGAACTTATGATGTCACCTTTTAGAGTTACTATTCTAAATGAATATTTATCTTTTTTAGCAAGTGCAATAGCTGTGTCCATATCCTCAACAACTACTGTTCGTCCTAATAAGCTTAAAATTATTTGCTCATATTCTTTTTTGCATTTTACTAGATCTGATGCAATTCCAATTACTCCATCCATTTTTGTTAGTTTATCTAGCTTTTTGCCTTGAACAGAAGCTATTGGTAAAAATGATGCTCTTCCTAATCTGTTTGTCCTTAAATATTCGATCATTTTCTTTGCATCTTGTTCTGTTGATGTTACAATATTTTGTAGTGATTGTCCTAAACACATTTCAATTGCTGTTTCATATTCTTTTTCAACTGAAATTAAGTTTGCTAAAACACCATGAATTCCTTTATTTAAATTTGAGTCTTTATCACATGCTACTAATAAAGATTTAATTGTTTTATTATATCCTTCTTTTTCTTTTTCAGTTTCAATTAAGAATTGATGTCTTGCTTGTTTCATTCTTTGTGTATATGTAAGTTTTGAAATTTCATCTTCATATTGTTTTAGTTTTTGCATATTTTGTTCTTTTGCTTGAACACTCTTCTCTAGCTTTTCTACTGCAATATTTCTTTTTGATTCTATATCATAAAATCCTTTTGAAATTTCATTTTTACCATATCTTGTAGAATCTAACTCAGATATAACTGAATCAATTTCATTTTTTAGTTGCTTTTTACGTTTTTCTAAGTTCTCATAATTAACATCTTGTGTATTTATTTCTGCTGCCAATTCATATTTTTTGTCTATATTATCTTGAACAATTTGCTTTTTGCCTTCTATTTCTAATTCTTTAGCAGATAATTTTTTTGACAATTCTGCAAGTTCTGCCTCTTTTTCTGCTAACTCTTTTTCAAACTTTTCTTTATTAGATGTTAAATTTGTTTTCTTTTCTAATTTTTGTCTTTGTTCTTCTTTTAGTTCTTCTATTCTGCTTTTTACTTCTAATATTTCAGCTTCAAGTCTTTGCTTATTTGCAGTATTGTTTTGTATTCTTTCATTTGATATCCCTATTTCAGAGTTTATTTTTTCTATTTTATTTGAACTTTCAAACCCTATATTTTGCATATTTTCAATTTGAGCTGTAATATCATCTACAACTTGTCTTAATTCTTCTTTAGAAGCTTGTAGAGCTTCCATTTTGCTATCTTCCGCTTCTTTTTGAGAAGCAATAATATCTTCATCTTTTACAAGTTGTTCTAGCTTTTCTTTATATGTATTGATGTTATATATAAATAGCCCAACCTCAATAGATTTAAGTTCTTCTCTTAAATCTAAAAATTGTTTTGCTTTATCTGATTGCAATTTCAAAGGCTCAATATTTGCTTCGATTTCTGCTAATATATCATTTATACGAAGTAAATTTAATTTTGTTTGCTCTAACTTTTTCTCTGATTCTTGCTTTCTAGTTCTATATTTAACTATTCCGGCTGCCTCTTCAAAAATGTGTCTTCTATCTTCTGATTTATTACTTAAAATCTCATCAATTTTACCTTGCCCTATTATGCTATACCCGTCTTTGCCAATACCTGTATCCATAAATAGTTCTAAAATATCTTTTAAACGGCAAGGAACCTTGTTTATAAAGTAACCTGTTTCCCCGCTACGATATATTTTTCTTGTAACTGTTACTTCTGAATATTCAATAGGAAGTTTATTATCATTATTATCAATTACAATTGATACTTCTGCAAAGCCTAATGATTTTCTTGCTTGTGTTCCTGCAAAAATGATATCTTCAGATTTTGCGCCTCTTAAAGACTTCATGCTTTGCTCTCCTAATACCCAACGGATTGCATCTGATATATTACTTTTTCCAGAACCATTTGGTCCAATTACTGTTGTAATTCCTGGTTTAAATTCTAATACTGTTTTATCTGCAAAAGATTTAAATCCCTGCATTTCTATTCTTTTTAAATACATTTGTTACTTCACCTTTTCTTAAGTTTAATTTATCGTTGTTTTTGATCATCCCATATTTTATTTAAATATACTGTCACACTTCCATTATTTATTTTTCCTATTGGTATTTGACTTGGCTTTATATCTTCTACTTTCATTGCTGTTTTCAAGCTCTCATATTCTGCTTCTCTTTCTTCAATGCTTTTTGTACCTGTCAACATTTTTTGAGCTAAATCTCCAAATTTAGCAGATTTTATTTGCCTTTTTAATAAACGGATTTGCCTTACCCCTTCTTCATTTAGATTTTTACAGCTCATGTCACATATAGCCAAAGCTCTACTGTATTCTTTTCTTCCACAAAGGTTTTGAGTCACTATGTTAACAGCTTGTATTTGACTTGTTTCTCCTAATTGAGTTAGATCATTTATTGCTTGTGTTGAACTTTTTATTACATATTTATCAGCTTTTTCTTTTAGCGCTGTGTGTATCTGTGTTAAAATTTGTCTTCTTTGTCCATCTAATGTTAGCTTAAATTTACTTCCATTAGAGTTTTCAACTCTTCTTCTTGCTTCTTCTTCAATAACTTCTCTAGCATGTTGAATATCTATTTCTCCATTAGCTATATCTGCAATGATTTTTCCAATCCTTTCAGGAATATTATTTCTAATGTTATTCATCAACACTTGTTGCTGTATTTTAACTATTCTGCTTTGAACATGTCCAAATCCAACATTATATGTTTGCGCAGGTACTTTTTGAGATAATTTTTTTAACTCTTCCACACTTTTGGCTCTGTCTGCCTTTTTCATAATGTCATCTTCTATTAGTTTTTTATAAGCATTTATTACTTTTTCTAGTTCTACTTTTTTTGCGTCTATTGGTAAATTTCCTCTATTTTTTAATCTTTCCATTAACAAGTTCATTTTTTGTATAGCATTTTCAAGTTCCTCTTCGCTCAATTCTCTTTCTTCTGTTTTGCTTTGAGTTTTTTTAGTTGAGTCTCCAAAGATTTCCTCGTATTTTTTAACCATAGCTTGAATTTCTTTTCTTGATTTAGATTTTTCTTCGTTTTTTTCCTGTTCTAACTTAATTTTTGTCTTTTCGGTTTCTTTTTGGGGTTGTTTATTAGCTTTAGCTTGTTTTTCTTCTTCAATTTGTCTTTTCAATTCTTTTAATTCCTCAATTGGTATTTGAATTCCTGTTGCTATACTTTCTAAACTAAACCCATATTCAATTAACTCTTTAACTTCTAATACTTGTTCTTTATCCATATATTCTCCCTTTTTTCATTTTATATATGTTCTCTTTAGTGTATTATAAAAGTTAAGTTTTTGTAATTATGTACAATAAAGTCACGTCATAATTATATCATAAATTTGTTCGTATTTAAATAGTTTAGAGGAATTTTTTAGCAATTTTTGACAAAATTTATCTATTTATGCATAGCAAAGGACACCGAATTTATCAGTGCCCTTTGTGAAGTTATTATTTAAGGTTTTTCAATTCTGTTCTGGAAAGAATAACACTTTGCAAATCTTTAAGGAATGTAGATGTGGCAATGGTTTTCTGAGGTTGTCCTGCAACTTTCTTTGCAAAACCATTTACTTGCTCTGACAACACCATTCTTAGCATCAATTTGTTCTTGGTTTTTACGCCATTTAAAGCTTTCTCAATGTCAATTTTCTTCATTTGGACCGCTTCACTCACAAAAGTAATTAAGTCTTCCCTAAAGTACTCTGGTTGCTTATATATTTTCAAATTAAAATTCATAATTGTAAAGATATAAGCAACTCTTTCTTCAATAGGTTTGCTCATATCAATCATACTTAGGGCTTCCTCGAATTCTTCATTTTGTGGTAAGCATTTGATTCTCGCTTGTCTAATGACTATTGGTGATGGCTCATATCCGTATTTTTCTCTATATTCCAAGAGAATTCTTACGAATTCACTCCCAGAATAGCCTGTTCTTGCTTTTATTTGGCTAAATAAATAATTTATTTCGTATCTGCTTAATTGTTTTCCTTTGCTTTCAACTACCTTCAGAATTTTAGACAATTTGACTTCTTCTGGGTATTCAAATACTTGAGTTTCATTCATAATTATCCAAAATTTATCCCGATTTGATTTTGACAATTTCAGATTAAATTCTACTGAATGGA
Organism: uncultured Clostridia bacterium; assembly: GCA_934168365.1. Taxonomy (GTDB): domain Bacteria; phylum Bacillota; class Clostridia; order TANB77; family CAG-508; genus CAG-273. Next base: position 10,864 of record CAKPNJ010000007.1, on the reverse strand, counting down.
GAAATTCTCCATATGAACTACTACTTTGCGCAATTTTTTCAAGTACTTGTTCATATTTTTCTCCTTCAATTTTGATCTCTTCAGGTGCCACTACTCGAATATCAGTTGCTGTAGCTTCTGCATTCTTTTTTTCATCTTCTTCATGGTTATCCGCTTCTTTGTTATCTGTTTTTTGACTATTCTCATTTTTGCTACTCACTTCTTCTTTCTCAGTAGTTGGTATTATGGGCTCATTCTCCCGTTCCTGCGGAGTTACTTTTTCACCATAAAATATGGTGATGATGTCGTTGAAAAAGCTTTCAGCTTTTTCTCTGCTACAAGTTGCTAAATCAATTTCCAACTTAGCCTCCTCTTTTTCAATTACCAAAGCATTATTATTGTTATAACAATTAATGAACGCTTTGGTTAAATTAAAAGCAGTCTCCCGGTCTCTCAGCACTGTTGTCATTGTGATCTTCATGTTATGTTCCTCCTTATATAACTTCAATAATTTTGGATTTTTTTCCAATATACAGAAATTATATCACAGATTTACATAATTTTCAAGCAAACACAAAAACTGCCACTAATCAACTTAGTAGCAGTTAAATTCTATTTACTTAATCTTTCCAATATTTGATTACATTTAGTCACAACTTCTTTGACATCTATATGGTTTATAACTCTATTTTCCATTAGTATATTTCCTTTTATAATTGTGGTATCTACATTTCTTCCAGATGTATTATATACTAAGTTTGCTATTTCGTTTAAGTTTGGAAGCATTGTAATGTTATCTAGTTTTTCTTCTATATCAACTAAAATTATATCTGCATCTTTTCCAACTTCAATACTTCCTATTTTATTATCTAATTGTAACAATTCAGCTCCATTTATTGTTGCCATTTTAACTGCATTTTTAGCAGTAATTCTTTCTTCATTTTCATGTATTCCACCTTGTGCCAAACATGCCACTCTCATAGCTTCAAACATATCCATATTACTTCCTGAGCCTTGACCATCTGTACCAAGTGCCACATTTAAACCTTGTTTTAAATATTTAGTAGTATCTGCTATTTTACAGCCTAATCTTAAATTTGATATAGGATTATGTGCAATTCCACAATCCATTGTTTTTAAAATCTCAATATCTTCATCTGTTAGTTTTACACAATGTGCCAATATTGTATGCACATCACTAAAATAGTCCTTTAATACTTGTATTGCAGGTCTACCATGCTTGTTCTTTATATCTTCTATTTCATCAATACTTTCCAAAAAATGTGTATGTATTGGTAGTTTATATTCTTTTGCTAGATCTGCACAGGCCTCTAAAGCTTTATCTGAACAGGTATATAAAGAATGTGGTGCAACCGAATATGTAATTAAATCATTACTTTCGTCTCTTGACTCATAAAATTCTCTAAATTCATCTATTCTAATTTGAAGATCTCCGCCAATATCAACAATTGGTCTTGTAATAACTGCTCTTACTCCTGCTTTTACAGCTGCCTCTCTAATTTGCTCTGGCATAAAATATTGATCATTTACACAAGTTGTTCCTGTACTAATCATTTCAACATATGAGAGCATACTAGCCCAATATATATCCTCTTTTGTTAGTTTATCTTCTATTGGCCAAATCTTATCATTTAGCCATTCATATAGTTTGCATCCTTCTGTAGTTTCTCTAAATATACTCATTGGTATATGAGCATGTGTGTTTATTAAACCTGGCATAACAATATGATTTTGTGCATTTATTACTTTATCAGCATTTTCTTGTATGTTTTCTTCAATTTTTATTATTTTTCCATTTTCTATTAAAACGTCATTTTCTTCAATTATTACATCATCATTTCTAAAAAATAGCACTTTTCCATTTTTAATTAAAATTTTACCCATTCTTCCACCTCTTTCTTTTGAAATTATATCATATTGTATAATTTTTATGCAATACAGCCTGTATGAAAATTTAAGCATAAAAAAAATTTATACGCAGTGCAAACTGTTATAAATTCTAGTAATTCACATATTTATCTTCTACGTAAAATTCTCCTAGTAGGAGAATTTTACTAGAATAAAAAATAGTATAGTCTATAACTATACCATTCCTTATATTTTTTCTTAGGCAACATGCTCTTTTATGTATTCGACAACATCACCAACTGTAACTATTTTTTCTGCATCAGCATCTGGAATTTCCATATCAAATTCTTCCTCTAATGCCATAATTAGTTCAACTATATCTAAAGAATCAGCTCCTAGGTCATCTATAAAAGATGCCTCTGTAGTAACTGCTGTATCAGCAACTCCTAATTGCTCTATAATTGTTTCTTTTACTTTTTCAAAAACTTCCTCTGAACTCATGATAATTAAGTCACCTCCTTTATATTCTGCTTATATTTCTTTACCTAAAAGATAATACAAGTATCAATAATTGTCAAGCACTTTTTTAAAATATTTTATTTTTGTTCTTCTAGCTCTTTTGTAAATTGCTCTTTTAATTTTTCAACTGCCTTATTTTTTACAAATTGTTCTGCTTGTTTTATTGTAAATTCAAATACTTTTGCATCACTACTTCCATGTGCTTTTACTACAGGTTGTTTTACACCCAAGAATAAGGCTCCACCATATTCTTTATAATCTACGCTTTTAGCAAATCTTTTAATCGCTGGCATGCTTGGAAGTGCTGCTATTTTAGATATTAAGTTCTTCTTTAAGCTTTCCGATAGTGTTCTTTTTACAAATTTTCCTAATCCTTCAACTGCTTTCAAGAAGTTATTTCCTGTAAACCCATCTGTTACAACAATATCAACATTTCCTGAAAATGCATCTCTTCCTTCTACATTTCCGATAAAGTTAACTCCTAACTCTTTGCTTTGTTCCTTTAAAAGTTTATATGACTCTTTCATTAACTCATTACCTTTTGTTTCTTCTGTTCCGATATTTAATAGCCCTACTCTTGGATTCTTTACACCAATTGTAGTTTCTAAATAAATACTAGCCATTTGCGCAAATTGTAGAAGATTAATTGGCTTGCAGTTTGTATTTGCTCCACAGTCCATTAAAACCAATCTACTTTTATATGCTGGCAAAATTCCTGCTAATGCTGGTCTATCTACACCTTTTATTCTTCCAACTAAAAGGGTTGCTCCTGTAAGTAGGGCTCCAGAATTTCCAGCTGAGATAAACACATCTCCTTTACCTTCTTTTAGTAAGTTAAATCCTACAACCATTGAGGAATCTTTTTTATGTTTTATAGCTACTGTAGGAGTATCTTCCATTTCTATCATTTCTGTTGTATGATGTACTTTTATTCTTGGAGATACCTCTGATATATCATTTTTTCCGTAAAATTCCTTTACTTTTTGATTTATAACCTCTGTATTACCTACTAATAAAATATCTGCTTCAATTTGATTTATTGCCCTTACAGCGCCTTTTATTGTTGCATCAGGTGCATTATCTCCACCCATTGCATCTAATATTATTACCATTTTAAATTTCTCCTTTTGCATTTTTGTAACTTGCTACACTTTCTTGTGTATTGTTAAAATATATGAATGCTTTTATATTTTATAACTTATATTTACTAAAGTCAAGAAAAAGCGGATTTCTCAGGTCAAAAAAATAAACCTATAATATCTATAGGTCTATTTTTGTTTATTATATAGTATAAAACTATGCTAATTCTACTGTAGCACCAACTTCTTCAAATTTAGCTTTTAATTCTTCAGCTTCTTCTTTAGCTACGTTCTCTTTAACTGTTTTTGGAGCTCCGTCAACTAAATCTTTAGCTTCTTTTAATCCTAAACCTGTAGCATCTCTAACTACTTTAATTACTTGGATTTTGTTTGCTCCAGCTTCTTTTAATACTACATTAAATGAAGTTTTTTCTTCAGCTGCTCCAGCTGCTGCTCCAGCTACTGGTGCTGCAACTGCTGCTGCAGATACTCCATATTTTTCTTCAATTCCTTTTACTAATTCTGCTAATTCAACAACTGTTAAAGTGTCGATAGTCTCTAATAATTCATCAATTTTTGCCATTTTAAAATGACCTCCTTCTTTATTTTAATTTAATAATTTTTTATTTTAATCAACTTAGAATAATCATATTCTAAACTTTATAATTTTAATCAAAAACGAGTATTGCTAGAAAAGCTAGCTAAAAATCTTGAGATTATACTGGTGTATATTGAAAGATTTTTATGCGACGCTTGACAACGCAAGACGAAGTTTTTCATTAAAATTAGGCGTTAGCTTTTTGTTCCCTAACTGCATCAAGCGCAACAGCCAACTTGGTAATATTTCCAAGTAAAGCTCCAGCCAATTTTGCCATAAGTTCTTGTCTTGATGGTAATTTTGCTAAAGTTATAATTTCTTCAGCTGTCATTACTTTTCCGTCTATAATTCCACCTTTAATTTTGTAGAATTCGTTATTTTTAGAGAAGTTGTAAATTACTTTAGATGGTTCTAAATAATCTTCAGTTCCAATTACTAATGCTGTTGGTCCTTCTAATAAATCATCTAATCCACTTTCTCCATTTGCATCTAATGCTCTTTTTATAATGTTGTTTTTAATAACTTTGTATTCACTGTTTGCATTTCTTAAATCTGTTCTTAATTTAGTTACATCTGCAACATTTATTCCTCTGTAATCTGTTAAAAGAATTACTTTTGCTTCTTTAAGTTTTTCAGCTAGTTTTTTTACTTCTTCTTCTTTTTGCTTTAGAACGTTTTCACTTGCCATGTTTTCACCTCCCAAATTAAATAAAAATCCAATCAATAATGCCTATTCTTACTAAGACAAAGATTGATTGGATAAATCCGTTTCCTCTTTACCTCGGTAAGACTTAAGTGTATGCTTACTTTCTTCGGCAATATTTATTATTTTTGATCAATATACATACTTGGTCCCATTGTAGTAGATATTGCTACACTTCTAATGTATTGACCTTTTGCAGCTGCTGGTTTTGCTTTTATAATAGCATTCATAACAGTTTCATAGTTTTCTAATAGCTTATCTGCTCCAAATGATACCTTTCCAAAACCTAGGTGAACAATGTTACTTTTGTCAAGTCTGTATTCAACTTTTCCTGATTTAATTTCTTGGATTGCTTTTGTAACATCCATTGTTACTGTTCCTGATTTAGGGTTTGGCATTAAACCTTTTGGTCCTAATACTTTACCTAATCTACCTACAACACCCATCATGTCTGGAGTTGCAACGATAACATCATATTCAAACCAGTTTTCTTTTTCAATTTTTGGTATTAATTCTTCTGCACCAACAAAGTCAGCTCCTGCTTTAACAGCTTCGTCTGCTTTTGGTCCTTTAGCAAATACTAATACTCTTTGAGTTTTACCAGTGCCATTTGGAAGTACTGTTGTTCCTCTTACTTGTTGATCAGCTTGTTTTGAATCTACACCTAATTTTACGTGTAATTCCACTGTTTCATCAAATTTTGTTTTTGGCATTTTTTCAATTGTTTCTAGTGCTTCTTTAGCACTATACAATTTTTTTCTATCAACTAGCTTTTCAGCTTCTTGATATCTCTTTCCTTTTTTCATTTTTACCTCCTTTGGTTCAAACGAAGATTTTAATCTTCTCCCAATTTATTTTTTAGTCTTCTACGACTACACCCATAGATCTTGCAGTTCCTGCTACCATGCTCATTGCTGCTTCTAATGATGCTGCATTTAAGTCTGGCATTTTCTTTTTAGCAATCTCTTCAACTTGTGCTTTGTTGATTTTTGCTACTTTATCTCTATTAGGTTTTCCAGAACCTTTTTCTATTTTTGCAGCTTGTTTAATTAAAACTGCCATAGGTGGTTCTTTAGTAATAAATTCAAATGTTTTGTCTTTATAAACAGTTATAACAACTGGAATTATAGTTCCTGCCATTTGTGCTGTTCTATCATTGAATTGTTTTACAAAGTCCATTATGTTTATTCCGCTTCCTCCGATTGCTGGACCTACTGGTGGAGCTGGTGAAGCCTTTCCTCCTGGAATTTGTAATTTAATTATATTACTTACTTCCTTTTCTGCCATTGTTATAGCACCTCCTTTATTGTTTTGTAATATGTATATTAATCTATAATTTTAATTTATAACTTCGTATTACTTCGTTAACCATCACAAAATTTTCTTCAACATACATACGTATAGTTTTAGAAAATTTTGCTTGGTTGCCTCGTACTACTTGTTCTAAATTAAAATTTAAATTACTAATATTTTAAAACGAATTATAAACAAGTATTGCTAGGAAAGCTAGCTAAAAATCTTGAGATTATACTGGTGTATATCGAAGGATTTTTATGCGACGCTTGACAACGCAAGACGAAGTTTATAATTTGCTTTATAGCTTTTGAACTTGAGAAAACTCAAGTTCAACCGGCGTCTCTCTTCCAAACATAGAAACTAATACTTTTACTTTATGTTTTTCTTTATTGATTTCTGTAACAATTCCTGTAAAGTCTGTTAAAGGTCCGTCCATTATACGAACAGTATCATTGACATTGTAATCTACATTAACTTCAACTTGTTCAAATCCCATCTTTCTAATTTCTTCATCAGTCAATGGAATAGGATCAGTACCAGAACCAACAAATCCTGTAACACCTCTAGTATTTCTAACTATATACCATGTTTTTTCTGTTACAATCATTTTTACTAAAACATAGCCAGGAAAAACTTTTTTTAGATTTGTTTTTCTTTGTCCTTCTTTTATTTCTATTTGTTCTTCCATCGGAACAATGATGTCAAAGAAATATTCTTCCAACTCTCTATTTTTTATAGTTTTCTCCAAGTCTGTTTTTACCTTGTTTTCATAGCCAGAATATGTATGCACTACATACCATCTTGGCACTAATTCTTCTTTTTGAGACATATTTTTAGCCTCCTTATTATTCATTTACTGTATTGTTTTTAGTTTCATTATTGTTAGATTCTTCATTTAGAATATTATTTACAGCATTTTGTGCATCTTGATTAGTATTTTCTGTTTGTTCACTATGAGACTCTACGAATTTCTTTATTCTGTTGACTCCTTGTTTGTTTGCAAATTCAAATACTAAGTCTAACACAAATACAATAGCAGCTGTAATAAGTACAATTACAATAACTGCAATAGTATTATTAACAAGTTGCTTTGGTGTTGGCCAAATTACTCTTTTTAATTCTGCCTTAAAATCTTTAAAAAAGTGTTTGTTTTCTTTCTTCTCTTTTTTATCGTTTTTAGATACTTCTTTTTTAGGCATCTTAATTTCCCCCTTAAAAGGCTTATTTTGTTTCTTTATGTGTTGTACGTTTTTTGCAGAATTTGCAATACTTAACAACTTCTAATCTATCTGTATTGTTCTTTTTGTTTTTTTCTGTTAAATAATTTCTTCTTTTACATTCTGTACATTCTAATGTAATTGGTTCTCTTGCTCCTTTTGTAGCCATCTAAAACACCTCCAGCTTTATGCTTTTTTGAATTTCATTTTTTTAAGCGTATGTTTCTTACATACGCTTAAATATCATACCATGTTTTTCTAAATATGTCAACTATTATGGCACATTTTCTTGATTTTTTTGTAGTTTTTATGTTTTATAAATCAATTACTTCTTGTTGGAATATATGGAATTATTCTTCCGGCAAAATCTTTAAAGTTTTGTGATTGAAGAATTACCCTTCCTGGACCAACAAGTTTTGTTAAAAATAGTCCTTCTCCTCCCAAGAAGATATTTCCTAGTCCTTTTACTGTTTCAATTTCATATGACACTTTTGGTTCAAATGCCACAACATTTCCTGTATCGACTTTTAGTATTTCTCCTGGAGCTAATTCTTTTTCTATTGAATCTCCATCAACTTCTAAGAATAAATGACCTTTTCCCTCTGCTTTTTGCAATATAAAACCTTCTCCTCCAAATAGTCCTGCGCTAAATCTCTTTGTAAATGTTACTTTAGTTTCTACATTTGATTCTGCACATAAAAATGCTCCTTTTTGCATGATTATTCCGTCTGAAAATTCAGCTAAATTCAATGGTATAATGCTTCCTGGAACGGTTGATGCAAATGCAATTTTTGCACCCTCCTTTTGAGCGGTATAGTTTGCCATAAAAATGGATTCTCCTGTAAACATTCTTCCTAAACTTTTCATGACCCCTCCACGAGCATTAGTCTGCATCTCTATGCCTTCAGTTTGATATGCCATTCCCCCTGATTGAGTATAAACTGTTTCTCCAACATTTAGTTTTACTTCCACTACTGGAACTGTTTGACCTATTATTTTGTACTCCATATATTCTCCCCCTATTATTTCATCATCTGTTTATATTATACAAATAGAGCTATGTTTAGTCAATTCTTTACTCTATATTACTAATATTTTTCATACATATTTTAATGCTTCGTTTTACCTTTTATCTTATTATTGTGTTTCTTTTGTACTGAATACCCAAATTTTCCAACTTGCTTTCTTAATGTAAAATATTTTCCATTGGCATATGTAATTAAATCACACTTTGTGATATCAAATGCACCTTTATCATCTATATACTTTTCATCTGCATCAATTGATAATATTTCTGCCATAAACATATCATGAGATCCTAACTCTTTTATTTCAACCACCTTACACTCAATAGATACTGGGCTTTCTTTTATAAGTGGGCATTTTACAAATTTCCCTTTTTCTTTTGTCAAATGCATCTCTTTAAATTTATCTACTTTTGCACCTGTTTTCACTCCACACCAATCTGTTGCATAAGCAAGTGGTTTATTAGTTAAATTTATAGCAAATTCCTTGTTTTTAGCTATTATATCATGAGAATATCTTTCTTTTCTAACTGATATATAACACATCGGTTTATCTGTATTTATTATTCCTGTCCATGCAACTGTTATAATGTTACTCTTATTCATATCGCCACAAGAGACCATTACTACTGGTAATGGATATATAAATGTTCCCGGTTTCCATATTATTTTACTCATAACTTATTCCCTTCCTTGTTTTATTTATTTCAAGTTAATTTACTCTATGCTTTCTATTCCCAATATATTTTTTATTATTTTTATATTGATTTTATTTTATATTTCTTATCTGCCTTTTTGCTTCTTCATATCCTCTTTGATATAAATATTCCATTTTACTAGCATCTAATAAAGATACATCTTCTGTATGTATTTTTAATAAAAAATCGGCTCCTTCTAATTCATAGTTCGAGAGTTCATGTCCCATAATATCAATAGAACCTCCAATAACATCTAGTATGTTTTTCTTCCTCTTGTATTTTATATCTTTGGTAAACACTACTGAAATTATTACATCTACGCCATTTTCCTTTAATTCTTTCCATGGGACATTTTCTCTAATTCCTCCATCTACTAATACTGTTTCTTTATATGGACATGGAGAAAATACTCCAGGATAACTACAACTTGCTCTTACTGCCTTACCAATTTCAATATTGTTTATATACCTTATTCTATCCGAATATCCTCTATTTTCGTTTATTGATGAGAAAAAGTATACTGCTCCTGTATTTAAGTCAATACTTGGTATCAATAAGTTTTTGTTAATATCTCTTATATTTGTTATTCCTTTAGCCTTACATGCTTGATTAACTATGTTTTCAATTACTTTTCCGCTATTAAGACCATCAATGCAGATTTCTCTAGTTACTATTAATCCACCAACTAATTTTAATATATTTCGCCAATCTACATATTTTATTTTCTTAGCATAAATTCCGAACAAGTCATATATTTCATCTGCTGTATATCCACATGCATAAAGAGTAGCAACTATGCTCCCTGATGATGCTCCTGATATATAGTCAAACTGTATTCTTTCCTCTTCTAGCGCCTTCAGTACACCTATATGTGCTGCTCCTTTAATTCCTCCACCGTGCTAAACATAAACCTAATTTCATATAATCACCTATTTAATAGTATGAAATTAGTATAATAATATTATCTTTTATATAATATTATTTCACAAAGTTCGTATCACTGTTTTATTTGTTTAGCATTTCTTAATCAATATCTTACAATAACTAATACAATTTATTTATCTCACTCTTGTCTGTTTACTAATATATGTTTTCAAAATTTAATTGCTTTGTGTGTGATAATCTAGTTTAAATTCTTTTAGTATTGGTAATATTTGTTCTTCAAACTCTGGATAGAATTTATATAAAGTATCATAAGCATTTAATGGTTTATCTGGCTTAGTAAATCTTGCACATTCCCAATCTATTATCATATCAATATAATCATTTCTAGTCTTTTTCAAATTGTTTTTATGATGTCTTGCTGTTTTTCTGTGAAAGTTTTTAACTTTTTCAAAAGGTAAAAAATTATATAATATAACCTTATCTAAGTCATGTACTAAACTTCTCCAAGTATTATGGCCTAACAATTGTTTTTCGACATTCTTATATGACTTTCTATGTGCTTTTGTATAGTTTATAGCATTTAGATTTTCTTTTCTATGTTTTAACATTTATTATTTTCCTCTTTCAAAATAATTTCTTATTCTTGCCATTCAATTTTTAACTAAAGTTTTATTTAAGATATAATTCATAAATTTTAAATTCATTTTTTTATTTCTTGTTTTACTTCAATTACCTACGTTTATATTATACTATAATAAGCCTAAAATACAAGTTTAAAATTACAATTCAATAAATGAGTATTATAATTTTAAACTTGTATTCTTCTTTTATAATTATAACAAAAATGAATTTATCAAACTTACAGCCTTTGCTTCGTAGTTAGTATTGTATAACTTCACAATTGTTTATAAAATAAAAAAAACTGGCGACAACCTATTTTCTCAGCAGGGTAACCCGCAAATATCGTCGGCACATTGGAGCTTGACTTCTGTGTTC
>CAKPNJ010000006.1 GCA_934168365.1 uncultured Clostridia bacterium | reverse complement strand
AATGTTAAAGTATTTGAAAGAACATTTGCAGATTTATTTTTTGTATCTTTTTCTAAATGGGCATAAATATTAGCAGTAGTAGAATAGGTAGAATGACCAAGCCAATCTTGAATTTCTTTCATAGGTATTCCTTTAGAAAGTAAAAGACTGGCACACGAATGCCTTAATCCATGAAAAGTAATTTTTCTTAAAATGTTTTTATTCTTTTTCATAATCAAAGTAAAATGGTCTGTAACATATTCTGGTCTAAATAATTTGCCGGTAGAATCGACACATATATAATCTAAATATTTTTTATTATAACTATTTCCACATAATTTTTTGTTTTCATCAATTTGTTTTTGGTGTTCTTTAAGAAGAACAATAATATCATCGACTAATGGTAGAGTTCTGTAACTAGACTGATTTTTTGTTTTATCTTTTAAAAGTATAACTCTTTTATTATCTTTTCTAGTTTCAATGGCTTTATGTTTGATGGTAATTGTTTTATCTTCAAAATTAAAAGCATCCCATCTTAAACCTAAAACCTCACTTCTTCGCAATCCATAAAAACTAGCAAGATAAATAACTATTTTTAAAGGATCATCTTTTATTAAGCTAAAAAGTGTATTAAGTTCAGCCTGAGAATAAAAAGTACCAATATACTGTTCTTTTTTCGGTCTTTCAATTTTATCAGCAGGATTACTTAAAAAACTTGCCAAATTTGTGGTAGGTACTTTATTCCAACATTTAGGCAAAATGAAATATATTGTGATTTGCCGAATGTTGATGGTAGTGCAACTTGTAGAGAGAAAGGTGCAACGATAAATTATAAAAAGAATTTGGAAAGTGTTCCTGCTTTAGGCTTATATAGAAAGATGTATCAACAGAAGGTTATGGTGGTTTATAGGAATAAAGAAGATAAAAAGGTAAAGAAAGATTTTGATAAATGGAAAAAGGAAGCACAAGATAAAATTAAGCTATTTAAGCAAGGTAAACTTGAAGAAGATAAATTATATAATTGGATGATTGAGAATAAATAATATAAATATCATATATAATGTGTTTTACAAAAGTACAATTATATGATATATTAATATTATTAATTTTATAAATTGTAAGGAGGATAAATATGAGTTTAATAGATTCTTATGATGAGAGTGAAGAAGTTGTTAAGGCTGAGATTTTTACTAGAGGTCAAAAAAGACTCCCAAAGACTGCAATTGTTTGCTTTAAAAAAGAATTGATAGATATTGTGAAAAATACAGAAGAATTTGAGGAATATAGTGAAATTGATGTATGTGGCGAGGAAATTAAAATATATAAAACTCAAATTGGTAAAGAAAGTGTTATTTTATATAGAACTTTAGTTGGAGGTCCGGCAACAACTTCAATGATGGAAGAAATTCATGCTAGAGGAGTTGAAAATTTTATATTCTTTGGATCTTGTGGGGAACTTATCTCAGATATGAAAAAAGGAGCATTTATTATACCAACAGAAGCATATAGAGATGAGGGAACAAGTTACCATTATATGCCAGTATCAGATTTTGTAAAAGTAAAAACAGCAACACGATTAGAAGAAATTTTTAAGAAGAAAAATATTAATTATGAGTTAACAAAAACATGGACTACGGATGCTTTATATAAAGAAACTAGAAATAAAATAAAAAAAAGAATAGAAAGTGGTTGTAAGGTTGTAGAGATGGAATGTGCATCTATCATGGCTGTGGCAAACTCAAGAAATATTAATGCTTATCAGTTTTTATATTCAGATGATACACTTGCTGGAGAAGCTTGGGATATAAGAACTTTAAAAGAGAATAGAAGTTTTATATTAAAAGAGTGTTTGAAGATTGCTACTGAAATTGTTAAAGAAATATAACAACATAATATCACAAGAAAGTTTATAGAAAATTTTCAAAAACTATTTATCAATAGTAAATTATCTGTTATAATAATTTCATAATTATAAAAAGGTAGGTAATAAAAATGAATGAGAAAATGTTTGAAATTATGAAAAATAAACCAGGCTTTATAGCAGCGCTAGATCAAAGTGGTGGAAGCAGTAGCAAAACTCTAAAAAATTATGGAATAGAAGAAAGCGAATATAGCTCAGAAGAAGAAATGTTTAACTTGATACATGAAATGAGAAAAAGAGTATTCACAAGTAAAGCATTTACAAATGACCATATAATAGGAGCAATATTATTTGAAAAAACAATGCTTTCAAAAGTAAATGACCAATTTACATCTGATTATTTATGGAATGAAAAGCAAATTGTTTCATTCTTAAAAGTTGATAAAGGCTTAGCAGAACAAGCAGATGGCGTAAAATTAATGAAAGAAATACCAGAGCTTGACGAAGAATTAAAAGAAGCAAATGAAAAAAATGTTTTTGGAACAAAAATGAGATCAGTTATATATGAACCAAATGATGAAGGAATAAAAGCAATTGTTAAACAACAATTTGAATTAGCAGAAAGAATTTGCAATGCAGGCTTAGTTCCAATTATAGAACCAGAAGTTGATATAAATGCACCAGAAAAAGAAAAATGCGAAGAAATATTAAAAGAAGAAATCAAAAAACAACTAGATTCTTGGGATGAAAACAAAAAAATAATGTTCAAATTTACAATTCCAACTATAGCTAATCATTATCTTGATTTATATGACTATAGCTGTGTTGTAAGAATAGTAGCTTTATCAGGAGGATATGACATAGAAGAAGCAGTAGAATTACTTGCTAAAAATAACAAAATGATAGCAAGTTTCTCAAGAGCATTATTACAAGATTTAAATGTTCACCAAACACAAGAAGAATTTGACCAAAAATTAAATGATGTAATTGTAAAAATATATAATGCATCAATTACTTAAAACAAAAAAATCCAACTCATAGGGAGTTGGATTTTTTGAAATCTATTTCTTTACTTCGCTTAAACGTTTGATTTTTATAATAATAAATATTGCAATTATACTAATTAGAGTTACAAATAATATGTTGTTAAATCCTGTTTGAGGAATAGGATCTTTAGCAACAGTATTGTCAGGAATATTCTCTGGAGTATTGTCAGAAACCTCTACATCATTAACTACTAACTTGATTTTTGGAGAAACATCTGAGTTAGAGTTACCCTTTCCATCAATTGTTTCAAAATCAATATCTACTTTAATATTAGTAGGAAGGATTTTGTTAACAATTTCTTCGTCATATTCATCTTTCAATGTTAATTTATAACTTAAAGTAGCAATTTCACCTTCTTTTAACAATTCTATTTCCCATGTAATACTATTATCAGAACTATCAACTTCTGCAGAAACTTTACCGATATTAGGTGACTTTACATATTCAAAATTAAAGTTTTCAAGAATTTCCCTTGGAAAGTAATCCTTAACAACAATATTTTTTAATGTATTATCTTTTGAATATGTTATTTTATTAAATATATCTGTGTTAACAGTTTCAGACAAGTTAGTATAATCTATATAATAGAAGTTACCAGCAGTAGGAGCAGAAGTAGTACCAAAAATCTCCTCGGCAAGTTCACGATAAGTCATATTTCTTGAACCATCAGCAATTGTTGGAGCAGATGGGTTTGGAGTATTGCTTTCAGTTAACCCCATTAAAACAGAAAATATGTTATAATCTTTGTTTTTTAAATCAACCAATTTCTTTTTAGTGTTTTCAGCAATTATTCCAGAATACTTTAAAGTAGTGTTAGTATCTAAACAAAGGTTAGGCACACCATCTGAAATCAAAACAATATATTTTTGAGAATCTGTATTATTTGTAAAGTTCTTTTCAGCTATAGTTAAACCAGCTTCAATGTTAGTAAAAGGACCTTCTGTTGTAGTATAATTAGTAATAGTATTTTGCACAGTATCTTTAGAATTAGATAAATTTAATAAAAGTTTAGCATCATCTTCTGTTCCTAAAGTGGAACCGACATCGACACTAGAAAAACTAACAATACCAACTTTAGCATCATCAAAATAGTCAAATATAGAATCAACAAAAGCAGAAGCTGTTTCAGCAACATATTGTCTTTTCTCTTTATTATTATAAGATGTGGTCATACTATGAGAATTATCCAAAATTAAAAACATTTCTACAGGTTTTGTAATATTTTCTTGCTCCATAATGTTTTTTAAAGTTAAAGTAATAGTTACTTCTTTTTTATTAGCATCAAAATCTGTAAGTTCTTTAGTAAAATCTCCCATATCTTTTAGCTTGATTTCACAAATACTTTTGTCAACTACAGTTATAGTCGTTTTACTAGCACTTACAGTAGCAAAACAAATACCATAGGTTGAAAGTAAAAGTGTAAACAAACAAAAGATTGTTAAAATCTTTTTAATCATAAATTTATCTCCTTTATTTTTTAGTTACATACCTATTATACAACAAAAAGAGGAAAAATTCAATAAATCAATATAAATAAGTATGAATAAAAAAATAATAATATTAAAAAAAATATTGTCAAAATATAAACGTAATGATATAATTCATATAAATATATACAAAAGAAGGAGGAAAAGCTATGTTAGGTTTAATTGCTTTTGGAGTAAGTATAGTAGCAGTTATTATGTCATTTTTTTCAAACTTAATGTTAGCATCTTTTGCAATAGCAATGGTAGCAATTATAATAGCTATTATATCTGCATATGATAAAGATACCGTAGAATCTAAAGAAGGTGCTAAGAAAGCATCAAGAGCATTAGAATTAGGAGCTATTATTATTTCAATTGCCGCAATATTTAGCTATTTTGTATTTACAATACTTGCACAAATATAACAAACGCACATTCAAAAACTAACTTGTTAAAGTTAGTTTTTAATGTTATTAAAGAAAAAACTAATAAATAGTGATATTAAAATTATCCAATAATAATTTTTGAAAAAGTTTAATAAGTTAGGAACAAAAACAAAGTCATTTTTCATTAAATCAATAATCAAACTAAAGGAAAAATAAATTATAAAAATAAACAATGGAATACTTAAAATATTAAAATATATAGCATCTAAAAAATTAAGATTTAAAATTGATATAAAAGCTCTAGTCATTCCACAAGCAGGACAATAAATACCAGTAACTGATTTAAAAAAACAAGTTACTGGTAGAATAGATATTGTATATAAAAAAATTATTAAAATTGCTAATATAATAAAATTTTTTATTCTATTCATTTAATTAATCCTTTAATTCATTACCATTTCCATCAACAGTAATACTTCCTGTTAAAATTAAAATACCTTCAATTAAGCCCCAAATCCCTGAAGCAAAAGATAAAACTCCACAGCTTAATAAAGTAATTAAAAGTTGTGCTACAGCTTTTCCAGTGTAACCTAAATAAAAGTTATGAACACCAAAAGCTCCTAAGAATATACCAAGTAATCCAGCAGCTATTTTTGATTTAGCATTAGGATTTGAAGTTGAATTTCCATTATTAACGGTTTCTTTAACTTCTGGTTCTGGAGCACTAGTATCCTCATTATTTATAGTCTTTTTGCAATCTTCGCAAAGTTCTTCGCCATCATCAATTGGCTTTCCACATTGTTTACAAAACATAATGATTCCTCCTTAATATTAACTATAACCTAATTATACAATATTCTACAAATTTTGCAACAATTTTAATGAATTTTTAACAAAACAAGAATATATTTTTTTGAAAAATATATCTTGTAATATATATTTAAAAATGATAAAATTTAGAAGTAAAATCAAAGGAGGAATATAACTTTGGAAAAACAAAAAATCTATGAATTACTAACAAATGAAATTAAACAAGGCATAGTAAAAATAGATGAACCAATGAAAAAGCATACCAATTTTAAAATTGGAGGAAATACAGATATTTTTGTTATAGCAAAAAACATAGAAGAAATAAAATATGTTATAACATTTTCAAAAGAAAATAATATACCACTTACCATACTTGGAAATGGAAGCAATGTATTAGTATCTGATAAAGGGATAAGAGGCATTGTATTACAAATAGGATTAAGCGAAATAAAAGTAGAAAAACAAGAAAATGCATTAGTAGAAGCTGACGCAGGAGTTATGCTAGGAGCTTTAGCACAAGTTTTATTAAAACAAAGTATTTCAGGCTTTGAATTTGCAGCAGGAATTCCAGGCAGTATAGGTGGAGCAATACGAATGAACGCAGGTGCATATGGTGGAGAGATGAAAGACATCGTAAAAAATGTAACTGTGATAAATGAAAAAGGTGAAATAAGCATCGTTACAAACGAAAAGTGCGAATTTTCATATCGCCATAGTAGATTTACAAACTCAAAAGAAATTGTAATAAAAGCAACACTAGAGTTACCATTTGGTAACGAGAATGAAATAAAAGCAAAAATGGATGAATATGCTCAAAGTAGAAAAGAAAAACAACCATTAAACTTGCCATCAGCAGGAAGTACATTCAAAAGAGGCACAGACTTTATTACAGCAAAACTAATTGACGAATGTGGACTTAAAGGATATACTTCAGGAGATGCACAAGTATCAACACTTCATGCCGGTTTTGTAGTTAACTTAGGAAATGCTACTGCACAAGATGTTTTAAATGTAGTAAACCATGTAAAAAAGGTAGTATTAGAAAAAACAGGTAAACAAATTGAATTAGAAATTGAATTATTAGGAGAAGGAATTTAAATAATGAAAGGTTTTTTTAAATGGTTTAGTAATAGTACTAAAATGAAAAGATGGATATTTTTAATATTGATAGGAATTGTATTAGCATGTTATGGAATGTCTAGTATTTTAACAGCTGAAAGGCTAGATTTTTGGCCACTTGCAAAAATTATAATATGCTTTGTTGTGGGATTTGTATTTGTAATTTTAGGTATGATACATATGCAAAAAAGAACTCTAGAATTACTTGTGCAAGAAACAGATAATAGAGTTGAAAAAGAAAATGCAAAAGTCAATACCTTAATATACAATAAGAAAGTATATAATCAAGGACCTAAAATAGTGGCAATAGGTGGAGGAACAGGATTAAATTCTGTTCTAAAGGGTTTAAAAAATTACACAGATAATTTAACAGCTATAGTTACTGTATCTGATTATGGAGAAATTATACCAGAATCAAGAAAAGAATTGGGTACGATGCCACTAGATGACATAAAGGAAAGCTTAGTAGCACTTGCAAAAGATGAAGAAACAATGGAAAAAATTATGAATTTGGAATTTTCTAAAGGAAAATTAAAAAATTTATCTTTTGGTGATATATGTTTATTAGGAATGAAAGAGCTATATGGGGATTTTGTAAAATCTATAGAACAAACTAAGAATGTATTAAATATCACAGGAAAAGTAATACCAGTAACATTAGAACCAATAAAGATTTGTGCAGAATTAGAAGATGGAACAGTAATAGAAAGTAGAGATAAGATACCTGAAATAGTAAATTCAAAAACTAGTAAAATAAATCGTATATTTATAAATCCAACGAATTGTAAAGTTGCACCAGGGGTAATAGAAGCAATTGAAGAAGCAGATGCAATTGTTATTGGACCAGGAAGTTTATATACAAATGTTATTCCTAACCTTTTGGTAAATGGAGTGGCTAAAGCAATAAAGGAAAGTTCTGCTTTTAAAATATATGTAAGCAACATAATGACAACAACTGGTCAAACAGATAATTATACATTATCAGACCATATTAAAGCAATAAATGACCACGCAGGTAAGGGAGTTATAAAATATTGTATTTATGATACAGGAGAGTTAATTCCTGAATATGTTAGAAAATATAATATGCAAGGGCAAGAGCTTGTTCAAATAGATACAGCAAAAGCAAAAGAGCAAGATGTATATTTAATGCAAAGAGACTTATCATATGTTGTAGGTGACCGTATACGTCATAATCCAGATGCAATTGCAGCATCAATAATTCAATTGATTTGTGACGATTTAAAATTTAAAGATATGCAAAATGATACCAAATATGTATTATTAAATGATAGATTAAAAGAAGCAAAAAAATCTTTAAAAGAAGAGAAGAAAAATGACAATATGAGAAAAACTAAAAAGAAAAAAGAAAGAGGAAAAAGCAAATTCTTTGAAAAATATCAAGAAAGAATAAATTCAATTCAAGAATCAGATGAAAAGTTAAAAGTAAGAAAAGAGCAAGAAGAAAAGGAAAAACAAGAATTTCTTAAACAAGTAAAAAAAGAAAATGCTAAGAAGAAATAAAACAAAAGACAGGGGATACACAAATGAAATACGAAAATTTAGAATTTGAAAAAGCTTTAAAACAAGATTGGATAATTACAAATGGATTAGGTGGTTACAGTAGTTCAAGTGTTTTAGGCATAAATACTAGAAAATATCATGGATTATTAGTAGCACCTTTAAACCCACCAGGAAATAGACATCTAATATTATCAAAAGTTGACGAAAGTTTTGAAAGTGGTGGACAAGAATATCCAATATATTCTAATATTGGAAAGAACTATATTTCAAAGGGGTATAAATATTTAAAATCTTTTGAAAAAGAGTATATTCCTATATTCACATATGAAGTTGATGGAGCAATTATAAAAAAATATATATGCATGGAACATGGAAAAAATACTGTTTGTGTCTTGTATAATATAAAAAATAATGAAAAAAGAACTAAATTCAAAATTGCACCAATTATGAATTTTAGGGATTTCCATACAACTACTCCTAATACGGAATTTGAAATAAAGCAAGAAATAAAAGACACAAAAGTAAAAGTGATAATAAATAAAAAAGGGCAAACTCCAATATATATGAAAATATCAGAAGGCAAGTATGTGGAACACTTTAATGATACATTTAGAAATATGTATTATTTGGAGGAAGAAAAACGAGGACAGGGTGCAGAAGAAAATTTAGCAGTTCCAGGAGTATTTGAAGTAAAACTAAGAGCAAACGAAGAAAAATTTATTACATTTATTTGTTCGTTAGAAGAAAATATAGATGAACTAGATGGTAAGGAATTGATAAATAAAGAAATCATAAGAATAACAAGTACTCTATATGATTCATATTTGCTAGATCCTAAAAAAGAGTACAGTGATAAATATAAAAAACTTATGAGGGACTACATAATAGCATCAGACAATTTTGTAGTATATAGACCTGCCTTTGCTTTATATACAATAATTGCAGGATACCCATGGTTTTTAGACTGGGGTAGAGATGCTTTGATTTCATTTGAAGGAATAGTACTAATACCTAGAAGGTTCCAAATAGCAAAAGAAGTATTGTTAACATTTATGAGAGACATAAAGTATGGGCTGGTTCCAAATGGATATTCAGGATATGATGGAAGACCATTATATAACAGTGCAGATGCTTCACTACTTTTATTTGAGCAAGTAAGGAAATATCTTGAATATACACATGATTATGAATTTTTGAAAATTCAGGCATATGATACATTAAAAAAAGTAATAGAAGCATATATAAATGGAATTGACCTAGATGGAAACAATATTCACTTAGATAATGAGGATGGACTATTATCATCAGGAACTCCACAGATACAAAATACTTGGATGGATGCGAAAATTGGAAATATTGTAGTAACACCTAGAAACGGAAAAGCAATAGAAATAAATGCCTTATGGTATAATGCTTTAAAAATAATGGAAAGCTTTGCTAACTTATATAAAGAAAAAGAGTTATCTAAAAAGTATGCAGAACTTGCAAAAAAATGCAAAGAAAGCTTTATGAAAAAATTCTATAATAAAAAGAGAAAATGCTTTGACGATTTAATAGGTGATAATTCAATAAGACCAAATCAGCTATTTGCAATAGGACTATACTATCCAGTAGTTGAACCAAATTCAGTTGAAGCAAAAACAGCTTTTGAAACAGTTACCAAAAAATTATTAACACCATATGGATTAAAAACACTTGCAAAAGGTGAAAAATGTTATAGAGAAATATATGAAGGTGACCAAATAAAAAGGGATATGAGCTATCATCAAGGTATTACTTGGCCATGGCTTTTAGGCATATATTCAGATAGCTTTTTAAATATAATAAATGCAGAAAAAAATAAAACTAAAAAGAAAGAACTAGAAGAACAATATTCTAAATTTGCACAAAATGTAGAAGATACATTTTATAACGAAATGTATAACCGTTCAACAGTTGGAAGTATTAGTGAGCTATATGATTCTGCAAAACCATATGAAGCCAAAGGTGCATTTGCACAGGCGTGGTCAGTGGCAGAAGTATTTAGAATTATAGAAAAGAGGAACAAATGAGAATCTTAGGAATAGATCCTGGTTTTGCAATAACAGGATATAGCATAATAGATTATATAGGCAACAAATTCAACTTAATAACATCTGGAGCCGTACTCACCAAAGCTGGTGAGTCGTTTCCACAAAGGCTATTAAAACTAAATAATGACCTAGAAGAAATAATAGACACATATAAACCAGATGCAATATCAGTTGAAGAGTTGTTTTTTAATAACAATGCCAAAACTGCTATAAACGTAGCACAAGCAAGAGGTGTAATACTTGTAGTAGGCTGTAGAAAAGGGGTACCTACATATGAATACACTCCACTTCAAATAAAACAAGCAGTAGTTGGCTATGGAAGAGCAGATAAAATACAAGTACAAAAAATGGTAAAAACAATATTAAAGGTAGAAAACTTACCAAAACTAGATGATACAACAGATAGTATGGCAGCAGCAATATGCCATGCACACTCAGCCAAATTTTCGGAAAAACTATAAATTTAATGAAAGGAATTTGTTATGGCAATATATTTGTTTTATGGTGAAGAAACATATTTACTAGAAACACGAGTAAAGAAAATAAGAAAAGAATATCCACAACTAATATTAGGAATAAACTTTATTCAAATTGACGATACAAATGCAGAAGAACTAATTGCAGACCTAGAAACACCAGCTTTTGGCTTTGATAAAAAACTAATAATTGCTAAAAATACAGGACTTTTCAAAAAGGAAAAAAAGACAACAAAATCAGATTCAAAAAAGAAAAAAGTAGATGATACAAAACTACCTTTAAATGAAAAAATAGCTAAATATATACAGGAAAATTCAGAAGAACTAAAAGATACAGTAGATTTAGTATTTGTAGAACAAGAAGTTGACAAAAATGCATTGTATCAGGCAATTGAGAAAGTGGGAGAAGTAAAAGAATTTGCACTTTTAAAATTGCCAGACTTAATTGCAAACATAAAGAAAATAGCAGTGGCATATAAAGTAAACATAGATGATACAACAGCGAAATATTTAGTGGAATGCTGTGGAACTAGTATGCAAGACTTGATAAATGAACTTAGAAAACTTATTGAGTATAAAGGCGAAAATAGTAATATAACAAAACAAGATATAGATTTACTATGCACTAAACAAATACAAGCTGTAATATTTGATTTAACTGATAATTTAGGTAAAAAAGAAACATCAAAAGCATTAGAGGTATATACTGGACTTATATCAAACAAAGAGCCAATACAAAAAATATTGATAACATTATATAACCATTTTAAAAAACTATATATTATAAAAATTGCAGAAAAATATAATGAAGATGTTGCAACAGCAATGAACTTAAAACCAAATCAGCTATTTTTAGTAAGCAAATACAAAACACAAGCAAGATATTTTGAAACACAAGAATTAAGAGAAGTATTAGAAGTACTAATAGACTTAGATGCAAACTATAAAATAGGACTAATATCTTTAGAAATAGGCTTAGAAGCAATACTTTGTCGTTATTGCTCAAAATAAGAGTGCCTTCGGGTGCAAATGGGGACGGGGTCAAAAAGCACCCTTCTTTCAAAAAAAGGTGCTTTTTGACCCCGTCCCCATTTGCACCATTGGCACCCAAACTCATCTAGAAATCTTTGTATATTTTAGAATAAAAGAAATAAAATATATAAAGGAGGATTTGAGTTATGTCAAAATTTAAAATATATGCCAAGTCAATACTGATACCAGTTATAGTGGGAGGAATAGTAGGACTAATAATTTCGGGTTCAATAGATTACAATACTTTGCAAAAGCCATTTTTATCGCCAACAAGTATATTATTTCCAATAGTATGGACAATACTATACATCTTAATGGGAATATCATATGGAATATTACAAAGTAATCAACTAGTAGACAAAAAAATAAACACGATATATTACCTACAATTAGCAGTAAATGCACTATGGTCAATATTCTTTTTTACACTTAAATGGAGGCTGTTTGCATTCCTATGGATAATATTACTTGACGTACTTGTAATAATAATGATAAAGAAATTTTATGATAAAAATAAAACAGCAGGGCTACTTCAAATACCATATATAATATGGACACTATTTGCTACTTACTTAAATTTAGGAGTATATTTATTAAATAAATGAAATATCAAAATTTGATTGAAACAAAAAGTATTTTGTGATATATTGTAAAAGAACAATTAAAAATAGGAGGAAAAATTATGGAATTAAAAGGATCAAAAACAGAGAAAAATTTAATGGACGCTTTTGCAGGAGAGTCACAAGCAAGAAATAAATACACATATTTTGCAAGTAAAGCAAAAAAAGAAGGATATGAGCAAATTGCTGCAATATTTCAAGAAACAGCTGACAATGAAAAAGAACATGCAAAATTATGGTTTAAACTATTATGTGGAGGAGATATTCCAACAACAGCTCAAAACTTAGCTGATGCTGCAGCTGGAGAAAACTTTGAATGGACAGATATGTATGACAGAATGGCCAAAGAAGCTAAAGAAGAAGGATTTGACCATATTGCATTTTTATTTGAAGAAGTTGGAAAAATAGAAAAAGAGCATGAAGCAAGATACAGAAAACTATTAGAAAATGTTCAAGATGGAAAAGTATTTGAAGCAGGAGAAATTAAAATATGGAAATGCAGAAACTGTGGACACATTGTAGTTGGAACAAAAGCACCAGCAGTATGCCCAGTATGTGCACATCCACAAGCATACTTTGAAATAAAAGCAGAAAATTATTAAACATTAGAATATGGTGTAAATAACTACACCATATTTTTTGTGGCAAAAGGTTCACTTTTGTAGAAAAATGTAGTATAATAATTAGACTAGTAAAAATGAAAGAGAGATGAAAAAAGTGCCAAACTGGAGAGTACATTTAGAAATAGCCAAAAAAATAAATGAACAAATACAATTTAATAATGAAGATTATAACCTATTTTTATTAGGAAACATTGCACCAGATATAAACAATGGTTATATTGTAGAAGGAATCTCACACATATATGACCATGGACATACACACTTATATAATTCAGAAGATCACTCTACTTATACAAATTTTTATCAAAAATATCAAGATATATTAAAACCAAATCCAATAGCATTTGGTTATCTAATTCATCTATATACAGATTATCTACTAAATAAAGACTATAAAGCAAAATGTGAACAAAATCACTTTGATAAAGATGAATACATGAAATTCAAACACAAGGATTTAAGAAAATATGATAGTAAATATATCAACAATACTATAACATTAAATGATTATTCAGAAGCAATTAAAGAGTTACATCAAATTGATGAAATAGAATTAGATGAACAAGACTTAGAAAAAGTAATAAAATTCTTAGATAATAAACAAACAGCCACAGACACAAATTTAGAATTTTACACTGTTGAAGAACTAGATAAAGAAGTAGAAAATATAACAAATGAAATTTATAAGTTTATAAAGCTTCAGTAAAAAGCTCATAAAAATTCTTAAATATATATCCTTGAGATTTTAAGTATTCTATAGAATCTTGTAAAATATCATAAGTCTTATTCACATCACCAGTATCATGCATAAGAACAACTAAAGTTCCTTTACCTTTAGCAGATTTTTTTAGATTATTTAATAATTGGTAATTAGAATACTTATGTTCAGAATCTTTATTTAAGCAATTCCAGTCAACATAAACATAGTTAATTTCAGCAAGAATATTAACTATGTTTTTCTTTTTATATTTGTAATCTGGAGATGCAAAGCCATTTGGAAAACGAAAAACATGTGAACAATAGTTAGAAACTCCAATGGCTTTTGAAATTTCTTCATCAGTATTTAAAATCTCATTACGAAAACTTTCCTCGCTTTTATATAGCAAACTATTATTATGGCTATATCCATGATTAGCAATAAAATGTCCTTCCTCATACGCGCGTTTAACAATTTTAGGATGTTCTTTAACATGCTTACCAACAACAAAGAATGTAGCTTTAACATTTTCTTTTTCTAGTACATCTAAAATTTTAGGTGTAACTTTAGAGGTTGGACCATCATCAAAAGTTAAATATACAACCTTTTCATCACTTTTACAAATAGACGCAAATTTATCTTTAAAAGAAGCACTTAAAATTTCACCTTTGCTTAAAGATAAAGCAAAAGTAGAGTTATCTTTTAGTAAAAAGCAAACTATTAAAATTAGTATAATGAGAACAACTACAAGATACTTTTTCTTAAAAATAAACACCTTCATATAAAAATTATATATATACAAAATAAAAATATGCTATAATTATTGAAACTTTTTGATGAAAATTGAGCACTATATATGTGAAAGGAGATAACAATGAGTACTCGGAATATCTTTAGAAAATTTTGAAGAAATATATAATTCAACATATGAACGAACATTGAGATATATAGTTTGTAAATGCTCTAATATTGACGATGTTAATGATTTAGTGCAAGATACATATGTAGAATTATATAACATACTAGAAAAAAAGAAAGAAATATATTTAGAAAACTGTCCTAATTTTGTAATAGGAATAGCTAAAAAGAAAATTCAAAAATATTATGGTCTTTTATATAAATTAAAAAATTATAATGTTTATCAAGCAGAGGACGAAGAAATAGATTTGCCAGATAATTTTGATTTGGAAACGGAAACAATTAAAAAGCTAAATGCAGAAGCGGTATGGAATTATATTAAAAGCAAAAATATAAAAACAGTAAAAGTTTTCTATTTATATTATTGTACAGAAATTAAGATATCACAAATTGCAAAAGAATTAAACATGTCTGAATCTAATGTCAAAAATATTTTATACAGAACAATTAAAGACATTAAAGAAAATGTAAAGATTGAAGGTGATATAAATGAATAATTTGAAAGATACAATACAAAAGAACTTTGACAAAAAGAAAAATTATAATATCATTTTATCAAAAATTGAGAGGAGAGATAATATGAAAGTAAAATTGAGTTATGTTTTAGCTTCAAGTCTTGTAGCAATTGCATTATTAGTTGGCATTGTTGCATATAATGTTCCAAAAAGTAATAATGAAAATGTTATGCCACCAACAGTACAAGGAATATTGGAATTAAATATAAATAAGGCTGAATATCAAAGTATGATGACGTTGGATGCAGATATAAAAGAAGCAAATACTGAACTGAATAGTGAATTTGAGAAAGATTTTTCGTTTGTAAAAAAAGATATTAATGCGCCAAAAGATTTGAGAGACTACGGTGTAAATAAAGTTGTAATGACTAGAAAAGATTTTTCGGATAAAGATTATTCTATAGCTCATGACTATATTTGGGACTATTCAAATGAGGCAGAAAACAGAACAATAAGAATAGCATTTTCCAAAATTGGAAAACCATTAAGAGACTATTATTTGAGTAGTGAAGAAAAAATATCAAAAATAGAAAATACAGATGTTATAATAACACAATATGAAAAACTATATTTAGCAGAGTTTAAATTAAATGATGTATATTTTGATATAGAAACCGCAGGAATAACACAAAAAGAGTTAGTGGATTTACTAGTATCATTGATTAAATAAAATGACACACAGCCTTGTTTTTATTACAAGGCTGTTTAGGTATTGCAATTGATGAAAAAAAGGTGTAAAATGTGTAACATCAAAACAAGAAAAGAAGGAACATATATGAAATTTATAGTTGACAAAAGTTTTTTTGAAAAGGTTGATAATGCATGTTTTGGTGTTATTATAGCTAGAAATATTGATAATACAAAACCAAATAGTGCAATACAAGAAATGCTAAAAAACGAAGTAAATGAGGTGGCAGAAAAGTACAAAGATGTAAAAGTAAAAGAATTACCAGAAATTGTACTATACAGAGAAGCATTTAAGAAAGATGATATTAACCCAAACAAATTTATGTGCTCAATAGAAGCACTTGTTAGTAGGACAGTTAAATCACAATTTGTTCCTAACATAAATACATTAGTTGATTTAGGCAATGCTTTATCACTAAAGTACAATGTACCACTAGGAGTACATGACATAGATAAATTTGCAGGAGATATAGAATTAAGATTTGCAAATGAAAATGACACATTCATTCCATTTGGTTCTCAAGAATATGATAATCCACCAGCAGGTGAATTAGTATATGTAAGTGGAAATGAAGTAAAAACAAGAAAATGGGCTTGGAGACAAGGTGAAAAAAGCAAAATAGACGAGAATATAAAAAATGCGTTTATACCATTAGACGGATTTATTGAAAACAAAGAAAAAATCTTAGAACTACAAAAAGAATTTGTAAAAATTTTAACAGAGATGGGGGCAACTTGTGAAGTTGGATTTGTAGATAAAGATAACAATGTTTTTGAATTTTAATTAAAAGGAGTTTTTAATGTAAGTATTAAAAACTCCTTTTATATATTTATTCTTTAAATTCCTTAGCTAACTTGCTAATAGCCTTAGTTTCAATTCTTGAAACATAAGAACGGGAAATTGCCATAGAATCTGCAATTTGATTTTGAGTTTTAGGTTTTTCGCCATTCAAACCAAAACGTAATTCCAATATAGTTTTTTCTCTTTCTTTTAAAACTTCCTTCATTTTCTCATATAACTTCTTTACTTTAAATTTTAAATCAACTTCATCTTCAATATTTTTATCATTATTCTCTAAGACTTCTTGCAAAGTGACAACATTATCGTCCTTGTCTTTTCCAATAGGATCATCTAAGTAAACTTCTGCACCTAACTTTTTAGTGCTTCTTAAATACATAAGTACTTCATTATCAATACAACGAGAAACATAAGTAGCCAAACGTACTCCTTTTGAACTATCAAAGCTATTTATTCCCTTAATTAAACCAATACTACCAATAGAAATCAAATCATCTTGTTCAACTCGTGTAGCAGTATATTTTTTACATACATGAGCAACTAATCTTAAATTTCGCTCTATCAAAATATTTCGTGCTTCTTCATCTCCGTTTTTCATAAGTTCTAAATATTTTCGTTCTTCTTCACTACTTAAAGGCTCTGGAAAAAGTGTATTATTTGAAATATATCCAACTAAAAATATAGCTGAATTTAAAAATGCTAAAATACCACCAATAGAAAAGGCAAACATATATATACCTCCAATTTAATATATAGAATTATATGCCAAAGAAAAATTAAAGTGCCTGACCTTAAAAAATTTCACCAAACCATTGACACTAATACCATAATATGGTACAATATTTAACTGTAAGCCGCCTGAGTCGGGCAACTAAATATTGCTTTAAGCAATTGCCTTGTTATTTATGCTTAGCGAGTATACGAATATAGGAGGTGTACAAAGAATGTACGCAATTATTGAAAGCTGTGGAAGACAATACAAAGTAACAGAAGGAGATGTAGTATTCTTCGAAAAATTAGAAGCAGAAGAAGGTAAAAAAGTAACATTTGATAATGTTGTTTTAGTATCTGACGACAAAAAAGTAGAAGTTGGAGCTCCTTATGTAAAAGGTGTTAAGGTTGAAGGAAAAGTAGTTTCTCACGGTAAAGGCAAAAAGATTTTAGTTTATAAATACAAAGCTAAAAAGAACTACAGAAGAACTCAAGGACATAGACAACCATACACTAAAGTAGAGATCACAAAAATAAAAATGCCTACTGAAAAATCAGAAGCAAAAGTAGAAAACGCTGAAGTAAAAGAAACAGCAGCTAAAGCTACTACAAAAAAAGCTACAACTAAAAAAGAAGCTTAGGTTAAAATTTGAATATATTATGGTAAAAACTATTAGAAAGATAGAAATACCCTAAAACAAAAATTGAAGGGAGTGAAATAGGATGGCTCATAAGAAAGGTCAAGGTAGTGTTAAGAACGGTAGAGACAGTGAGTCTAAGCGTTTAGGACTAAAAAGAGCAGATGGTCAAGTAGTTCCAGCTGGTAATATACTAGTAAGACAAAGAGGAACAAAAATTTATCCAGGTACTAATGTTGGTATTGGTAGTGATGATACACTATATGCTAAAGTAACTGGAAAAGTAAAATTTGAAAGACTTGGCAGAGATAAAAAGAAAGTTAGCGTATATCCTGTTGAAGAAGGAAGTAAAGCTGAATAAAACATAAAAAACTCTATACTTGTGTATGGAGTTTTTTGTTGCCTAAAATTCTAAATAATAAAATTTGTAAAAATACTACCAAAACTTAATATTGTGTGGTATAATAGTTCACGAAATAAGAAAAAAGGAGGAGTTAACCATGTCAGGACATAGCAAATGGCATAATATTGCGGCTAAAAAAGGTAAAGCAGATGCAGCAAGAGGAAAAATATTTACAAAATTAGGTAGAGAATTATTAATTGCAGTAAAAGAGGGAGGGCCTGATCCTGCTGGTAATTCAAAATTAAAAGATGTTATTGCTAAATGTAAAGCAAATAACATGCCAAATGATACAATCAATAATGCAATCAAAAAAGCTTCAGGAGCTGGAAGTAATGAAAATTATGAAGAAATCATTTATGAAGGATATGGAGCAAATGGTGTTGCAGTTATAGTTGAAGCAAGTACAGATAACAAAAATAGAACAGCAGCAGATGTACGTCATGCATTTGATAAAGCTGGTGGAAACTTAGGAACAACAGGATGTGTATCATATTTATTTAGTAAAAAAGGTGTGATAGTAATTGATAAAACTACAACAAATCTATCAGAAGATGATATGATGATGTTAGCATTAGATAGTGGAGCAGAAGATTTTGAAGCAACTGATGAATGTTATGAAATAACAACTTCACCAGAAGATTTTTCAAAAGTTAGAGAAGCTTTAGAAGAACAAGGATTAGAATTCTTAGAAGCAGAAGTACAAATGGTACCATCTACATACATTCAATTAAGTGAAAATGATGCACCCAAAATGCAAAGACTAATAGACATGTTAGAAGACCTAGATGATGTTATGAATGTATACCACAACTGGGAAGAATAATAAAATTTAATAAAATAGTTCTAAAATAAAAAACATAGCATATATATATTTATATATATGTTATGTTTTTTTATGTGCCATTGGGGACGGAGAATTTTGGCACATTTTCAAATTTGATAAAGAGGTACAAGCTATGGAAGAAATATTAAATTTTTTACCAGAAGTGTTAAAACAAAAAATTATATCCAGTAATATGAACAATACAGAAGAAATTAGAATTAGAACAGCTAAACCAGTTATATTAAAAAGCAATATAGATGAAAAAGTATTAGATTATATTACTACTCCTGAAATAGTACTTCAAATTTTACAAAGAGTATGTGACAACTCTTTATATTCTTATCAAAGCCAAATATGTGAAGGATTTATAACCTTAAAAGGAGGACATCGTATAGGAGTAACAGGAAATGCAGTAATAAAAGACGGAAAAGTGGCAACCTTGAGTTACATTAGTAGTTTAAACTTTAGAATTGCAAGGCAAGTACTAAACTGTAGTAATAAAGCTATTATACATATATTAAACAGAAATACTGTATGGAACACCCTGATTGTTTCACCACCAGGTTTAGGCAAAACCACATTATTAAAAGACATAATTAGAAGAATTAGTAATGGAATTCCAGAAATGAATTTCAAAGGTGTTAACTGTGGTGTAGTAGATGAAAGAGGTGAAATATCTGCTACATATAAAGGAGTATCACAAAATGATTTAGGAATAAGAACAGATGTGATAGATAATATACCAAAAGCACTTGGAATGAAAATGTTAGTCAGGTCTATGAGCCCAAAGGTAATAATTGCAGATGAAATAGGGAGCAAAGAAGATATAGAAGCAATTGAATATGCAATTAGTTCAGGAGTAAATGGAATATTTACAGCACATGGAGATAGCTTAGAACAAATTAAAGAAAATCCAATACTAAGTCAACTAGTGCTAAATGGATACATAGACAAAATACTGATTTTGGACAACAGAAGAGACGTACACTTGGTATATGAAAAACAAAACCAAAGAAAAGCAGTTTAGGAGGAAATAAAATGTTAGCTTTTAGATTATTTATATTAGCTATGATTATAGTTACAAGTAGTATAATAGGAATACTATTTTCTAAAAAGTATGCAAACAGGGAAAGGGAAATAAAAGAAATGAAAAATGCCCTTAATATGTTTGCAACTAAAATTAAATTTACATATGAGCCTATTCCAAATGTTTTTATGGAAATAGCAAACAAAATAGGAGGAAATGTTGGGAGTATTTTTGACAGGGCGGCAAATGGAATGAAAGAAATTCCAGCAGGAGAGGCATGGGTACAAGCTTTACAAGAAACCAAGTGTAATTTAAATCAAGAAGACATTTCAGTAATACAAAATTTAGGAAGATTACTAGGACAAACTGATTTAGATGGACAACTTAGTGAAATTGAAGTAGTAAATGACTTCTTGACTGCACAACTAGAAAATGCTTCAGAAGAACGTAGAAAAAACGAAAAAATGTATAGAACTTTAGGTTTAGTCACAGGGCTAACAATTGCAATTATACTAATTTAAAAGGAGATGTAAAGTATGGATATTAGTTTATTATTTAAAATAGCAGCAATTGGAATTTTAGTAGCTGTGCTATATCAAGTTCTAGTAAGAGCAGGAAGAGAAGATCAAGCAATGATGACGACATTAGCAGGCCTTGTAATTGTTCTTACTCTTGTAATAAAAGAAATTAGCACACTATTTACCAGTGTAAGAACGATGTTTGGACTATAAGAAAGGATAAAAGGCAATGGATATAATTAAAATTATTGGAGTTCGGGCTAATTTCACTAATTATAATTGTAATTGTAAAACAATATAGACCAGAATTTGTGCTGTATGTTTCTTTAGCAGCAGGAGTGTTAATTTTAGTAATGATAATGGACAAGATAGGAGCAATAATAGATTTACTAACAACATTATCAAATAAAACTGCAATAAACAATGAATTTCTAATACTCCTAATAAAAATAACTGGAATAGCATTTTTGACGGAATTTACAGTTAGCATTTGCAAAGACACAGGAGAAACAGCAATAGCCAATAAAGTAGACTTAGGTGGAAAAGTTTTAATTATTTCTATGTCAATACCAATAATAGCAAGCCTTCTAGAAACAATATTAAAACTATTGCCATGAAAAGGAATTAAACAAATGAAAAAAATATTTATCATGACCATTTTGTTTTTAATTTTTATTCCAAGCATTTGCACAGCTACAGAAACAACTAGTCAAGATGTTTTACAATCACAACAAGAAGAATTGAACATATCAAGCTTTATAAAAGAAGCACAAAAGTATACACAAAATACTTTTAAAGATATAGATGTAAATGAATTATTTACTTCAGCAATTACTGGCAAAATTGACAATGACACAATTATAAAAAGCATAGTAAGTTTAGTAGGAAAAGAAGTATTAAACTGTGCTACTGTATTAGGAAGCATACTTGTAATAATTATAATTCATAGCATATTAAAAAGTATTAGTGAAGGATTAGAAAACAAAAATGTTGCCCAAATTACATATTATGTTCAATATATTTTGATAGTTACTTTGATAATGGCAAATTTCTCAGATATTCTTCAAATGGTAAAAACAAGTATTCAAAACCTAGTTGGATTTATGAATAGCCTAGTGCCACTGCTTATTACTTTAATGCTAACTACTGGTAACTTTGCATCTGCTGGAATATTAGAACCAATTATATTATTTATAATAACTTTCATAGGCAACTTTATAACTACTATTTTACTACCATTTGTACTAATATCAACAGCATTAGCAATTATCTCAAAAGTATCTAGCAGAATTCAAGTAGACAAGCTATCAAAGTTCTTTAATTCTACAGTTGTATGGACATTAGGAGTTGTACTTACTTTATTTGTAGGAATAATTTCAGTAGAAGGAAGCCTAAGCAGTACAGTAGATGGAATAACTGCAAAGACTACTAAAGCTGCCGTTTCAAACTTTATACCAGTAGTAGGTAAAATATTAGGTGATGCAGTAGATACTGTAATGGGGTGTAGCAACATATTAAAAAATGCAGTTGGAATAGTTGGAGTGGTGGTAGTAATTGCAATATGTGTTGGCCCAATAATTAAACTCGCAATACTGATGGGACTATATTACCTAGCAGGAGCTGTATGTCAACCAATAGCAGATGAGAAAATAGTAAAGCTTTTAGAAGAAATGGGAAACACTTTTAAAATGTTACTTGCTATTATGTGTAGTGTGTCTGTAATGTTAATTGTGGGAACTACTTTGGTACTAAAGATAACGAATAGTGGACTGATGTATAGATAGTTGAGAAATAATTACAATGTCAAAATTTAATTCTTTTCCAACTAAGGTACAAATGAATTATAGGAGAGAAAAATCATGAATTGGATAAGTGGTTGGATACAAGGAATAATAATAGCGGTTATAATTGGTACAATTATTGAAATGCTTCTGCCAGATGGCAATTGCAAAAAATATGTTAAGGTTGTAATTGGAGTATACATCTTGTTTTCAATAGTTTCTCCTGTAATAACCAAAGTTACAGGCAATGAATTTAGAGTATCAGACATATATGACATAAATACATATATAGAAGTATCTGCAAAAAGCAGTCAGGAAAATATAGAGAATAGCCAACAAAATCAAATTAAACAAGTATATATAACAAACTTGAAAAATGATATGAAGCAAAAGATACAAGAAAAAGGGTATAGTGTTAAAAGTTTGACTTTAGAAATATCTAATGATGAGCAATATACTTTAAAAAAGATATTTGCACAAGTTAGCAAAAGGAAAAATGAAGAAAACAACGATGTTAAGGGTGTAAATGAAATAAATATTACAATTAGCAATACTACTGAAAACATAGAAGAGGATATAAGCATTTCAACTAAGGAACAAAATGATTTGAAAGCATATTTAAGTGGCATATATAACTTAGAAGAGAAAAATATAAATATAAATTAGGAGGAGTGAATATGTTTAAGGAGAAAATAAAGGAACTAGTTTCAAAATCAGATGATGGAAATAACAAAAAGAAAATTGAAAACCTAGTATTTTTTTTAATTATACTTATTGTAGTATTAGTAGCTATAAACTTAATTTGGAAGGATAAAAAGGAAGATACCAAAAGTACAGATAGCAATAAAAAACTAGCTACACAAGAACAAAGTATTACAGAACAAAAAGATAATAACTTGTGCAATCAGTTAGAAGACATACTTCAAAAAATAAATGGAGTAGGAAAAGTAAAGGTTTTAATTACATATTCACAAACTAGCCAAACAGTTCCGTTATATAACGAAGACTCATCTCAAAAAGACACTCAAGAACAAGATAAAACTGGTGGAACAAGAAAGGTAGTCGAAACAGACGTAAAAAGAGAAGTTATATATCAAGAAACTAATGGAAGCAAAACACCTATAACACAAAGCACTGTGAGTCCAAAAGTTGAAGGCGCAATTGTTACAGCACAAGGAGCTACAAATACAAATATAAAAGCCGATATTATTCAAGCAGTCGAAGCGGTTACAGGTTTGGCATCACATAAAATACAAGTTTTTGCAATGAGCGAAAATTAAGAAAGGATTTGAAATGGTATATATGAAAATTTTAAAAAGAAATCAAATTGTTGTTGCAGTAATAGCACTTATGCTAGTTACAGCAGGATATTTAAATTTTGCAAACCAAAATAAAGAAAGGAATTTAATACCTACAAGTAGTGCAGCTGATTCAGAACTAATGGCGGGAATAGGTGATGCTCAATTAGTGAGTGCAAATGAGACTAAAGAAAATAACCAAACACAAAATGAAACTGTAGAAAATACAGAAAATGTTGCTACTACGAATAAAACTAAAGAAGATACAGCTAGCAACATAACTCAAAATACATCAGCACAAGAAGATAGTTATTTTGCACAGTCGAGATTAGACAGAGACAAAATGTATTCTCAAATGTTAGACAATTACCAAAAAATATTAGAAACTAATAATTTAAGTTCAGAAGAAAAGAAAACAGCACAAGAAGAAATAAAAAGAATAAACAATGAAAAAAATGCTATTATGATAGCTGAGAATTTAATAAAAACAAAAGGTTTTCAAGATATTGTGATATTTGTAAATAATGGAAATGTAACAGGTGTAGTGCAAAAAGACAAACTAGACGAAAAAGATATTGCACAAATTCAAAATATTATAACCAGAGAGCTAAATGTAAAAACAAATAAAATAAATATAAGTGGCAAAAATTGACGGCTTTACATAATTGTGGTATAATGTAAATGTTAGTATCATTACTAATGGTATGAAAAAATTTTCATATCAACAAAAGAGATCTATGAGGAGGCAAATTATTATGTACCGGAATGAAGTTATTGTCTATGGAACATTGGTCGAAAAATTATCTTTTCACCATTATGTAAGAGACAAGAAAATCTTCAGCGCAAAGTTGAGTGTGAAAAGGAGAAGCGGAACAAGTGATATTCTGATGATTCAAATTTCTGAATGGAAATTGAAAGAAATTGAAGAATTAGAAGTCGGTGAAGAAGTGGGAATATGTGGTGAAATAAGAACATACACATATACCGGAAGAAATGGAAAAATACATAACAAAAATTATGTATATATCGAAAAAATCTGGGCCACTTTAAATATTCCAGATCCAAACAACGAGGTGAAAGTTACAGGCAAAATAGTAGAAAAAAGAACAATAAGAAAAACTCCATCAGGGAAAGAGATCATTGATATAAGGATTGCTACTCAAAGTAATAAGGGAAATCAATGGTCATATATCCCTATTATCTTTTGGAATGAGACAGCAAAAGAGGTTGAAGAACAATATAATACTGGAGATATGATATCTCTGGTAGGACGGTACCAATCCAGAAACTATATTAAAAGATATTCTGGAGATGTGATAGTTGACAAAGTAACATATGAAATTTCGGCTCTTAAATTAGGTCTTTAGAATTTTTAAAAGGTGGCTAAAATACAGCCACCTTTTATATTTTTTTGCCATTTTTTATTGTATTTTTTTTATTTATTGGTATAATAGTAGCAGTGAAGATTGAAAGGTGGAAATATTATGATAAAAAGAGTAGCCATTTTAGCAAATGGTGGAGATGTTTCAGGATTTAATGCAGTTATTAGAGCAATTATAAAAACTGCTGAAAATAATAATGTAGAATGTTATGGATTTATAGATGGATATAGAGGACTATTGGAAAACAATTATGTACAATTATGTACAAGTGCTACAGGAAATGCAATAGGAATATTGCCAAAGGGAGGTTCAATAATTGGATCATCTACAAATTCAAATGTATTTTGCTATCCAGTAGAAGAAAACGGAGAAACAGTATATAAGGATTTGTCAGATAAATGTGTAGAAAATATAAAAAATGATGGTATAGATTGTCTATTCACACTAGGTGGAGATGGAACACAAAAATCAGCAAGAGACTTATCTCTTAAAGGTATAAATGTAATTGGAGTCCCAAAAACAATAGATAATGATGTTGCATGTACAGAAATTACATTTGGATACAATACAGCAGTAAGTGTTGCAGCAGAAGCTTTAGATAGACTTCATACTACAGGAGATACACACCATAGAATTATGGTATTAGAAGTTATGGGAAGATATGCAGGATGGATTGCTCTAGAGTCAGCTATTGCTGGTGGAGCAGATGTTGCGTTGATTCCAGAGATTCCTTACGATATAAATAAAGCAGCACAAAAAATTCTTAACCGTAAAAAGCGTGGAAAACAATTTAGCGTAGTAGTTGTTGCAGAGGGAGCAAAGCCAATAGGTGGAGATATTACAGTAAAAGCTGTAAGAAATAAAGGCAAAGGTGTAGATAATAACAAACTTGGAGGAGCAGGAGAAAAAGTTGCTCAGCAACTTCAAGAATTAACAGGATTAGAAGCAAGATGTACAGTATTAGGATATATGCAAAGAGGAGGAAGCCCAACTTCATTTGATAGGGTACTTTCTACTAAATATGGAGCAAAAGCTATGGAACTTGCTTTAGCAGGAAAATTCAATGTACTAACAGTTATAAAAGATGGAAAATTAAACAGTGTTCCATTAGAGGATGTTGTTGGAAATAACAAAAAAATTGGAGCTGTTTCTGGCAATACACCAGAGAGTAACATTAGAAGAGTAAATTTAGATAATGATTTAGTAAAAACAGCAAGGGATATTGGAATAAATCTAGGAGATTAAAAGAAAGGGTGTAACAATGATAGACTTTAAGCAAAAAATAGCAGAACAAATAAGCAAAACAACAAACATACCACAAGAACAAATCATAGAATATATTGAAATACCAGCAGATGAAAAAATGGGAGATTTTTCTTTCCCATGTTTTAGACTAGCAAAAGAATTAAAAAAAGCTCCTCAAATGATAGCACAAGAAATAAAAGACAATATAGAATTTGAAGATGGATTTATGCAAAATATAGAAGTTGTAAATGGATATTTAAACTTTTATATAATGCCACAAGAGTATATCTCAAATGTATTAACTGAAATTGCAAACAAAAAAGAAAACTATGGAGAGAGCAAAGTTGGAAAAGGAAAGAATATAGTAATAGACTATTCAGCGCCAAACATTGCTAAACCATTTCATATTGGACATTTACGTTCAACAGTAATAGGAAATGCTATATATAAAACCTACAAACATTTAGGATACAATTGTACAGGAGTTAACCATTTGGGCGATTATGGGACACAATTTGGTAAATTGATAGAGGGATATAAAAGATGGGGAAGCGAATACAATATAGAAGAAAACCCTATTGATGAGCTTACAAAAATTTATGTTAGAATAAATAACCTTTGCAAAGAAGATGAAGCAGTATTAGAAGAGTGTAGAAATAATTTTAAAAAGCTAGAAGATGGGGACGAATATTGTGTAGAAATATGGACAAAATTTAGAGAACTAAGTTTAAAAGAGTTCCAAAAAGTGTATAAATTGCTAGATGTAGAATTTGACTCTTGGAACGGAGAGGCCTTTTATTCAGACAAAATGGGAGAAGTGGTAGATATTCTAAAACAAAAAAGTCTATTACAACCTTCTGAAGGAGCAATGGTAGTTAACTTAGATAAGTATGATATGCCACCATGTATTATAGAAAAAACGAATGGCTCTACTACATATGCTACACGTGATTTAGCAGCAATTCTTTATAGGGCAAGAACATACGATTTTGACAAAGCTATATATGTAACTTCATATGAACAAATATTACATTTTAAACAAATATTTGAAGTTGCTAAACACTTGAATTTAGATGAGAAATATACAAATGGACTTGTACATGTTCCTTTTGGAATGGTACAATTAAAAACAGGTAAAATGTCAACTAGGGAAGGAAATGTTATAAAACTAGAAGATTTGCTAAATGAAGCAATAAGCAGAGTAACACAAATTATGGATGAAAAAAATCCAAACCTAGAAAATAAAGAAGAAATTGCTAAGAAAATAGGAGTTGGAGCAGTTATATTTAATGACCTATACAATAGCAGAATTAAAGATGAGATATTTGACTGGGATGCTATGCTTAACTTTAATGGAGAAACAGGACCATATATGCAATATATATATGTTAGAACTAAAAGCTTACTAGAAAAAGCAGGATATGTACCTGAAATAAATGAAGTTGATTTTTCAAAGTTGACAGATATCTCTTCTTTAAGAGTAATAAAATTAATATACTCTTTTGAAGACATATTAAAACAATCTGCTGAGAAATATGAACCATATATTATAGCAAGATATTTGATAAAATTAGCACAAGCATTTAGTAGTTTTTATAATGAAAATAAAATAATTGGTGAAGAAAAAACAGTTCAAGATGCAAGACTATATCTAACATATGCTACAGGTTTAGTACTAAAAACTGGAGCTAAAATCTTAGGTATCAAAATGCCTGAAAAGATGTAAAATAATATCTTGCAAAATTTTTATATTGTGATATAATTCAAAAAGTGATACACAATAAAGATATAAATTGAATAACTTAATATATAATAAACGTTAGAAAGGACAATATAATGAGAAAATATTTTGGAACAGATGGTATTAGAAGAATAGCAAACACTGAGCTTTCACCAGGTTTAGTATACCGTGTAGCAAAAGCTGGAGCATATGCTTTAGCAAAACATACAGACCATGCACCTACAATTCTAATAGGAAGAGATACTAGAATTTCGGGAACACTAATAGAAAGCGCTATGACAGCTGGATTTTTAAGTTATGGTGCAAATGTAAAAAGTTTAGGAGTAATTCCGACACCAGGAGTTGCATACTTAACTAAAAAACTTAAAGCTGATGCAAGTGTTGTTATCTCAGCATCACACAATACATATGAATTTAATGGTGTAAAATACTTTAGTAACAAAGGAATGAAAATTCCAGATGAAATAGAAGAAGAAATTGAAGAAATTATGGATTCAGACAAATTAGACGAATTTACAGCTGTTAATGATAAAATAGGAACAGCAGAAGTAAGAACAGACCTTTTAGATGAATATGTATATTTCTTTAGAAAGAATTTTGAAGAAGAATTTGAGAGCTATGACACAAGTGACTTTGTAGTTGCAATAGATACAGCAAATGGCGCTACATCAGTTGTAGCAGAAAAAGTATTTACAGCATTAGGAATAAAACATTACATTATGAACAATACTCCCAATGGCGTAAATATCAATGAAAATTGTGGTTCAACACATTTAGATATGATAAAAAAATATGTAGTTGAAAACAATTGTAATTTAGGAATTGCTTATGATGGAGACGGAGATAGATGTTTAGCAATTGACGAAAAAGGAAATGAAATTGACGGAGACAAATTGTTAGCAATTATTTCAAACTACATGAAGAAAAAAGGAACATTAAAAAATGACACTGTAGTTGCAACAGTAATGAGCAATTTAGGTCTGAAAAAATATGCAGAGAATAATAATTTGAATTTAGTACAAACTAAAGTTGGAGATAGATATGTTCTTGAAGAAATGCTAAAAAACGGATATAATATAGGAGGAGAACAATCAGGACATATTATTTTCTTAGACTATAATCCAACAGGTGATGGAATATTAACATCTTTAATGTTAATTAAAGTTATGCTCGACGAACAACAAACAGCCTCAAAGCTATGTGAAATTATAAAAATGTATCCACAAGTACTTGTAAATGCAAAAGTTTCAAGTGACAAAAAGAATTTATATAAAGAAGATACAGAAGTTCAAGAAGAAATAGCAAAACTTGAAAAAGAATTTGCTGGAAACGGAAGAGTACTAATCAGACCATCAGGAACAGAGCCTTTAATTCGTGTAATGATAGAAGGAGAAAACCAAGAGTACATTAGAGAAAAAGCAGAAGGATTAGCAAAATTAATTGAGAAAAAATTAAATTAAAATAAAAAATACAAAGGAGGAATTTTAAATGCCAATTATTAATTTTGAAGAACCATTTTCTATTTTGATAGGAGTAATATTATTTGTTTTAGTATTGTATCTTGCTAAAGCAAATAAGAGAGCGTGGATTACAGGAACTATGCTATTTGCTTTTATTGGTTTGTTAATTTGCCATACAATAGAATTCATATTTACATCTTCTCAAAGCCAAGAAATTTACATGGCAATAGTTACATCAGCAGGAGTTGACTTAATATTTATATTCTTATCATTTATATCATATTTATGGGTAGATGATATGGAAGTAAAAGAAGGAAAAAGAAAAAGTATTGATAATAGTTTAGACTGGTTCTGGAACAAAGTCTAAGCATAATAAGATACGAAGGATATGATGATATAACTGTTGCTATTATCTATGCAACAGTTTCGATTTTATATTAAGAGGGGGAATTTTTATGCCAAAATTTTATTTAACAACACCTATTTATTACCCAAGTGGAAAATTTCATATAGGAACTGCTTATACTACAGCACTAGCAAGCACTATAAAAAGATATAAAAAAGCTAGAGGGTTTGATGTATACATGCTTACAGGTATGGACGAGCATGGACAAAAAGTTCAAAAAGTAGCTGAAGGAAGAGGAAAAACTCCACAAGAGCATGTAGATGAAATGGCTGATGAAGCTAAAAAATTATGGAGCTTAATGGAAATAGAGTATGATGATTTTATTCGTACTACAGAAGAAAGACATACAAAAGTAGTAGAAGAGATATTTGATAGATTAATGGAACAAGGAGATATATATAAATCAGAATATGAGGGTTGGTATTGTATGCCTTGTGAAACTTACTTTACAGAAACTCAATTAGTAGATGGAAAATGTCCTGACTGTGGTAGAGAAGTAAAGAAAATGAAAGAAGAGTCATACTTCTTCAATATGAAAAAATATGCAGACAGACTTATAAAATTCTATAATGATAACCCAGACTTTATTTTACCAGAGTCTAGAAAAAACGAGTTGTTTAATAACTTCTTAAAACCAGGATTAGAAGATTTGTGTGTAAGTCGTACAAGTTTTGATTGGGGAGTAAAAGTAAAAAAAGATCCAAAACATGTTGTATATGTTTGGATAGATGCTTTAACAAACTATATTACAGCACTTGGATATCTATCAGATGATGACAGCTTGATGAAAAAATACTGGCCAGCAGATTTGCATATTGTTGGTAAAGATATTATTCGTTTCCACGGACTATATTGGCCAATTTTCTTAATGGCATTAGATTTACCATTGCCAAAGCAAATTTATGCACATGGATTTATTATGATGAAAGATGGTAAAATGTCTAAATCTAAAGGAAATGTTATATATCCAGAACCACTTATTGAACGTTATGGATTAGATGCATTTAAATACTTTATATTAAGAGAAATGTCATTTGGTCAAGATGGAACATTCACACCAGAGGGATTTGTAGAAAGATTCAACTTTGATTTGTGTAATGATTTAGGAAACCTTTTAAATAGGACTATAGGAATGATAAACAAATACTTTGGAGGAGAAA
The DNA here is from genome assembly GCA_934168365.1 of uncultured Clostridia bacterium. Taxonomy (GTDB): domain Bacteria; phylum Bacillota; class Clostridia; order TANB77; family CAG-508; genus CAG-273. The sequence goes on along the minus strand of CAKPNJ010000006.1, from coordinate 45,198 downwards.
TATCTTCATATCCAGCAGAAGTATCAGAGCTAGATAAAGAACTAGAAGAATTTTCAAACAATTCAATTAAACAGGTAGAAGAACAATTTGACACATATCATATTAGCAATGCTATTATTGAAACTTGGAATTTGGTTTCTAGAACAAATAAATACATTGACGAAACTGCACCATGGGTATTGTTTAAAGAAGAAAAAACTGAAGAACTAAAATCTGTAATGTATCATTTGGTAGAAAATCTACGTAGAATAGCTATACTAATCAATCCATATATGAAACATACTTCTGAAAAAATGTTAAATCAACTTAATATTCCAGAAGAATTAAGAACATGGGATAGCTTAGCAAATTATGATAAACTAGTTGATATTAAAGTTACAGATAAACCAGAGGTACTATTTGCAAGATTAGAAACAGAACCAGAGATTGAAGTTATTAAAGGAATGATGAAATGAAAGAAATTGTTGTTATAAACGGAAGTGGTGGAGTTGGAAAAGATACTTTTGTGCAATTTTGTGGAGAGTATACTTCTATAATGAACATATCTTCTGTAGATAAAGTAAAAGAAGCAGCAAAAGTTCTTGCAGGATGGGATGGAGAAAAAGACGAAAAGTCTAGAAAATTTTTATCAGATTTAAAAGAACTTGGTATTGAATATAATGATGCTCCATTTAAATACATTTCTAATATGGCAGAAGAATTTAAAAACTCTGATAAACAAATAATGTTTGTGCATATTAGAGAATGTGAAGAAATTGAAAAATGTAAGCAGTGCTTAAATGCTAAAACTTTGCTTATTACAAATAAGAATGTTGCTGCAATAAACACAAATGTCTCTGATAGAGATGTAAATAAATATGAATATGATTATCATATAAACAATGATGGAACATTAGAAGAATTAAAACAAAAAGCAAAAGAATTTGTTGAAGAACTAAATTAGAACATAAAAACTCCTTTTTTCATACTATATGAAAAAAGGAGTTTTATAAATAATATGGAAAACAAAGTAAAAATAAACATTGCTGAAAAGCAATTATATTACAAAGGAGAAGTAATATTAAAGTATACTATAAAATATCCAGAGATAACGCAAAGCCAATATGATATTGGAAAACAAAGATTTAATCATATAAATAGACAAGAAGCATTAAAATTAAAAGAGTTTGCAGAAGGAGAATTGTATAACCAAGCAAAAGAAACATATGATTATAACAAACAACAAGGGTATCCAATTATGATATATGAACTATATAGAGAAACAACAGTAACATACAATAATGATAAACTAATAAGCTTATATTTTGATGATTATACATTCACAGGTGGAGCACATGGCTCAACTGTGAGAAGCTCACAAACTTGGGATTTGGAACATGCTTATCAAATACCATTACAAGCATTTTTTAGAAAAAATCCAAACTATCAGATAGATATAGTAAAAGAAATAAATTCACAAATAGCAAAACAAATTGAAGCTGGAACAGGTGCATATTTTCCAGACTATTGCCAATTGGTATTAGAAACCATAAATTTTGATAGCTATTATTTGACACCAAAAGGAATAGTAATATATTTTCAACAATATGACATAGCACCATATTCAAGTGGATTACCAGAGTTTTTAATAAAAATTTAAAATAAATTAAAAGGTTATTAAATATAGAGCGGGTGGCATGAGCCACCCGTTTGTAGTGTGAAATTTTATTGGAAAAAATAGTAATAAATATTGACTAATTTAATAAGAATGTATATAATGGTTTCGAAAACTAGATAACATAGTTTGAAAAATATCGAACTATTATATATACGAAGGGAATAGTGAATATGGGAAAGATAAAAGATTTAAAATACTATGATGTTCAAAAAGTAGGAACTATCAAAGAACTACTTGAAATGGCTGTAGAACAAGCAGGTGACAAAATTGCTTTTAAATATAAAGATGAAAATGGAAAAGTAATAGATGTTACATATAAAGAATTTCAAGAAGATACATTTGAATTAGGAACAGCATTAAATTCTATAAACATGACAGACAAACATATAGCAGTAATAGGCGAAAATAGTTATAAATGGGTTACTGTGTATTTAACAGTATTAAAGAGCAAAGGAGTAATAGTTCCAATTGACAAAGAACTACCAGTATGCGATATTATCAATGTTTTAAATGACAGTGATAGTGAAGTTTTATTCTATGCAAAAAAATATGAAAAAAATATTGACGAGATAGCTGAAAAAGCACCAAACGTAAAATATTTTATAGGATTCAGCACAGAAAAAACAGAAGGAAATAGATTATCATATAATGAGTTCAAAGCAGAAGGTAAAAAACTTTACGAAGGTGGAGACAAAACTTATGCTGAAATGGTAACAGATCATAATAACCTAAAAATGCTTGTATATACTTCAGGAACAACAGGAATGGCAAAAGGTGTAATGCTATCAGAGCATAACCTAATAAGTATAGTATATTACGGATTAAGAGTTTCAACAGTATATGATAGATGTTTATCAGTTTTACCATACCACCATACATATGAAGCAGTTGCAGGAATTTTAGTATCATTACATCATCATTCAACAATATGTATAAATGATAGCTTAAAAGCAGTACTTAAAAACTTACAATTGTATAAACCAGACTATATATATGTAGTACCAGCTTTTGTAGAACTATTTTATAAAAAAATATGGTCAAATGCTAAAGAAAGCCACAAAGACAAAATTTTAAAAGTAATGATGGTAGTAAGTAATGGTCTTAGAAAAATAGGAATAGATTTGAGAAAGAAATTCTTTAAATCAATACATGACGCATTTGGAGGAAATTTAAGAAAAATAGTAACAGGTGGAGCAGCTGTAAGACCTGAACTAGGAAAATTCTTTGATACAATAGGTCTTGATTTAATAAATGGATATGGAATAACTGAATGTTCACCTTTAGTTAGTGTTAATATGGACTACTGCAATGACTGCGCAACAGTAGGTTTCCCACTAGAGTGTGTAGAAATAAAACTTGAGGACGTAACACCAGAGGGAGACGGAGAGATTTGCGTTAAAGGCGATATAGTTATGCTTGGATATTACAAAAATCCAGAGAAAACTGCAGAAGTACTACAAGATGGTTGGTTTAGAACAGGTGACTATGGAAGAATAAATGATAAAGGCCAATTGATGATCACAGGAAGAAAGAAAAATTTAATTGTTCTAGATAACGGAAAAAATGTATTCCCAGAAGAAATTGAAAACTATATTATGAGAATACCTTATGTTCAAGAAGTAGTAGTATCAGGAGTTAAAGACGAAAGCGGTAGCGAAGTAAGGCTATGTGCAGAAGTATTTTTAAACGAAGATAAATTAAATGAATTGGATATAAAAGATGCAGAACAAACTTTAAAGAAAGATATTGCAAAAGAGTGTTCAATATTACCAATGTACAAGAGAATAGGAAAAGTAGTAATTAGAGATAAAGAATTTGCAAAAACCACTACTAATAAAATTAAGAGATAAATTAAAGAATAATTGCCTTTGGGCAATTATTCTTGTATAAAAAGGGGAAAATAAAGAGTGGAACAAGAAATTTATAAAGAAAAGGAAATAGCTAACTTTCATATTCCAAGATGGGAAGAATTACCTAATCTAGATTTATATGTGGACCAGGTAATATGCTTTTTAGATGATGCTTTATCAAATTATGTAAGTAAAGAAAAAGAAGGACATGTTATAACCAAAAGCATGATTAACAACTATGTTAAACATGGAGTGATAAAACCTGCAATAAATAAAAAATACAACAAAGAACATATTGCAAACCTATTTGTTATATGTATCTTAAAACCTTTATACAGTATAAATGATATTGCGACCATGATAAAATCAGCAACCAAAACTATTCCAATGCAAATAATATATAATAATTTTTGTAATGAATTAGAAGATGCAATTAGTGCTATATTTGCAGGTAAAGAATATATACCAGAAGAGCAAACTACTTTTGATAAATATGTTTTAAAAAGAGTAGTATATTCCTTTGCAAACAAGTTGTATACAGATAAAATATATTTAAATAAATTCTAAATTCTAAAATAAAGACAAGAGTAATTAAAAAATTATTCTTGTCTTTTAAAATATGCATTTATTTGCCAAAAGATATTGCCAATTAAAATATTTAAATATATAATTAACTAAACCAAGGAGGGGGTAGTTTGAAAAATACAAAAGTTGGATTAGTTGTAGCGGAAGTAATATTTATATTTATCATTATCATAGCTGGAGTAATAGAATTAGTAGATAATAGTGGATTACTAGATGATAAAAATAATAATATTACAAATCCATTCACTAAAAATACATTCAATATAATTGCAAGTCAAGAAAATAAAGATTTAGAGGAAGTAATACAAAATTATGCAAGAACTAAAAAATACGATGTAAATATTGAATATGCTGGTACATTGGATATAATGGATAAATTAAACAGTGGTGAAAAATATGATGCAGTATGGATTTCAAACTCTATATGGCTTTATATGTTAGATAGCAATGTCAAAGTATCAAATTCAAAATATACAAGTATAAACCCAATAGTATTTGGTATAAAAAAATCAAAAGCTAAAGAATTGGGATTTACAGATAAAACAATAAAAACAAAAGACATAGTAAATGTAATTTCTAGTGGAAAATTAAAATTTAGTATGTCAAACCCAACAAGTACTAATAGTGGTGCATCAGCATACTTAGGATTCCTATACACACTAGCTGGAAACCCAGAAGTATTGAAAAAAGAAAATTTACAAAACGAAAAATTAACTAAAAATCTAACAACACTATTTACAGGTCTAGAAAGATCATCTGGAAGTGAAGATTTTCTAGAAGAACTATTCCTTAATGGAAACTATGAAGCAGTAGTTACTTATGAATCTTCAATTATAAATATAAATAAAAAATTACAACAGCAAGGAAAAGAAACATTATATGCAGTATATCCTGTAGATGGAGTTTCAATATCAGACTCACCATTTGCTTATATTGATAACAAAAATGAAAATGCTAAAGACGTATTTTTAGACTTACAGTCTTATATATTAAGCAATGAAGGACAAAAACTACTACAAGAAAAGGGCAGAAGAACATGGTATGGTGGAGTAAATTCCAATGTAGATAAAAGTATATTTAATCCGGACTGGGGAATTGATACTACTAAATATATTTCACCTGTTAAGTATCCAAGTACAGAGGTAATAAAACTAGCGCTTAACTTATATCAAACTGAGTTAAGAAAACCAGTACATGTTGCATTTTGCCTAGATTATTCCGGAAGTATGATTGGAACGGGATATAGCGAATTGATGAATGCAATGAATTACATATTATCTGATGAAGCTTCAAGTGACTTTTTACAGTTTTCAGAAAAGGATAAAATAGATATAATACCATTTAATGGAACGGTAATGAAATCTTATAGTACAGACAATGGAGCTAAAACAGAACAGTTATTAAAGAATATAAAGAAAATTTTACCGAATGGTACTACAGCTCTTTATCCAGCTGTTATAGAAGCTTTAATGAAATTAAATCAAGAAGACATGGAAAAATATAATGTTTCAATAATTGCAATGACTGATGGACAAGCAAATGTAGGGACATTTTCAGAATTAAAGACAATGTATAATAGAAATGGAAAATCAATACCAATATATTCTATAATGTTTGGAAGTGCTATGGAAATGCAACTACAAGATATGGCAAAATTGAGTAATGGAAAAGTTTTTGATGGAAAACAAGACTTGAAAAGAGCTTTTAAAGAAGTAAGAGGATATAATTAAAAGAAGAGGTATAAAGAGTGAAGAATTCAACAATTGTATCTGCAATAGTGCGGTGGAGCATTTTTTGCAGTTCCATATTTAGGATTATCAATAGGTTTGCTACCATCATTAGTAATAGGAGCTAGTGCTTTTGGAGCAGGAGAACTTATATTAAGTAAAACGGAAAAAACAAAACAAGAAAAATTAAATATATATGAGGCTTTAAATGAAGCAAAAAATATAAATACTAAAATACAAAAAATGGTTTCTCAAGTAGAAGATTCTGAATTAGCTAAAAATATATCAGAGATACATGTTACAGTATCAAAAATAATTGAAACAGTGGAAAAAAAGCCAGAAAGTTACAAAAAGATGAATAACTTTTTTAACTATTATTTGCCAGTAACTATAAACATATTAACTAAGTATGATGAAATTGAAAACCAAAAATTAAATACAGAAGACAGTAAAAAGTTCATGGATTCAACGCAGAAAATGGTTAAAAAAATAAATGAAGCTTTTAAAAAGCAACTGTCAAATTTATACCAATCTGATATGATTGATACTGATGCAGAAATGAAGGTATTTGATACAATGTTAAAATCAGATGGTTATGATGTAGATGATAATGATTTTAAAATTTAATAAAGGAGGAGAAAATAGTGAGTAAAAAACAAATTATAGGGCTCGTAATATTTTTAGTTCTAATACTAATAATAGTTGGAATTAAATTTATAGGTGACAAAAAAGACTCAGTATCAGGCAAAGATCTGACAACAGTATATGTAGCAACAGGTGGAGGAAAAGAGGGATTTATTGCAAATGAAAAAGTAGTAAACATCATGGAAAACAAATATGGACTAAATGTTGTTTATGATTCATGGAGTAATGGAAAACTAATCAAAAATCCATTAGTAAGAGAAGATGGAACAACTAAATATGATGCAATGTTCTGTTCTGATCAAAGATTTTATGATTATTATAAATTATCTCCAAATAAATCAGAAGGAGAAGCAGACAGATACAGAGTTTTAAATGGTGGACTAACTTTAAATACTCCAATAGTAATATATAGCTGGGGAGAAGTTGTTGATGCCTTAGAAAAAGAAAAAATAGTAACTCAAAAAGATGGAGTATATTATATAACAGATATGCCAAAACTCTTGAACTATATATTAACAGGTAAAAAATGGTCTGATATAGGATTAAGTCAATTGTATGGTAATATAAATGTTGCTTCTACAGACCCTGTTACATCATCACCAGGTGCAACATATTATGGATTATTATTATCAATAATGTGTGAGAGTTCAATAAATGACAAAAACTTACAAACCAATTTACCAAAATTAAAAGAATTTTATGAGAAGTCTGGATATATGAACAATACACCAGCAGACTTGTTTGAAAAATATTTAAAAACAGGTATGGGCGGAGAGCCTATGATAGTTGATTATGAAAAAAGTATAATTGAATTTGCAAACTCAAATCCAGAAGGTTTTGAACAAGTAAAAAAAGATATACGTATATTATACCCAACTCCAACAATATGGAATTCACATTGTATAGCAACTTTTGATGAAAATGGAAATCAATTTTACCAAGCATTTGAGGATAAGGAAATTCAACAAGTTGCATGGTCTGAATATGGATTTAGAACTGGTATTACAGGTGGAAATTATGATGTTTCTGGATTAGGAATAGGAATTCCACAAAATATAACAAGTACAGTAACAAGCTTAAAGATGGATGTTTACAATCAGTTGATTGAATATTTAAAAAAATAAAATAAAAGGAGATTAAAAAATGGAGGAATTAGAATTAAAGGTTAATAAAGAATTAAATAAAGCTGAGGTAGAGAGCTTAGCTCAAGAATCAAAAAAAGTAACAGATGAGAAAATTGAAAAATCATTAAATTATGATTTATTATCACAAGAAGAAAAAGATGCAATAGAAGAATTTAATAAAAAAATAAATGTTGAGGATGCTACACAAGTATTACAATATGGAGCAAAAGCTCAAACAAAAATATCACAATTTTCTGATAGCGTATTAGAAGATGTAAAAACAAGAAGTACAGGAGAAGTAGGCGACTTACTTGCAGACCTTGTGGGTGAAATAAAATCATTTGATTCTGATATAGCTAATACAAACAAAACTGGATTAGGAAAATTATTTACTAGTGTAAAAAAACAATTAGAAAAACTAATAGCTGGATATGAAAAAATTGAAGTAAATATAGACAAAATTGAAGCAAGTCTAGAAAAACACAGACTACAAATGTTAAAAGATATTACAATATTTGATACAATGTATGAAAAAAACTTAGAGTATTTTAAAGAATTATCTTTATACATTATTGCAGGTGAAAAGAAAATTGAAGAATTAAGAAATGTAACATTACCTGAATTACAAAAAAAGGCACAAGAATCTGGAGAACAACTTGATGCGCAAAAAGTAAATGATATGGAAAATATGATAAATAGATTTGAAAAGAAAATATATGATTTAAAAACAACAAGAATTATATCTATTCAAATGGCACCGCAAATTCGTTTACTACAAAACAATGAAGCAGAACTTGTAGAAAAAATTCAAGGTTCTTTAACAAATACAATTCCATTATGGAAAAACCAAATGGTATTAGCATTAGGAATAAACAATGCTAAACAAGCAATTGGAGCACAAAAAGCTGTTACAGATTTAACAAATAGTATGCTACAAAAGAATAGCGAAATATTAAAACAAGGTTCAATAGAAATTGCAGAAGAATCAGAAAGAGCTATTGTTGATGTTGCTACATTACAAAAAACTAATAAAGATATAATTGATACATTAGATCAAGTTATACAAATTCATGAAAATGGAAGAGTAAAACGTCAAGAAGCTGAAGTAGAACTTGCAAATATTGAAAAAGAACTAAAAGAGAAAATGATAGAATTAAAAGTTAAATAATTTGTCAATTGAGAGGAATATATGGATACTAAACAATTTTTTAAAGATGTATATGAAGATTTTTTTGGAGTGGAAAAAATTAAAGCAGAAAATGAAAAATTAGCAAAAGAATTAGGATTAAACCAAGATTATCCTACAATTGAATTAAACAAGCAAGATGAGGCAAAAGAAGAGCTAACTGAAGAAAAAATAAAAGAAACAAAAGATGAATTTATGTTAAAGTCTTTTGAAAAGTTAGAAAAACTATACATTACAGAACAATCAAAAAATACTCTTAAAAAAATTATTGAGTATATGAGAAAATATAGTGAAGGAATAGAAAAACAATACATTCCATTTAATATGTGCATTTATTCAAATAATAAAGAAACTACATATGGAATTATTGATATAATAAGTGATGCAGCTACATTTTTCTCATATATAAAAAGAGGATCTACTATTGAAACATCTTTCTATAATGTAGAAAAACCAGAACAAATTAATGAGATTTATAGCAAAGAGAATAGTGTAATCGTACTAAAAGATTTTGAAGGATTTACAGCAAAAGAAAAAGAATTCAAAGATAGATTTTTACATAATATGAAAGAAAAGTTAGAAGAAAATCCAAAAGATTTCTTAACTATTTTAATTTCAAAAACCCCTGAGACAATTGAACAAGCAATGCAATCAGATATGATTGAAAAATATTTTGAATTCAAAATTGAATCAACCAATATAGATGTGCAAGATGTTTATCAAGAAGTATTAAGTAAATTAAAAGAAAGTAGTCAAATAACAGATGAAGCATCAATTAAACTATTAGACTATATAGCTGCAACATATCCAAAAACAGATTTATCATTTCCTGAATACAGAGATAAGTTATGCAATAAAATATTATTTAGCAAAGATCAAGAAATAACAGAAAATGATTTACCAAAATACGAACAAGAAAAATCTATGGACGAAATATTTGCAGATCTAAATAATCTTGTAGGACTAGAAAATATAAAACAAGTATTAAAAGATTTAGTAGATTTAATAGAATTAAAAAATAAGACTAAAGATGACTTGAAAATTAAAGATATAAATTTACATATGGTATTTTTAGGAAACCCAGGAACAGGTAAAACAACTGTTGCAAGAATTATTGCAGAAATGCTATATAATTTAAAATATATCAAACAAAATAAATTAATTGAAGTATCAAGCAAAGATTTGGTCGCAGAATATGTTGGACAAACTGCACCAAAGACAATGGCTGTTATTGAAAGAGCTTTGGGTGGAGTGCTATTTGTAGATGAAGCATATTCACTTGCATCTGAAGAAGGAAGTGGAAATTCATTTAATAAAGAAGCTATTGCAACACTTATACAGGCAATGGAAAATTATAGAGATAATCTAGTTGTAATTTTTGCTGGATACACAAAAGAAATGCAAGCATTTTTAAATGCTAACTCAGGTATAGTTTCTAGAATTGGTTATACACTAGATTTTAAAGACTATACATCTGAAGAATTATTAAAAATCTTTGAAGGAATGGTTAAAAAAGCAGGATTTAGCATTACTAAAGAAGCCTGTGATGAAGTAGTAAAAGTAATTGATAAATATAGAAACACTAAAAACTTTGGAAATGCAAGATTTGCAAGAAATCTATATGAAAAAACAATAATAAAACATGCATCAAATACTAGAGGAAAGAAAACTAAAAAAGACCTAAAAACAATTGTTAAAGAAGATATAAGTACAGATAATTTATAAATAAAAAAGAGCCAAGATTTAATAATTTTGGTTCTTTTTTATTGTATTAAAATTATTTGAAAATTCTATAAAAAACAATTGACAATTGAATATACATTCAACTATAATATATTCAAAGTTGAGTAAACATTCAACTATACTTGCATATAATAAAACTAAGGAGGAAATAGTATGTCTAGAAATGAATTCATTTGTGATTGTAATGCAATACATCAAGAAGTAGTAGAAAGTACTAAAAAGCAAATGTTAAATGATGAAGATCTGTTTAACAATTTAGCAGAGTTTTTTAAAATTCTAGGAGATACTACTAGAGTTAAAATATTATCAGCTTTAGACAAAAATGAAATGTGTGTATGTGACATTGCAAATGTTTTAAGTATGAGTAAATCTTCAATTTCACATCAATTAGGAACATTAAGAAGAAGTGGAATTGTAAAATGTAAAAGAGTAGGTAAAGAAGTATTTTATATGCTTGATGATGAACATGTAAAAAAAGTATTTGAAATCGGTGCAGAGCATATTGAACACAGAATATAGTGTTTTATAAAAAGGAGATAATATTATGAAAAAAGAAATTATAAAGATTTTAACATCATTAGTATTACTTTTAATAGCATTACTAATGCCAATTGATAATCAAATAATAAAAATTGCTATATATGTAATTGCATATTTAGTAGTTGGATTTGAAGTTTTAAAAGAAGCAATAGAAAACATTTTCAAAGGAGAAGTATTTGACGAAAACTTTTTAATGGCAATAGCTACAATAGGTGCTTTTGCTATTGGAGAATACCCAGAGACTGTCACTGTAATGTTGCTTTATCAAGTGGGAGAAACATTTCAAGATTATGCAGTTGATAACTCTAAAAAATCAATAGAGAATTTAATGAATATTAGACCGGATTTTGCAAATGTTTTAAGAGAAAATGCTGAGATAAAAGTTAATCCTGAAGAAGTAAAAGTTGGAGAAATAATTATTGTAAAACCTGGGGAGAAAATTCCTCTTGATGGAAAAATTATAGAAGGGGAGTCAATGCTAGATACAACAGCATTAACAGGAGAATCAGTTCCAAGAAAAGCTAATACAGGAGATAATGTTTTTAGTGGATGTATAAACCAGACTGGGTTATTAAGAATTCAAGTAACTAAAGAATTTGGAGAATCAACTGTTAGTAAGATATTAAACTTAATTGAAAATGCAGAAGATAAAAAATCTAAATCTGAAAACTTTATTACTAAATTTGCAAAATATTATACTCCAGTAGTTGTAATATTAGCAGTAATTATAGCTATTGTACCACCAATTATTATAAAAGAAGCAAACTTCACAGAATGGCTATATAGAGCGTTATCATTTTTAGTTGTGTCATGTCCATGTGCACTAGTTATATCAATACCTTTAAGCTTTTTTGCAGGAATTGGTGGAGCATCTAAAATAGGAGTTTTAATCAAAGGTGGAAATTATTTAGAAGCTTTAGCAAATGTTAATACAGTGGTTTTTGACAAAACAGGAACACTTACAAAAGGTGTATTTGAAGTTCAAAAAGTAGAAGAAGTAGGAGCATCTAAACAAGACATTATAAAATATTCGGCTTATGCAGAAAACTATTCAAATCATCCAATTGCAGTATCAATAAAAAAAGCATATAATGAAAAAATAGATGACAAATTGATTTCAGATATAAACGAAATATCTGGAAAAGGAATAAGTGTAAAAATTGAAAATAAACAAGTATTAGTTGGAAATGAAAAACTAATGCAAGAAAACAATATTGAATATACAAAATGTAGTGAAATAGGCACTGTAGTACATGTAGCAATTGAAAATAAATATGCTGGTTATATACTTATATCAGACGAAATAAAAGAAGATTCATATAAAGCAATAAAAGAATTAAAAGATAATAAAAAACAGACAATAATGCTTACAGGTGACAAAAAAGAGGTGGGAGAAGATGTTGCTAAAAAATTAGGAATAGATAAAGTATATACTGAATTATTACCAGATGGAAAAGTAAAAAAAGTAGAAGAGCTTATCAAACAAAAGAGTGGAACACTTGCATTTGTTGGAGATGGAATAAATGATGCACCAGTACTTGCATTATCAGATATAGGGATAGCAATGGGAGGTCTTGGAAGCGATGCAGCAATAGAAGCAGCAGATATAGTAATAATGACAGACGAAACATCTAAAATAAATAAAGCTATTAAGATTTCTAAAAAAGCAATGAGAATTGTTAAACAAAACATTGTATTTGCAATTTCAATTAAAGCATTAGTATTAGTTTTGAGTGCAGTAGGAATTGCTACAATGTGGGAAGCGGTTTTCGCAGATGTTGGCGTTTCAGTAATTGCAGTATTAAATGCTATTAGAATATTAAAAAAATAATTGAAAATTATGTAAATCTAGTGTATAATATATATGTATTTCAAATTAAAATAATATGAAAGGTAAGGAATAGTTATGAACAACAAGCTGAGCAAATACATCCAAATCCTCGCCGCTACTGCAACTATAATTGGTGCAATAGCAACTATTCTTACGTCCATTCAAGGGCTTCTTAGTAAGCCCGGAGAAAATATGGGATGGTAAGAATAAAAAAAGGGGAAGAGTTTACTCTTCCCCTTTAAAGTTATATTACATAAAAGAATATACAAAAAAATTGTAATGCACTTGCAACTATACAAGCAATATGAAATACAGAGTGCATCCATTTATGTTTTTTACCAAGTCCATAAAAAATTGCTCCAATTGTATATACAAGTCCACCAGCTAATAATAAGATAAATCCTTTTATAGTTAGTAATTCTATAATTACATTTATTTTAAATATGATACACCAACCAAGTAATATGTAGCATATCATAGAAAAAACTTTATATCTTTTTAAATCTATTGAATTAAGTACAATTCCTAATATTGATAATCCCCAAACAATTCCAAATAATGTCCAACCAGTAGCTGTATCATATTCTCTTAAAGTACATAAAGCAAATGGAGTATAAGTTCCAGCTATAAGAATAAATATAGAGCAGTGATCAATTATTTGAAAGACCTTTTTTGCTGTACAATTAGGGTTTAAACCATGATATATACTTGACATAGTGTATAGTAAAATTAAAGATACGCCATAAATTGAGGTAGAAACTACACCATAAACATTGTGATGTAATGCTGAAAATATAACACATAAAGCAAGAACAGCAATACCGAGTGCACCGCCGACAATATGTGATACCATATTAAAAATTTCTTCACCTTTTGTATATGTTGGCAATACTCTGTCAGCTAATTTTACTCTATGCATACTATCCCTCCAATTCAATAATTTTTTTTAGTTCTTCATTTCTTTTTATTTTATTTGTAGTAGTTTTTATTAAAGGTTCTTTAGTTAAAACAAGATGTTTTATATATTTGTACATAGGAAGAGTTTTATTTATTTCTTTAATTTCATTCCAAATAATATCTTTTAGTTCTTGTTCAGTTGCATTAGGGTATTTAGACTTAGTAACGGTTTCGTTATATACTACTTCAACAGAGACTTTAACATCATTACTATCTTGAGCATCTGGAAGACCATAAACAAAACATTCTTCAACTTCATCTAATCTATTTATCAAAATTTCTAATTCCTCAGGAAATACTTTTTTACCATTTTTTAAAACTATTAAATCTTTTTGTCTACCAGTGATAAATAAGTAACCATCATCATCTATATAACCTAAATCACCAGTGTGGAACCAGCCATCTTTTAATACTTCATTTGTTTGTTCTTCATTTTTGTAATATCCAAGCATAACATTTGGCCCTTTAACAATTATTTCACCAATACCATTTGCATCTTTATTATTAATTTTTACATCAAGACTTCCCATAGGTATTCCAACAGAACCTTCTTTTACACAAGTATCATTTTCAGCAGATATAACAGGAGAGGTTTCAGTTAATCCATAACCTTGAACTAAATGAATACCAATTGAGTTAAACCATTTACCAACTCTTTTATCAAGAGGGGCACCACCTGAAATAACAAATCTCATATTTCCACCAAGAGCATCAATAAGTTGTTTAAAAACTTTTCTTCTAATATCAATATGAAGTTTTAACAAGAAATTGCTTAGCTTAATCATAAAGTTTATAAGCCTAGTTTTACCTTGTCTTTCAACTTCCTTCATAATAGTAGAGTACATTTTATCTATTAGAATAGGAACTCCAACAAAAACAGATACTTTATATTCTTTTAGGTTTTGTTGAATATACCTTAATCCATCTGGAAAAACAGTTTTCATACCAGATGCTAACATTACAAGCATACCAGTTGATCCAAAAATATGATGATATGGCAAAAATGCAATATTTACATCAGTATTATAAAAAGTTTCAACTAATTGCATATCATATATATTTGTTGCAATTCCATTTTGATTAAGCATAACAGCTTTAGATTTAGAAGTTGTACCAGATGTAAAAAGCAAAATACTCATAGCAGAAGGATTAACTTTATAATTTATATATTCTGAATAACCAGCTTCAATAGCTTTTTTTCCGTCATCAATTAAATCATAAAAATACAAAAAGCCAGGTACTTTGGAAAAGCAAATAAAATGCTTGATATTTGTTTTTCCTGAATTTTTAATTTCTTCTATAATATCTTTTAGTTTTTCATCAAAAACTATTGATTCGACTTCACTTCTAATTAAAGAATCTTCAAGTTCTCCAATTTGCAAGCCTTTATCTAAAGGAACAGAAACAATCCCTCCAAGTAAGTTACTTAAATGTGCAACAGCCCATTCATAACAATTATGTCCCACAACAGCAGAACGTTTACCTTGTAGACCTAATTTATATAAAGAAGTACCGAAATAATTAATATCTTCCAATAAATTAGTATAAGTGTGATTTATATATTCAACTTCTTTGCCATTTTTTATCTTTGTTGTAAATGCTATATTATCAGCATAAGTATTGGCCGAATGATATAACAAATCTTTAATATTATCGAATTTTATAATAGTTTGTTCTTTTTTCATTTGTCCTCCAATAAATAATTTACTAAACTATACTATGTAGTTTCAAAAACTATTATACCTTAAAGACGTAAATAGGTCAAGATTGTTTGAATTGAAAAAATCATATTTTTTTTTCTGTAACTATTGAATAAAAATTATGATTATAATATAATAAAAACAATAAATATACATATGAAGAATAAGGAGAATGATATTGTGAAAAATAAAGAAAAAAAATCAAGTGAGAAAATAATTTTTATAGTATTAGCTGTAATTGTAGTAGGATTGATGCTATGGTTTATAATAAATGGTAGTATTATCAATAAAATTGTAATAAACCAAAGAACAAACATGAGTGTAGGAAACTTTTCTTATACAATAGAATTAGAAAATACTACAGATAACTCAAAAAAGGTTGTAAATAAAATTTATTACAAAGATGGAATAAAGATGTATGTAATGCAGAACAATGGAAGAGATTTAATTTTATGGAATAATGAAAACACAAATGAAAAAATATATTTAGTGCCAAGTATATTAAAAGCTACAGTTGAAAAAGATGCAAATAAAGAATTAAATGACATACCATATTTGATTGATGAATATACAAGTAGAACAATGAAATTGTCATCAATTATAACATCTGATATAGTAGATGGAGAAGAATGCTATAAGATAAATAACTTAGGACTAAAGCTTTGGTATAGTAAGTCAACAGGAATGATAGTGAAAGCAATCAACGGAGCGGAAGAAGAAAATGCAACAAAGTTTAAAAATTGGCAATTTGATAACTTAGAAGATGAGGATGTAACAAGACCAAACCTAGAAGAATATGAAATAGCAAGTAATAAATAATTAACTAAAAGCAAATAACTAGAAAATTAGTTGTTTGCTTTTATCACATTACATATCAAAGAAACATATTATGTAATGTGAGGTGAATAAATTGGATTGGTTTGAAACATTAAACCCAGTAATTCAAGCATTACTAGCAACAACATTTACGTGGGGAGTAACAGCATTAGGAGCTCTTGTAGTTTGCTTCTTCAAAGAAGTAAATAGTAAAATATTAAATGCAATATTAGGCTTTAGTGCAGGAGTAATGATTGCAGCAGCATTTTGGTCTTTATTAGAACCATCAATTGATTTATCACAAGAACTTGGATACATAGCATGGGCGTTACCGACTATTGGATTTATTACAGGTGGGTTGTTTGTGTTAATATCAGATAAGTTCTTGGATAAAATGCTAAAAAATAGAAAAAGCATAAATGGTAAAGGATCATTAAAGAGAAGCATACTTTTAATAGCAGCAATTACAATTCACAATATACCAGAAGGAATGGCAGTAGGTGTAGCTTTTGGAGGAATAGCAAGTGGAGTGCCAGGAATGACACTAATTGGTGCAGTTATGTTGGCACTTGGCATAGGAATACAAAACTTTCCAGAAGGGGCGGCTGTATCATTGCCACTTCGTACAGAAGGATATTCAAGATTCAAAAGCTTTATGATAGGGCAGGCATCGGCTTTAGTTGAACCTGTATCAGCTGTGATAGGTGCAATACTTGTAATGTATATAAGAAGTATGTTACCATTTTTATTATCATTTGCAGCAGGAGCAATGATAATAGTAGTTGCAAGAGAGCTTTTGCCAGAATCAATAATTGGCAATAAAAATTTATCTACTTTTGGTTTAATTTTTGGTTTTGTTTTAATGATGGTATTAGATGTTGCGTTAGGATAAAAATTAAGCAATTAGGATAAGGTTGAATTCTAAAATTCGACCTTATTTTTGTGATTTACTTGTAAAAAAATAATAGTTATGATATATATATTGTATATAAAAAAGGGGGAAATTTATAATGGAGGAACAAAAGAACGAACAAATAGCAGACACACAATATGATGAAATTCAAAAAGTAAAACAAGCAGAAAGAACAGATTCATACTTTGATGGAAAGGTATTAGAATGGTTAGGTTACAGGATTTTAGCATTTATCATAACTGCTGTAACATTGGGAATTGCCCATGCTTGGGCAGAAAAATTACTTATTGCGTATACTATAGATCATACAGTATACAATGGAAAAAGACTTAAATTTGAGGGTACAGGAGCATCTTTATTTGTACAAAAATTCAAATGGATTTTCCTTACAATTATCACTTTAGGAATTTATGGCTTTTGGGTTCCAATTAAAAAAGAACAATGGATAGTTTCAAATATTCATTTTGAAAAAGAAGAATTTGTCAAAGGAGACAGTTACTTTGATGGTGGAGTACTAGGAATAATTGGAGTAAACTTATTTAGCAAAATATTAACCTTTATTTCATTTGGTCTATTATATCCATTTGTAGTATGTTATAGACAAAGATGGTTTGCAAAACATACTATTATAAACCGCAAAAAAATAATATTTACAGGAAAATCATTAAGTTTAATAGGAAATTATCTATTATGGTGGTTTTTATGTATTATCACATTTGGAATTTTTGGACTATGGCTACCAATAAAAATCGAAAACTGGAAAGCTAAAAACACACACATAAAACTAAAAGATGAAGAAGAGCCAAAAACATCAATGGCTCCAGCTGTATTAGGAATAATATTAGCGATTATGTTAATTGTAGGAGTGGTGTCTTTTACATACAAAAATGTTGATTTTGATAAAATTATGGATGATGGCATTGATTTTGAAGAAATATTTAATAAAGATGAAAAAATACCATCAAGTGGTAATAAGCAAATTGCAACAATAAATACACCAAATAAAAATATTAACTCAAATACAAATAATAATGCAAATTCAAATAATACAAACTCAACCGAAAACAGTAGTAGTACAAGTTCAAATACCAATAAAGTAACATATACTACAAAAGACTTTAAAAGATATACAACTGTAACACTAATTGATTATGTTGCAACTGAAGGAGCACCAGACCATACAAGTGATTTAGTAGCAAGTATTGAAGGCAATGGAATTGCAATAAGCGAAAGTACAGGAGCAATACTAATTGAAGGAACTAATGCAAAATATTTATATAAAGTTTCTAGTGGTAGTAAAATTGACCTATATTATATAACTAAAAATAACGACTTGTATGTAATACATAATCCAAGTTCTGGTAATCCAAATCAAACTAAAACTAAAGTTGCAAGTTCAGTTGCAGAGTTTTTAGGAATAGAAAATGGTAAAAGATATTTAAAAGTATTATTAAAAGATGGCAACACTAAAAACATTTCATATTAAAATATTCAAGCAACATTTTAAAAAGATGTTGCTTTTTTAATGTCGGTAAAGTATAATAAGTACGAAAAGTATAACTGAGCCGAAAGGAGAAAATTATGAATAAAGATAAATATGTTGGTATTTGCAAAGTTGGTGAAAAGGGACAAATTGTAATACCAAAGGAAGCAAGAGAAATGTTTAATATAAATCCAGGAGATTCAATTGTTGTTTTATGTGATAAAAAACAAGGAATAGTTTTAGTAAAGTCTGATATTATTGAAGATTTATCAAATAAAATATTCCAAAAAGGAGATGAGTAAAAATGTATTCAATTGAAATTGAAAATCTAACTAAAAAATTTAAAGAAAAAACAGCAGTTAATAATGTTAGTTTAAAAATAAAACAAGGAGAGCTTTTTGCTTTGTTAGGTACAAATGGAGCAGGAAAGACCACTACAATAAAAATGCTATCTACCTTGATTTTACCTACTAGTGGAAACATAAGAATAAATGGATTAGATATAAATAAAGACAAACAAAAAATAAAAGAAATTTTAAATGTATCACCACAAGAAACTGCAATTGCAATGAACTTATCTGTAAAAGAGAATTTGGAATTTATAGCAGGAGTATATCAGATAAAAAATCCAAAAGAAAAAATTGATGAATTAGTAAAAACATTTAAACTAGAAGAAGTGCTAAATCAAAAGGCAAAAACTTTATCTGGAGGATGGCAAAGAAAAGTATCTATTGCAATGGCTTTAATAAATAATCCACAAATACTATTTCTTGACGAACCTACATTAGGCTTAGATGTTATTGCAAGAAGAGAATTATGGAGTATTATAGAAAGTCAAAAAGGAAAAATAACAATTATACTAACTACACATTATATGGAAGAAGCAGAAAGTTTATCAGATAGAGTTGGAATAATGGCAAAAGGAAGCTTAATAGATGTAGGAACTCCAAAAGAGTTAATAGAAAAATCAAATGCAAAAGATTTTGAAGATGCTTTTGTAAAAATAGCAACAGGAGGAGAATTATGAGAATAATAAACTTTGCCAAAAGAAATTTTAAAGAAATAATAAGAGATCCATTAAGTATAATATTTGCAATTCTATTGCCATTATTTTTACTTTTTATATTTCAACAATTTAATATACCAAGTGAAAACTATAAATTAGAAAACTTTACACCAGGAATAATTATTTTTGGATTTTCTTTTTTAACACTTTTTACAGCTATGCTTGTTGCAAAAGACAGAAGTACATCATTACTAATTAGACTTGGCACAAGTCCAATGAAACCAGTGGAATATATATTAGGCTATATAATCTCAATAATTCCAATAATAATTATTCAAAATGTATTATTTTTTATATTAGCCATAATCTTAGGATTAAGCTTTAGCATAAACATCATATTGGCAATTTTGGTATCTATCGTTATTGCAATATTATTTATAGCAATAGGAATATTGATAGGAAGCACATTTACAGAAAAAGCATCATCGGGAATATCAAGTATTGTAGTACAATTAGTATGCTTTACAGGAGAAATGTATTTTCCAAAAGAAATGTTAGGAGATGTATTTGCAAAAATATGCAACATACTTCCATTCGAAAGTTGTGTAAAAATTATAAAAGGAATAATGAACAATAACATTCAAATAATAAGCCTAAGAAATATAATAGTATTTTTAATATACACAATTGCAATTTTAGCAATATCAATAATAGTGTTTAAAAGAAAAATGATCAGTGATAATAAATAAAACATGAATTATTTACTAAATTTTGCTATTTATGTTATAATTAGTAAAAGGGAAGTGATATTATAATGAATAAAAAAGAAGTGAAAAATATTTTAATATCAATGAGAACACCAGAAAACGAAATAGCAGTAAATCATTTACTTGGTCAATTAGATATGAAAAGTGATACTGAAATTGAGCAAATTACAGAAAGATTTGGAAACAATGAAGAGAATATAAGAGAAAAATTGTCAAAGAAAATAGAAGAAATTTCTCAAAGTAGAAATGATGAAAAATATCCTATTAATGATATGTTTACTTATGGAATATCAAGTAATTGTATTCATTTACACTTACCAACAGACTTACATGAACTAATGGCCCAAAATGGAATATCAAAAACAATAGCTCTAGTCAACTTACAGTTATTAGATGCAATTAATAAAATAAAAGAAATGCGAGATGGAGGTTTTTATAGGTTTAAAGATAAAGATAGTATATATATGATATCTCCAGCAGTAATAAAAAGAGAGATGAAATTTTTAGAAGAATTAGACTTTACAACCCATTCATATAGTAAAAAACAGCTTAGTGATGAAAAGTTTGTACAAGAAACTCCAGAAGCTCAACTTGCCACACACATTTTTGGACATGATAAAAACATTGGAACTGCATTAATAAGATTTGAACAAATAAATTCAAAGCAATGGCAAGAAAAGAAAAATGGAATAGTAGCAAATTTAAGAGAAAAAACATCAGGTATAGAGCATAATAAAAATTAAGAGAGGTAAAATGAAAGCAGGTAATTGAAAATTATCTGCTTTTATGATATAAAATAGACAAGAAAGAAGGAAAGGAATATGTATACGTTAATTACAGGAACTACAAGTGGTATTGGGAAAGAGTTTGCAGAATTATTTGCTGAAAAGGGATATAATTTGATAACAGTAGCAATGAATGAAGAAAAATTAAAAGAGCAAAAGCAAACTTTAGAGAGTAAATATAATATATCTGTAAAATATATCGTAAAAGATTTAAGCATAGAAGAAAGCTATTCAGAAATATATAATGAAGTTAAAGCAAGTAATATAGAAATAGATATATTGATAAATAATGCTGGATTTGCAACCTATGGAAATTATATTGATGTTGAATGGCAAAAACAAAAAAATCTTGCAATGGTAAATATGATGGCTGTTATGCAATTATCATATATGTTTGGACAAGATATGGCAAAAAGAAAAAGTGGAAGAATTATGAATATTGCATCAATTGCTTCATTTGAACCAGGACCATTTATGACAATGTATTATGCTTCAAAAGCATTTGTACGTTCTTTTTCAGAAGGATTATATGAAGAGCTAAAAGACCAAGGAGTAGTTGTAACTGCAATTTGCCCAGGACCAACTAAAACAAAATTTGAAGAAAGAGCATCAATGAAAAAATCATATATGTTTAAAAAGATGAAAGTGGATACAGCTAAAGAAGTTGCAGAAAAAAGCTATAAAGCAATGATGAAAAACAAAGCAGTATATGTAGTTGGATTTCATAATAAATTGATAGCATTTGCAACAAGATTTGGAAGTCTGAAATTAAATAGAAAAGTAGCAAAAAAAATTAATATAGGAACTGCAAAATAAAATAGGAGTGAAATTATGAAAAGATTTAATTTAATAGTAGTATTTAATAAAGATTTAACAAAAGCTCTATTTTGTATTAGAGCAAAAGAGCCATACAAAGGTTTATATAATTTTGTTGGAGGCAAAGTAGAAGAAAATGAACCAAATGATGAAGCGGCTTATAGAGAGCTATTTGAAGAAACAGGAATAAGCAGTAATGATATTGAGTTAGACCATTTTATGGATTTAAATTACTTTAAATATGAAAATAATTTACAAGTATATTATGGAATATTAAAAAATGAAGTAACTTTGGTAGAAGAAAAAAATAAACTTGAATGGGTAACTATAAATGAAGAATTATTAAAGAATGAAAAATTTGCAGGTAACTATAATATTCCTCATATCATAAAACAAATAAAGGTATATTTGAGAGATGGAATTAAATATTAAGTTTTGTTACACCTGAAAAAGAGATAGAAGTATGGATTGAGCAACTATAAAAGAATATCATTGAATGAAGTAGGGGTAACGTTTAAATGATAATAAAGTTAAAAAACGAATACTTGGTTATTCGTTTTTTTCGACTTTTTAAGAATAAAAACTTACACAAAAAATTTTTTTATGATATAATTTATAAGTTCGCAAAAAATTAAGAAGGAGAGAATTATGAAAGAGTTAGATTTGGGAAAAGAGAAAATCAGTAAACTTTTATTAGCTTTTGCTATACCTTGTGTAATAAGTATGTTAATAAATTCAGTTTACAATATTGTTGATCAGATATTTATTGGAAAAGGAGTAGGAACACTTGGAAATGCTGCAACAAATGTTATATTTCCACTGGTTATAATTTTCAATGCATTAGCAGGTTTAATAGGAAATGGAGCAGCGGCAAATTTATCATTAAAATTAGGCGAAAATGATAAAAAATCGGCAGCTAAAAGTATAGGGCAAGCAATAAGTATGTCAGTAATAGTATCTGTATTAGTTAGTGTAATTGCTTATATATTTTTACCTCAATTAGTATACATATTTGGCTGTACAGATAGTGTATATAATTATGCTATTGATTACGGAAAAATAATCATACTAGGAGCTCCATTTATGCTAATATATTCAGCACTTTCAAATATTATAAGAGCTGATGGATCACCCAAATATTCAATGATAATGTTAGTAATAGGAGCAGTTATAAATATAATATTAGATCCAATATTTATTTTTGGATTTAATATGGGAGTAAAAGGTGGAGCAATTGCAACAGTTATAGGACAAGCAGTATCATTTTTAATAGCAATTATATATATTGGAAAAATAAAATCTGTAAAATTAACTAAAGATGATTTTAAACTAGATAAAAATATATTTAGAATATTATCATTAGGTTTATCTTCATTTATAACACAAGCAACTATTTTAATATTATTTATATTTATGAATAATATAATGACTAAATTAGGTGCAAACACAAAATTTGGAGCAGATATTCCATTATCTGTATATGGTGTAATATCAAAAATAAACAGCCTATATATTTCAACAGTTTTAGGAATATCAATAGGATCACAACCAATTATTGGATTTAACTATGGTGCTGGAAATGAATTAAGAGTAAAAGAAACAATAAAAAATGTATTAATTGTTAACTTTATTATAGGAATAATATTCAATATAATCTTTGTATTATTTCCTAAACAAATAGCCGGTATATTCATATCAAGTAGTGATGAATCTTATGATTTATTTATGGAATTTGCTACACTTATGTGTCATAGTTTTTTATTAGTAATGGCATTAAATGCTTTAGAAATGACAACAAGTATTGTAATTCAATCTGTAGGACATGTATGGAAAGCAACTGCAGTAAGCTTTATAAGACAAATAATATTGCTAATACCAATATCTCTAATATTAGCATTTGCATTTAATAAAGGAATATATGGAGTTTTATATGCAGGATGTATATCAGATGTTTTATGCTTTATATCAACTATATTTATATTAAAATCAGAGTATAAAAAGCTTGGAGCAAAACAAGAAAAAGTAGAAGAAAATCAAGAACAAAATACATCATATAAAGGTAAACATATAGTTATTACAATATCTAGAGAATACGGCTCAGGAGGAAGGTTTGTTGGAAAACTAGTTTCTAAAAAATTAGGTATTCCATTCTATGATAAGGAATTAATATCTTTATCTGCAAAAGAATCCGGACTTTCAGAACAATATATTGAAGAAATAGACCAAAAGAAAAAGTCGGCTACATATATTAACAATAATGATGACAGATTATTTATCGCAGAAAAAGAAGTAATAAATAACTTAGCAAAAAAATCATGTGTTATAGTTGGAAGATGTGCAGACTATATATTAAAAGATAATAAAGACAGTGTAAAAATATTTCTATATAGTGATTCGAAATCAAAAGAAGAGAGAGCTATTAAATATTATGGACTAAACGAAAAAAATGCATTAAAAGAAATTGAAAAAATAAATAAAGAAAGAGCAAAACACTATAAATTTTATACTGATAGAGAATGGAAAAATTTCGACAATTATGATTTTGCATTTAATGTTGACAAATATGGTGTCGAGAAGACCGCAGATAATATTGTAGAAATAATTAAATCAATTTAAATCTAAAGCAAGTAATTGAAAATTACTTGCTTTTGTGATATAAAAAAAACAAATAATAATTAAAAGGAAAAAATATGAAAATAGAAGAACTGAATGTAGAATATGATAAGTTACAAAAAATATATGGAGCAAAAGAATTAATGTCTATATATAATGGAGGGTGCACTAAAAATCCCAATATTTGCTTTGTGTTTATGAATCCAACAGGTAGAAATATTGCTTCATGCCC
Source organism: uncultured Clostridia bacterium (assembly GCA_934168365.1). GTDB lineage: Bacteria > Bacillota > Clostridia > TANB77 > CAG-508 > CAG-273. The sequence continues at coordinate 20,222 of CAKPNJ010000006.1, read as the reverse complement.
ACAATGGAAAGGAAGAAGATCACCTTGGATAGGTACAAAAAATATATGGAAGTTATTTTATAAAATTGGATTATTAGATGAAGAAATATATCAAGGAATTATTTCAAAAAAACCACAAGAATGGGATGAAGAATTTGCTGATATGGTATATTCAAATGTAGAGAAACACAAATATTTCATTACTAATTTAGGAAAATGTACTCAAACAGATGCAAGGGTACTGCCTAATTCAGTTTATAGTCAATATCTTGATTTACTTTGCAAAGAGATAGAAATTATCAATCCTAAAATAATTATAACACTTGGAAACCAAGTAAGTTCTATAGTTTTAGACAAAAACATATCTGTATCACAATGCAGAAAACAAAGCTTTTCTAAGGAAATAGGTAAGAAAAATTATAAAATATATCCAGTTTATTATCCTATAGGAAATGGAATGATGAATATAGATAAGGCTATAGAAGATTTAAAATTTATTATAGAAACAAATAAATAAGGAGGAGATTTTATGAATTTAGTAACAGGTTTAGCAATACCTTTTTTAGGAACAACACTTGGCTCAGCAATGGTATTTTTAATGAAAAACAAGATGAACTCAAAAGTAGAAAAATTACTATTAGGTTTTGCATCAGGAGTAATGCTTGCAGCTTCGATATGGTCTTTAATTATACCATCAATTGATATGGCAAGTGAACAAGGAAAAGTAGCATGGATTCCAGCAGCAGTTGGATTTATACTAGGAATAGCCTTTTTACTTGTACTTGATAGTGTAATTCCGCATTTACACTTAAATAATGATAAAACAGAAGGAATAAAAGCAAAACTTAAGAAAACAACAATGATGGTATTTGCAGTTACACTTCACAATATACCAGAAGGAATGGCAGTAGGTGTTACATTTGCTGGTGCACTTATTGGAAATACTGGAATAACAATGGCAGGAGCATTTGCTTTAGCAATAGGAATTGCAATACAAAACTTTCCTGAAGGCGCAATTATATCAATGCCATTAAAAAGCGAAGGAATGTCAAAATCAAAAGCCTTTTTGTATGGAACACTTTCGGGCATAGTAGAACCAATAGGAGCAATTATTACAATATTACTTACAAGCACAGTAGTACCAATACTACCATATTTATTATCATTTGCAGCAGGAGCTATGATTTATGTAGTTGTTGAAGAGCTAATACCAGAATCTCAAAATGGTGAACATTCAAATATAGGAACAATAGGAGTTGCTCTTGGATTTGTAATAATGATGATTTTAGATGTAGCACTAGGGTAAGAGCACTTAATAATAGGGGTAAAATATTATGAAATTTATAAACAAACAAGAATTGCATAAACTTTTTGCAGAGCTAAAAATGAATAAGCAAGAAGAAGCATTTAATGAATTATATAATGAATGTAGTAATTTGGTATATAGAATAGCATTTTCGATATTAAAAAATAAAGAAAATAGTGAAGACATTAAACAAATGGTATTTTTAAAAATATGGAAAATGAATAAAGAAATTTTACCAGACAAAAATGAAGCAAGTTGGCTATATGCTGTAACTAAAAATGAAGCTATAACTTTTCTAAAGAAACAAAAAAATACAATTAATATAGATGAAATTTATTATATAAGTGATGAATGTGACAATATATTTAATGTAGAAGACAAAGAATCATATAATAAGATAATATCAGTACTAGATAAAAAAGAACAAGAAATAGTATCACTAAAAGTCATATCTAATCTATCATTTAGGCAAATATCGCAAATACTAGGAGAACCAATAGGAACAATACAATGGAGATATTATAAAGCTGTTCATTCTTTAAAAATATTATTAAGCAATTTATCTATGTTTATTATATCTGTTACTATATTTGCAAGTAGAATACTAAAAAAGAAAGAGAATATACCACAAACTACTATAAAAAATGAAGTGACTGAGAATAACGAAATAGCGAGTGATACTGTGTATGACAATACTAAGAAGAACGATACAACTGAAACAACAGCGATTAAAGAAGATGCAAACATTCAATTGGATAACTATGATATAGGGATTCTAGGAATTTCAGGATTATTTTTAGTATTAACTATAGTTTTTGGAATTATTTATAAAAATCACCAACAAAAAGCAAGAAAAAAGAAGTCTAAATAATAGAAAGGTTAAGAGGTGATAAATATGAAAAAAACATTTATTATAATAGGAGTGATATTTGCAGTTTGTATAAGCTTTGTCATTGGTTTATTAGTAGGACAATATAATAAAGCAAAAACTGATTTATTAATACGTAAAGCAGAAGGAACAACATTCTATGCAAAAATTGATAGTATAAGGGAAAATAATGGAACAATACATATAAGTGCAACAGGACTTGATGTAAATAACATAAACTGGAGAGGAAAATACAATTTTTCTATAAAAGAAAGTACTGATATTGTATGGAGAGGTGTAAAAATACCTGTATCTGATTTAGGTGTAAAAAATAATATTGCAATAACAATTACAGATGAAACTATACCAGATGTAGTGCCAACACCATTACAAGAAATAGAAAAAATAGAACTTCTAGATGACAAAAAATATGGTGAATATGAAAAGGTAGCAGATTTTAAAGAAGGTAAATATGCAGAAGAACCATTAGTAAAATTTAATGGAACATTATATACTAAATCAAATAAAATAATTGATTATATTGGTGGAGCAGCTCAAATAGGAACTATTGACCAATTAATTGATTCAGACTATGTACCAAAAGTAGATGGAGAAACAAACTCAAAAGAATTATTAAATGCAGGAGTTTATCCAAGTGGAGAAAAAGAAATAATGCTTAATTATAATAATGATTATGTGCTATATGAAAAGGTCTAATACTCTACGATAAGTAAGTCGTGAATTTATCTATTTTAGAAGCGGAAATAGAAGATGAAAAGTATAACATATAAAAAGAGGCAGATATTTAGTTGAAAGTATCTGCCTTTCTGTTATATAATAATAACTAGAAAATTTGTGAGGTAAAATATGAGTAAATATGAACCATTATGGAACTATCTAAAAGAAAATAAAAAGGAAAGCTATAAACTGACTTATGAAGAAATAAAAAACATTCTTGGATTTGAAATAGATCATTCCTTTTTAAGTTACAAAAAAGAATTAAAAGATTATGGTTATGAAGTTGGCAAAATATCAATGAAAGAAAAAACAGTTATATTCAATAAAATATAAATTGAAAGTGAGAAAAGAATGAAATATATTGTATTATTAAGAGGAATAAATATAAGTGGTAAAAACAAAATATCAATGAATGAATTAAAAGCAGGACTAGAGAAAATTGGTTTTGAAAACGTAAGTACATATTTGAACAGTGGAAATGCTATTTTTCAAAGTGAAATAGATAACAAAGAAGTAATAAAAGAAAATATTCAACGAATGATAAAAGAAAGATTTAATCTTGAAATACCTGTTTATGTTACAACTGCACCTGAACTTGAAGACATATTAAAACATACTCCTGAATGGTGGGAAACAAATAACAAAGAAATATATGATAACATGATTTTTATAATTCCACCAACAAAATATGAAGAGGTATATAATACTATTGGAGAGCCAAAAGAAAATCTTGAAAAAATTCAGGAATACAACAATATTATTTTCTGGTCTTATAAATTAAAAGAATATAGAAAAACAAACTGGTGGCCAAAAACTGCTAGTACAAGTATTAGTGATAAAATAACGATAAGAACTGCAAATACAATGAGAAAAGTATTAGAATTATGTAACAAATAATAGAGGTAAAATATGACAATATATAATTTAAAAGATAAATTAGAATATCTAGACGAAGTTGCAAGATTAGAATATGAAGAATGGGCAGACAACAAAGAAGAAAATAAAGAAGAAAGAATTAAAAGAAAAAAAGAAAAGATTTGTTGTATGTTTAGTAATAAAGCATTTTGCAAATTGATTTTAGTGGAAAATAATGAACTAGTGGGCTTTATATCAATATTCCCAGAAGAGTGTGAAGAAGAAAAAGAGTTAACTCCATGGTATGCTACAATGTATGTTAGAAAAGAATATAGAAATCATGGATATTCGAGAATATTAAATAATGCAATATTAAAAGAAGCAAAAGACAGAGGATTTTTAACATTGTATTTAAAAACAAATTTGAAAAATTATTATGAAAAATTTGGAGCTGTTTTTATAAAAAAGCTAAAATCAGGAGAAAGTTTATATAAGTTTGAAATTTAATAAAAAATGAAATAAAAAGTGTGGCAGATAATTGGTTGAAATTATCTGCCATTTATTATATAATTATGCAGTAATAATTAGTAAAAAACAAAAGAAATAAGAGGCGAAAAAATGAAAGAAGATTGGAAAGAGTTTATAAAGAAAAATCTAAAATGGGTTGTACTATTTATTTGCTTAGTGGGATTTTTAGCATTAGCAGAAGATGTTTTTAATAAAGAAATAATGTATGGAGACATTATTGGATATAAACTTATATCAACATTTTTAATATCTGATTTTGTAACACCAATAGCAAAATTTATAACTAATTTTGGTGGGGCAATATTTTTATCAATTGCAACAGTTATGTTATTTTTATTTATAAAAAATAAAAAAATTGGTCTATCAATTATTTCGAACATAGTTATTATTGCAGTTTTAAATCAGTTATTGAAAAGAATATTACAAAGACCAAGACCAACTGAATTTAGAATAGTTGAAGAAACAGGATATAGTTTTCCTTCGGGGCATTCAATGGTAAGCATGGCTTTTTATGGATATTTGATATATTTAATTTATAGATATATCAAAAATAAATATGTAAAATGGACATTAATTACAATATTAAGTATATTAATTTGTTTAATAGGTATAAGCAGGATTTATCTTGGAGTACATTATACAAGTGATGTACTAGGTGGATTCTTGTTATCAATATCATATTTAGTTATATATATAAGTTCAATTAAAAAATTATTACCAGAAGAACAGAAAGAAGGAAACATAAAATGAGATATAAGAGAATTAAGAAGATTCTACTATTTTGGTGTTTGTTTATTGGAATTGCAGCAGTTTATGGAAGTGCATGTATGCTAATTGATCCAACAGGCAAATTACTTCAAATGAATGAAATGCTACCATATTTTCAAGTATTAGCTTTTAGCGATATATTATTTCAAAATTACATATTTTCAGGAATATGTTTATTAATAGTAAATGGAATACCAAACTTAATAGCAGCGTATTTAATTATAAAAAACAAAAAAATAGGAATAATATTAGGAACAGTATTTGGATTCACACTTATGCTTTGGATTATAATCCAATTTATTATTTTTCCAATGAATATACTGTCAACAACCTATTTCATTTTGGGGATAATGCAACTAATAGCAGGTTATATTACGTATGTATTCTACACACAAGAAAATTTCAAATTTGACTTAAATGACTATAAAAACATAGGAAGAAACGAAGAAAACATTGTTGTATATTTTTCGAGAATGGGCTATACAAAGAAAATAGCTTATGAAGAAGCAGATAAAACAGGAGCTGAAATACTTGAAATAAAGGCAAAAGAAAAAACAGAAAATACATTAGGATTTTGGTGGTGTGGAAGATATGGTATGCACAAGTGGAAAATGCCAATAGAAGATATAAATGTAGAACTAAAACAATATAAAAAAGTAATAATTGTATCTCCTATTTGGGTATTTGATATTTCTGCACCAATCAGAGAATTCTGCTATAAATATTCAAAAGATATAGCAAATACTGAATACATAATTACACATTTTATGAAAGCAGATTTTAAAAATGTTGCAGATGAACTTGATGGAATATTAAATAAAAAGAGAGAAAAATTCACATCAATTTGTGTTAGATTTGGGAACGTAAAGAGCAGAAAGGAAATGTAGTTATGAGAAACACTATTGTTTATTTAATAAGACATGCAGAAACTGTTACTGAAAATGGTATAAGAAATACAAATGAAGATTCACAATCAATTAACGAAAAAGAAATATTATCAGTTGCAGGAGAAGAACAAGCCAAAAGACTAAGTGAAAATAAAGAATTGCAGAACCTAGATGTAATATGGTCAAGTAACTATACTAGAGCAAAAGCAACTGCCAAATATATTTCTAATGTAAACAATTTACCTCTTAATTTAGATAGTGATTTAGGTGAAAGAAAATTAGGAAATTTAAAAGAATTAGGTGAATTTATGAAAGATAAGGCTACTCGAGATCCTTCACAAGAGCAGCTTCTAGACAGAACATTTAGAACATCAGATGGCGAAAGTGCAGAACAGACAAGAGAAAGAATGAATATTTTTTTTGATAAAATACTTAAAGAATATTGTGGAAAAAGAATAGCAGTAGTTAGTCATGGAGGCTCTATCAAGTTTTTCTTATTAAATTGGTGTAATGTAAATAAAGATGTAAAACTTGTATATAATAATGAAAAAGTATTAAATATAAAATCCCCATGTTTACTAAAATTAACATTTAGTGGTAATGAATTAATTGAATTAGAACAAATTTAAGATAAATTATTTACGAAATTTAGAGACAATGAGGTAACAATGTATATTTATATAGAAACTATTTTATTATCTCAAATAGGCATAATGGTTGGATGGTTACTTGGAATATGGCTATCAGTTGTATTTGCTGAAATATTAGCAATTATAGTTAGTATAATATGCTTTGCAAAGAACAGAAAGCAGTATGGATATATATAAATATAAAAGACAGATAATTGAAACTATCTGTCTTTTATTGTATAATCATAGTGGAAAAGATAAAGAAGAAGTTATTGAGGTAAAAAAATGAATAATGATTTATATAATATGATTTTTAAAAGAAAATCTTTTCACTTGTTTAGAAATATAGGAAATGAACATATTACAGATAAAGAACTTAAAGAAATTGAAAATGAGTTTAATAGTTTGGTTCCATTAGTAGATGATATTAAGGTGAAGATGAAAATTGTTAAAGATTCAACAAATTGCAGAAGAGGACAAGAATATTGTATTTTACTTTATTCAGAAAAGAAAGATAATTATTTACAAAACATAGGATATATAGGAGAACAACTAGATTTATATTTAGTATCTAAAAACATTGGCACACTTTGGTTTGGCATTGGCAAGGTAGAAGAAAAACAATTAGACGGACTTGATTTTGTAATAATGATTGCAATAGCAAAAGTAGATTCGGAAACTAAATTTAGAAAAGATATGTATAAAAGTAAAAGAAAAGAATTATCTGAAATTTGGAATGGAGATTATTATTTAGATATTGCAAATATTGTAAGGTTTGCACCAAGTGCTTGTAATACTCAACCATGGATTGTTGATTCTTTAAAAAACGAACTTAAGGTTTATAGGTATATGAAAGAAGGAAAAAGAGGCATTATGCCAATAGATATGGTTAAATATTACAATAAAATTGATATTGGAATATTCCTATGTTTTCTAGATTTATGTTTAAATAAAAATAATCTTAAATATGAAAGAACTTTATATGTAGAAGAAAATACTGATGACGAAAAGAATCTGACAGCTATTTACAAAGTAAAATAACAAATTTATAGGAGGCTTATTATGGCAACATCAAAAGAATATAAAGATTTTATCTTAGAACAATTAGGCTTATTAGATAATATAAATTGTAAAGCAATGATGGGAGAATATTTATTATATTACAATAATTTACTATTTGGTGGAATATATGATAATAGGTTACTTGTTAAGATGGTAGAAAGCAACAAAAAATATAACATGCAGGAATCAATACCTTATGATGGTTCAAAGCCAATGTATTTGGTTGATGATGTTGATAATAAGGAACGATTAAAAGAAATTGTAATTGAAACTTGCAAATGTTTACCAATTAAGAAGTAAAAAAATAGGATTTTCACGAAACAAAACTTTAGGATATGATGGAGATTGTTGTGATTTTCACTTCTATAAAAAATAACATATCATGAAAAAATTTAAAGAGGAAGATATTTATGATTAAAATAGTGTTTAAAAGAGAAGAAAAAAGATCCATGGCATACGATTTAGATAAGCAAATTGGAGAATGTGATTTTGAAGAAATAAATGATACTTGGAATATAACACATACAGAAGTTGATAGTGCATATCAAGGACAAGGAATAGCTAAGAAGCTTGTAGAAAATGTTGTACAGAATGCTCAAACACTGAATAAGAATTTAGAAGCAACATGTTCGTATGCCAGAAAAATAATAGAAAGAAATAAAAATAGTAAGTTGACGCTGACCTTAATTAGCAAATAGTTCACTATTTTTGATGTAATATACAAAATTTTTTTGGAAATTTTGTAACTAAATGAAATTTCATACGTCATATATGCAAAGGAGGATAAAAGTTATGCAGGATATGGAAAAAATATACGAAGAATATTTTGAAACAGTAAACAAATACTTATTCTGTTTAACTCATAATAATGATATTTCTGAAGAACTTACCCAAGAAACTTTTTATAAAGCAGTAAAGAAAATTGATACATATAAGGGCGAATGTAAGATGTCAGTATGGCTATGTCAAATTGCTAAAAATCTTTGGTATGACCAATGTAGAAAGAATAAAAAGTTTGTAGAAACAGAAGAAGCAAATTTATTAAATGTACAAGCATTAAATACATTAGAAGAACAAGTTATTTCAAATGATGAAAAGATTTCACTATATAAAAAAATGCAGTATTTAGATGAGAAAACAAGAGAAGTGGTGTATTTAAGGATAACAGGAGAACTTAGTTTTAAAGAAATAGGAATTATTTTGAATAAAACAGAAAACTGGGCTAGAGTAACATTTTATCGAGGAAAAAATCAATTAAAGGAGGTTGATTAATATGAAAGAGAAAACAAATTGTAAAATTGTTCAAGATTTATTGCCAAATTACATTGAAAATTTAACAAATGAAGAAACAAATCGTTTTATTGAGGAACATTTAAAAGTGTGTCCTGAATGTCAAAAAGTATTAGAAAATATGCAAAAAGAAATTAAAGTAAGTAATACAAAAAGAGATGATAGAGAAGTAAAATATATTAAAAAATATAATAAGAAATTAAAAATTTTAAAATATGCATTATTAATTATAATCTTGATATATGTAATACTTGTAGGAAGAAGAACAATTATAATGTCTTCACTTTCTGGAAAGGCAACTGAAAACCAAATAAACGATAATTATTATGTGAGATTATATTCATACCGAGGAGATACTTTAACTATAACAGAAAGTTATAATAAAGGAGAAGATTACTTGACTACACTTACTAAAGTTGTTAATGGAAGTAATATTCAAAAAATAACTTATTATAGAAAAGGCGAAGAACAACTATTTATGACAGAATCAGAGGGAAAAAAATATGTACTAAATGCAGAAACAATGATAGGTGGATATATATTGCCTGTAACTTATGTAGCAGATGGAATATTAGCAAATCTCCAATATGCCTTAATAACAGGAATTGATTCTACTTATTGTAATGGAAAAGAGTGTTATGTTATTAAAGGAAATAGTTATGAAAGGTATATAGATAAAGAAACAGGATTGGCAGTTAGAAATATAGAAAAATCAAATAAAGAAATAACAAGAAAAAATGATGCAGTAGTTGATTATGAATATAAATTTAATATTGTAAAAGATAGCGATATTGTAAAACCAGATACAACAGGTTATATAGTAAATGAATAATAGCCAAAGAAGAATAGAAATAAAAATCTATTCTTCTTTTAATTACAAAGAAAGGAGAAAATGTAAGTGAAAGAGTTATTTATCAAAGAAGTAACTACTAAAATGGCAGACTTCTTAGATGATAACCAAAGAATAAAATTAAGAGAAATACTTATAGAAATATGCTTAAATTATTAAATAGAAATAAAAGAACAAGCTAAATGCAAAGAAACACAAAAAAATAATGAAGATATTTTAAAAAGATTTATAGCATCTAAGGAAATTGAAGGGTGCTCAACAAGAACTTTAAATTACTACAGAGATAATATAAATAAAATGCTTGATACTGTAAATCTTCCAATAAATGAAATTACTACTGAAATATTAAGAAACTATTTATCAGATTATAAAAGTAATTCAAATGCAGGTATGGTAACAATATACAATATAAGAAGAACATTATCAAGTTTCTTTGCTTGGTTGGAAAACGAAGATTATATTGTAAAAAGTCCAGTTAGAAGGATTCATAAAGTAAAAACAACTAGAAGAGTTAAAGAAACACTAACAGATGAAAATTTGGAAAAGTTAAGAGATACTTGTTCAAATGTAAGAGACTTAGCGATATTAGAACTATTAATATCAACTGGTATGAGAGTTGGAGAAATTACAAGACTAAATATATCAGATATAAATTTTCAAGAAAGAAGTTGTATTGTTTTAGGAAAAGGTAATAGTGAAAGAGAGGTTTATTTTAGTGCAAAGAGTAAAATGTATATAAAGAAATATCTTGAAACAAGAACTGATGACAATGAAGCACTATTTGTATCTCTTATAAAACCATATAACAGATTAGGAATATCAGGAATTGAGATTGCTATTAGAAATCTAGGAAAAAAAGCAAATATAAATAAAGTACATCCACATAAATTTAGAAGAACAATGGCTACAATGGCAATAGACAAAGGAATGCCAATTGAACAAGTGCAAAAATTATTAGGGCATATAAAAATAGATACCACAATGGAATATGCTATGGTAAATCAAAATAATGTAAAAAATTCACATAGAAAATATATTACATAAAAAATAAAAAAATTTGCTATTTATAAAATTATCTATTTTGCCTAATATGTAAAAAAACGCAAAAGTACTTGAAAAATATTGGAAAATAATGTATAATTTTAAAAGAGTCACTAAAGAAGAAAAAGTATTTATACTTATTTCTTCTTTTTTATATGGTCAAATAAAATAATTTTATTAAAAACTATATGGAGGTTATATGAAAAAAGATAATATATCAAAAATATTTTTAATATTTACAAGTTTATATATTACTTTGATTTTGATTTCTAATATTTTAGCAGGAAGATTAATATCTATATGTAATATTTCTTTAACAGGTGCAGTAATCGTATTTCCATTTACATATATTTTAAGTGATATATTTACAGAAGTCTATGGTTTTAATAAAAACAAAAAAATAATCTGGTTAAGTTTTATATGTAATTTAATAATGGTGTTAATATTTATGCTAGTATTAAAACTACCATATCCAGTTACTTTTGAAAATTCAGATGAATATAACATAGTCTTAGGTACAACACCAAGAAATTTAGTAGCTTCATTAGCTGGATTTTTATTTGGAAACTTCTTGAACTCAATTATACTATCAAAATTAAAGGTAGCAACAAAAGGGAAATTTTTAGCACTAAGGACTATAACTTCGACAATATTTGGAGAGGCAATAGATACTATAATCTTTATTACAATTGCTTTTTTGGGACAAATTCCAAACGAAGTACTAATAAATATGATAATAAACCAAGCTATATTTAAAATATTAATAGAAATTATTGCCACACCGATTACATATAAAGTAATTAGTAAGGTTAAACAAATAGAAAATGAAGATGTATACGACAATAATATTAAATACAATATTTTTTAAATTCAGGGGGAAAATATGGATAATGCATTAGTTATTTTATCAGGAGGACAAGATAGTACAACTTGTTTATTAATGGCAATTAATAAATTTAGAAAAGAGAATGTTCATGCAATATCATTTATATATAATAACAAATATAAAAAAGATATAGAATGTGCAAAGCAGATTTGTAAAGAATTAGAGATTGAACATAAAATATATGACATTGGTGTATTACAAGACATTTCTAAAAGTAATAATTTTGAAGGAAGAAATTTAATTTTGATTTCTTTAGCAACAATTTATGCTAATGCTAATGGCATCAATAATGTTATATGTGGTTTAGCTGGAAATAGTAGTCATCCAGATTGTTCAATAGAATTTTTTGAAAACTTAAAGACTACGATAAAGATAGCAATTGGAAACAATATTAATATAGAAGCACCACTTATAAAATTGGATAAAGCTGAAATATGGGGAATTGCTGATAAATTGGGATACTTAGAATTTATAGAAAATAAAACATTCTCTTGTTGGAATAGACAAGATAAGCATTGTAAAAAATGTCTTTCTTGTAAAATGAAATTTAACGGATTGGAAAAATATTTAAAAAATAAAAATGTTGGAGGAAATAATGAATAACAATATTAATTATATAAGTTGGAAAGAAATCACAGATATAATTAAATATATGGGTAGTAATATAGAAAAAACTTACAAAACTGAAATAATAATTTCAATAGTAAGAGGAGGAATGATTCCTAGTGTCATTTTAGCCCATAAATTAAATGTAAGAAATGTTGAAAATATTAAATCAATAGAGACACTAAACGATGAAATAAATGCCATTAAGCAGGAACCTATAATTGATAAAAATATAAATCTCTCAAACATTAAAGGAAAAAAAGTTTTAATCGTTGATGATATATTAGGAAGTGGCGCAACAATTAAAAAAATTAAAGAGGAAGTAAAAAAATGGAAACCTAAAGAAATAAGAACAGCAATTTGCATAGTTAATGAGGAAAATTGGGAAAAAAGTAATAAAAATAACTATAAGGATGAAATAGAATACATAGGAAAAAGTGTAAGAGGTTGGGTTGTATTTCCATGGGAAATGTAAAGGAGGAGAAGAAATGAATGGTAGATTATTAAGTTTAGAAGGAATAAGTGGAACAGGAAAAACTTTTTATAGAGAACAGCTAGAAAAAAGTATTAAAAACAGAGATGATGTCTTATTTGTAAAAGAAATTTTTAATGAAGCTCAAGAAGGACTTAATAAAAAAATTTTTTCAGCACTTTATCATACAAAAGATAGATTTTTTAATATGGGGGTACCATTGACGGAAACAATGCTACTATTGTCAAGGTCAATGTACAAATATGAAAGTACAATAAAAAAAGCATTAGAATCAGGTAAAACAGTAATAGAAGATAGAAGTGTAGACACAATAGCTTTATATCAGGCCATATTAATTGCACAGAAAAATGGTGGAAATCCATTAGAAATAGCAGAAAAGATATATTCTTTTGCTGGTAGTTTTAGACGATTACCAGAAAAGACATTTTTATTATATGGAAATCCTGACTTAGCCATTAGTAGAGCAGAAAAGAGAGATGGCATACCATATAAACCAGATGAAGCCAAGTTGTTAAAAGCAGTTGATAAATTTTACTTAATTTATGCAGACATACACCCAGAAAGATTTATAAAATTAGATATTGGCAAAGAGAATTCAGAGCAAATATTGCACAGAATGCAAGATGTTATAGAAGAAAAAAATTTAGATGAAAGGAGATAAAAAATGAATACAATTTTATGGGCTTTAAGTTCTAAATGTAGTTTTCATTGTAAGTATTGTTATTTGGACTTTTCAGAAGATAATAATCCTATAAATAATAAAAATACAGCTAATAATGCAGATATTGATGATGCAATAATCTTTGATTTTATAAAAAGGTTAGAAAAATATAATGTAAAAAGAATTTTTATTGCGGGGGCAGAACCTTTATCCAATTATATAAAAACTTTAGAAATAATTAAGAAGATTAAAGAACATAATATCCAAGTTATATTATGCACCAACGGCTATTTAATAGATAAATGCTATAAAGATATAATAGAGAGTAAAGTAGATGCACTGTCAATTTCTTTAGACTCATATAAAAAAGAATATAATGATACATATAGACAATATCCAGCAAATGATGGCTTTGATAGAGTTGTAAAAGGAATAAAAATCTTAAAAGAAAATTCAAATGTAAAAATAGGAATTTATACGGTCTTAACAAAATTGAATTTGAAAGATTTAGAACAAACTTATAAATTTGTAACAGATTTAAAGTCTGATTATTTTATTTTTCAACCTATATTTTTAAATGAAGACGAAAAATTATATAAAGAATTGACTTTAGATGAAAATGATGCCATCGAATTAGAAAAAATAATACAGAGAATGTATAGTAATGTTTCAAAAACAAAATTACCTAATAAAGATTATGTTAAAAAAATGTTGGAATCAATAAAACATTATAATAACTGTATTAATAATTGCTTTGCTGGAGATAGTCTATTTTTTATTACACCTGATGGTAGTATACATGCTTGCCCATCTAGTAAAATGATACCTAGAGAAACTACATCAATTAGATTATCTGATTCAAATTTAGAAGATATATTTATTAATAAAAAGTTAAAAATAAAAGAATGCCATAATTTTTCAGAGGATTGTGTAAATATGTGGCAATTAATGGCTTTTGATGAAATATTGTAAATTAAGGAGGCTATTATGAAAGATATTATTAATATAGAAAATTTAATAAAAAATGAATTTAATCCTTGTAAGCCAGATAAATATATTCCAATTTTTGAAGAAAAATTAAAAGATTTCTTTTCAGTAAAAAATGCCATAGCTGTAGCAAATGGTACATCTGCAATACATTTATCATTAGCAGCTTTGAATATTAAAGAGGGAGATGAAGTATTAGTACCTGCTAATGCTGTTATAATGTCTGTTATTCCTATATTGTACCAAAGGGCTATACCTATATTTGTTGATTGTCAAGAAAATAATATTGATTTTGATTATGATGATCTGAAAAGAAAAGCATCTAATAAAACAAAAGCAGTAATACCTGTTTATTTATGGGGGTGCAGTTATAATTTAGACAAATTAATTGATTTTGCTAAAGAATATAATATAGAAATTATAGAAGATGCTTGTCAAGCTCATGGCTCAAAGTGGAATAACAAATATTTGGGAACTTTTGGGAAATTTGGATGCTTTAGTATGAAAAATGGTAAAATATTAGCAACTGGTGAAGGTGGATTTATATTAACCGATGACGATGAATTAGCTGAAAGATGTAGATTATTGAGAAATCATTGTACTAATATAAGAGACACAAGTAAGTCGTTCTCTGAAATTGGATGGAATTATAGAATAACTGAGATGCAAGCACTATTAGGTATATATAATTTAAAAGATTTAAAAGATAAAATTAATTTTAGAAAAAATCAAACTAAATATATATATGAACAAATTAAAAATATAACAGGAGTAAACATATACAATTATTACGACAATGAGAATTCTAATTATTTTTCACCAATTTTTTTACATGATAAAGGTCTAGATATTGCAAAGAAATTAAATAAAAATAGAGTAATAAACAGTACAGGAACTTTCGGATTAATTCCTGCGAATGAAAGGAAAGTAATACAAGAGTATTGTAAAAACTTAGTTAGTTATGATAGAATGAAAACACCTAATAGTCATAAATTGTTTAGCAAGATAGTTGCTTTATCCTTAATGGAAAATATGGATAGAGATAAAATGAACGAAATAATTTCAAAAATAAATCAAATAGTAAAGGAGGAAAATTAATGCTATATACATATAATAAGTTAATTAGAGATAACAATGTAAAAATAATGGAAGATAAAGGTTGCAAAGTAACATATGAAATCTTAGACGATAAAAGATATGGAGAAGAATTAGACAAAAAATTAAAAGAAGAAGTAGAAGAATATTTAGCTGATTATAGCGTTGAAGAAATGGCAGATGTAATGGAAGTTATTTATGCAATACTTGAATATAGAGGTACAAGTATGGAAGAAGTGGAACAAGTTAGAATCAAAAAGAGAAATAGAAAGGGAGCTTTCAAAAACAAAACCTTTTTAAAAGATGTTGAGGAGGATTAGATTTTATAATGAAATTAATAGATGATACAGAATTTTTAGTAATAGATTTTGAAACGATTACTCCAAAAGGAAGACCACCAGAGCCAATAGAAGTAGGAATATTAAGAATAAAACAAAATAAAATAGATAATAATGCATCAATTGATTGGCTGATTAAGCCACCAGAAGGTTTACACTTAACGCGTTTTGATACTTCACAAACAGGTATAACAGAACAAGATTTAATGCATGGTATAGATGCTAAAAGAGCAATGAGAATAATTGATAAATCTTGTTCAAAAAAAGACTATGTATTTATTGCACAAAATGCTAAATATGAAGCTAATATTTTATCTCATTATACAGATGAATGTAAAGGAATAGCTAAAACACCAATAATAGATACTATTTTATTAGCCAAACATGTTTTACCAAAATTGTCAAATTACAAATTAGATACTTTGGCAAGCACATTGGGATTACGAATCCCAGAAAATAGGCATAGAGCTCTTTCTGATTGCTTTTTAACAGCAGAAGTCTTTTTAAAATTACTTGAACTACAAAAAGGAAAGCATGAGATAATATATTTGGATGAGTTATTAAATATTGCGAAAATAAAAACAAAATATAGCGAACCTCAACAATTGACATTGGGAGATTTCATGGAATTGTAAAGATAACTTTTATTTAACGAAATGGGGTGCGATAATAATGCAAATTGGAATTGATGTAGATGGAGTACTACTTGATTTTGAAAAAGAATTAAGAACTAGAGCAGAATTATATGATTTGCTAGAGTTAAATGGCAAGGGAATTCTAAATACAAATAAATTTAACCTAGAAGAAAGATACGGATGGAATAAAGATATAAGTGAAAAATTTATAAAAAAATATTTTTTACAAGTATCTAAAATAGTTAACATTATGCCACGGAGCTAAAGAAGTTATTAAATTATTGAAAGAAAATGGACATAAACTTATAATCATTTCATCAAGAGGATATGACAATGTAGAAATGCAAAAAATAGCTGAAGAAAGATTAAAAAAAGAGAATTTGAAGTTTGATAAATATTATTGGAAAGTTTTAGACAAATTACAGATATGCCTAAAAGAAAAAATTGATTTAATGATAGATGATAATTACTTGATATGTAAAAAATTATCAGATAATTTTGTTAATACTTTATATCTAAGAGATGTAAAAAAACAAAAGTTGGAAGAAAATAAGTATTTAAAAGAAGTAAATTCATGGGGAGAAATTTATAGATATGTGTATAATTCTGAAAAAAATAAAAATAATCAAGGACTAAAAAAGTAAATAATCATCCCTACAAATTAAAATTTTTAAAGCAGATAGTTAGTTGATAATTATCTGCTTTTGTGATAGAATGAGCAAAATAGTAATTTGTAGAAGGAAAATTAAATATGAATAAGGATGAAATTGTTTTTGTAACACATAATACAGGAAAAATAAAATCGGCAGAAAAATATTTTAAAAATTTAAAATTTAGTACATTTAATTATGAATTAGCAGAACCAAGAAGTGATGATATAAAAGAAATAGCAACTGCAAAAGTGAAAGAGGCTTTTGCAATAGTAAAGAAACCTTGTATAGCTTTAGATACAGACTTTAGAATTGAAGAGTTAAATGGATTTCCTAGAGCATTTGTAAATTTTTCATTAGATACAATAGGAATAAATGGAATTTTAAAACTAATGGAAGGAAAAGAAAACAGAAAATGTGCATTTAACGAGTGCTTAGCTTATCATGATGGAAAAGATATTCATTATTTTTATGGAAAACATTCGGGAAATTTGTCAGAAGAAATACAAGGATTAGACAGAGCAGAAAAATGGTCAGATTTATGGTATATATTTAAGCCAAAAGGATTTAATAAAACATTAGCAGAAATGGATTCAGAAGAAAGAGAGAATAGAAGAAAAATTGACGGTTCAGTACAAGCGATGCAGGAATTTGCAAAATGGTATGAAAATCAATAATTAATTTTATAAATAGCAACTTGTAGCGGAGCACAGTGTGCTCTGTGAAGAAAGTATATTATAACAGGAGAAAAACAAAATGACATATAAATATGTGTATCAAACTCCAGAAAACTTTTCAAATATGATTATGAATAGCGATGGAGAATACCTAACAGGTTTATGGTTTGAAGATTCAAGAGATTCTTCTAAACACACAGTAAATTGTGAAGAAAAGAATTTAGAAATTTTTAAAGAAACGAGTAAATGGCTAGACATTTATTTTAGTGGTAAAAATCCTAATTTTATACCAAAATATAAAATAGAAAACTTAACTCCTTTTAGACAAGAAGTAATTGATACAATGAACTCTATTGAATATGGAAAAGTTGTAACCTATAATGATATATCAAAAATAATTGCTAAAAAAAGAAACTTGAAAAGAATGTCATCACAAGCAGTAGGCGGGGCAGTTGGCTGAAACCCTATCTGCATTATAATACCATGTCATAGAGTAGTTGGAACAAATGGAAGTTTAACAGGATATGGTGGAGGAATAAAAAACAAAATAGAATTGCTAAAACTAGAAGGAAATGACATGCGTAAATATTTTGTTCCAAAGAAAGGTACAGCATTATGATAAGGTGTAAATGGTGTAACTTAAAGAATGAAAAATACATAGAGTACCACGATAAAGAATGGGGAGTAGCTATATATGATGACAAACATTTATATGAAATGCTAATCTTAGAATCTTTTCAAGCTGGTTTATCTTGGGAATGTGTCTTAAACAAAAGAGAAGATTTTAGAAAAGCATTTGATAATTTTGAAATAGATAAAATATCTGCTTATGATGATAAAAAAATACAAGAGTTATTAAAAAATAAAAATATTATAAGAAATAAATTAAAAATAAATGCAGCTATAAATAATAGTAAAATATTTAAAGAAATACAAAATGAATACAAAAAATTTTCAAACTATATTTGGAGCTTTACAAATAACAAAGTAGTGTATGAAATAGGAAAAACAAGCTCAGGACTATCAGATATAATTTCAAAAGATTTGCAAAAAAGAGGAATGAAATTTGTAGGAACAACAATTATATACTCGTATTTACAAGCAATAGGCGTGATTTACTCACATGATAAAGAATGTTTCTTAAACAATAAAGGGGCTAATATTAAATGAAAATAGAAAGAACAAAAATAAATGAGATCCCATCGATAGTATGGGGAGAAAAAAGCAGTAAAGTTTTTATAGCAGTACATGGGAATATGTCTAATAAGGAGAATTTGTTTCAAACAACATATTAAATGCAAATTCTTTTGAAAAGTTAATTAAATAATACAAATTGAAAGAGAGCTAAGAACATGAACAAACAAGAAATATATGATTTTTTAAATCAAAGAAATATATGGCACGAAATTACAGAACATAAGGCAGTATACAATATGGCAGAAGTTGCTGAAATAGATATTCCATATCCAGAAGCAGATGCAAAAAATCTTTTTATAAGAGATGATAAAAAGAAAAACTATTATTTAATTACTGTAAAAGGGAATAAAAAGGTTGATTTAAAAGAATTTAGAAAACAAAATAATACTAGACCATTAAGCTTTGCATCCGAAAATGACCTTATGGATATAATGAATTTGATTCCAGGAGCTGTTACGCCATTAGGGTTACTAAATGATAAAGAGAAAAAAGTACAATTCTTTATTGATAAGGATTTTATGAGCAATGAGCATCTTGTTGGAGTACATCCAAATGATAATACAGCAACAGTATGGCTAAAGGTAGAAGATTTAATTGATATTATAAAAGAACATGGCAATCAAGTTAGTATTATAGAAATCTTATAAATGAGGTATACAATAATGAATAATAATATAAAAGTAATAACATTATGTGGAAGTATGAAATTTCAAAAAGAGATGATGATTACAGCTGAAAAACTGGCGTTAGAAGGCAACTGCGTCCTTACGCCAGTTTATTCAGTGTTGGATAATTATGAGAAAACAGATGAACAATTAGAAAAACTAAAACAAGCACATTTTAAAAGAATAGAATTATCAGATGCAATTTTAGTGATAAATAAAGATGGATATATTGGAAATAGTACAAAACTTGAAATTGAATATGCTAAGAAACTTAATAAAGAAGTTATGTATTTGGAATAAAAAAAGTTACCAAATAGGCACGGAAAAATTGGTAACAAATATGGCAAATGATATATTATATGATAGAATAAATAAAAAAATATATTTGAGAAGGAGGTAAGAGAATGAAAAAGACAAAAATACTATCAATATTATTTATACTTTGCCTATTAGCTAGTTTAATAATTCCAATAACCACAGTATATGCAGAAAGCAAAAATGAAGTAACATTAAATTTTGAAGGTGGGATTA
>CAKPNJ010000005.1 GCA_934168365.1 uncultured Clostridia bacterium | reverse complement strand
TTTTCATCTTTCGAAGTTCTATTTTTTGTTATTCCAGCCTCATATCTTCCTATCCAAAATCCTCCATTTTCATATACGCTTTTTAACATTTTTTGTTTTAAGGCTGTATATTCGTCACTTGTTAAGCCTGTTCCCTCTTTGACTTTGTCCGAAAGATATTCGTCTTTATAACTTGTTCCATTTCTATAATAATCCGTATATGTGTGCAAATCTGTTTCTATTGCTGTATATTCGGTTTCTGTAAAATTTGTTATTTTTAATCCTGCTGTTGGATATACCCCTGTAGTTTTTGGAACTTCTATCCATACATATTCATTTCCATTTGAATCTTGTATTACTAATCCATTGCTTAAGTCTGTTCCTTCTACCTTTGTAAATGTATTATCTGGATAATATGGTATTGTGTTATTTGTGCTTGGCAAATCACTGGTTGATGGTTTGTCATCTCCTCCTGTGCTTCCATTTGTTTTGCTGTCTAACCAATTACTTAATTCATTTATTCCTTTTTGGTCATTTTCTACTGCTTGGTCCATTTTGTTTTGAGCATCTTTGGCTTTATTTATTATTCCACTATCTCCAAATAGTGCATTTATACTTACTCCTGCAAGTATTAGTAAGACCACAATAGTTACTACTAACGCAATTAGAGTAATACCTGTTTGATTTGAGTAATTTCTTCTTGCTGATTTTTTATTTATTTTTATCTCTTTACTTATTTTATTCTCTTTTTTATTCAAGATTATCTTCCTCCTCTTTCTTCAGTATTTTATTCTGCTTTTTTCTATTACGTATTTAGTATGTACAATTTTTTCTTTTTTATGTACATTTACTCATTTTATAGCTTCATACTATATATCTTTCAAGTTTACTCTATTTAATTTTCAATGTGCTAAATCTAAATTTTTATCTTACAAAAAATAAAGTAAGATACTTGTACATATCTTACTTAAGAATATCATAACATTTTTTTATTTTCAATACTTTTCTTTAATTTCTATCGACTTTTTGTTACTAGATAATGGTTTTTAATAGAAAAATCGTTTAAGTCTGCTAGTCTGTAATATTAATGTAACACAAATGTAATGAAAAATATTTCATGTATTTTTGTTAGAACAAAAATGATATATATAAAAGCAAGTTCAATGGCAATATTTGACCGTTAGAACTTGTTTTTTTGCTTTGTAGGCTTTTGGAATTTAAAAAACTGCAAAACATAACACACTGTATTTGTGTGCTGTAATATTTCTGTAATGGTATTGAAACGTGCAATTTTAAGATGTGTATGATATAATGTAGTCATATAGAAAAGAGGTGATTTTACATGATTTATTCAGAAAAACAAGTTAGAGAATTAGAGGAAAAATATAAAAGTGAAATACGAAAACTAAAGAAAGAAAACGAACAAAAAGAACTTGAGGTCAAGCTATTAAAAAAAGAAAATAAAAATAACAAAGAAATAATTCATGACTTAGATAAAAACGATTATCGCAGTCAATGTGAAACTTTGAGGTTAGAGAATAGAGAACTCAAAAAAAACTGAAAATATACGAAGAAAAATTCAGTCTTGCGAGAATCAGCTTAGGAAAAGACAGCAGCAATAGTTGTAAGCCTTCTTCTACTAATGGCTTTAAAAAGGTTATTCAAAATAATCGTGTAAAGTCAGGTAAAAGACCAGGTAGAGAAAAAGGACATAAAAGATCTGCGCCTATAGTTTGTACAACACCTGATAAAGTAATACAAGAATCAAAAGTTACCACTTGTACATGTGGTCATACAACTGTCGAATTAGATTCGGTTTCGAGAGATTTAATTTCGATTGAGGTACTTGTTAAAACTACTCAATATACTGGCAAAAGAACAAGATGTACACGTTGTGGTAAAGAATATTCTCCTAAGTTTCCAAGTAAAGTTAAAAGTATAATCAATTATGATGATAGTATAAAGGCTTTAATTGTATATTTAAATTCATATTGTAATGTTCCGAACCAAAAAGTAACTGAACTTTTAGGTTTGTTAAGCGATACTAAATTAAGTGTAAGTACAGGCACTGTTGGAAATGTGATGTATCAGTTTAATAAAAAAAGTAAAAATATCATAAAAGATATCAAACGAGAAATTTTAAAACAACCAGTAATAAATGAAGATGAAACACCAATAAGTGTTAATGGTAAGTTCATGAGTACAATAGGAGTTTTCACAGACAAATTGAGTTTAATAGACGCTTTTGAGAATAGAACCCTTGAGAGTTTTAATGAGATGGGAATATTAGATAGGTATATAGGAACAGTATGTCATGACCATAACAATATACATAGAAATTTCCCACAGTCTAAACATGCAGAGTGCAATTTTCATGTTTTAAGATCTTGCATATTTTCAACGGTGTCTATATACTTACACTTGATTTATTATCACTTAACAAATTTACATTAATATTATAGACTAGCAGACTTGAACGATTTTTCTATTAAAAACCATTATCTAGTAATTAAGTTTAGTATATCTTCTTTTGGTTGTACTCCTATTGTTCTACCTGCTTCTACACCATTTTTTATAACTATAAATGCTGGAATTGTCATTATTTCATATTTTTCTGCTAGTTCATGATTTTCATCTACATTTACCTTGCATACTTTTAATTTGTCTCCCATTTCTTCTGCAATTTGGTCTATTACTGGTGACATCATTCTGCATGGTCCACACCAACTTGCCCAGAAATCTATTAAAACTGGTACATTTGCCTCCATTACTTCTTTTTCAAAATTATCTTTGTTTAATTCTGTTACACTCATTTTATTTACCTCCAAAATTTATTTTAACACAGCTAAACCAGCCTTTGCACCTTCATATACAGCTTTTGATATTTGTAGTAATCCTCCTGTGCAGTCTCCACATGCAAACAAACCTGGTACTGTAGTTTCCATATTTTCATTTACAACAATATTATTGTTTTCAATTCTTGCCCCAATTTTTCTAGCTAGGTCACTGCTCGAAGCTGTTCCCATTGCAATAAATACTCCGTTTAGATTTTGTATTGTATTGTCTTCAAATTCAACTTCTTCAAGCTTTGTGTCTCCTCTAAATTCTCGTATTTTTTTGCTATTTACTTCAATACTGCTATCTCTGTTTTCTACCATAGTATTTCCATTTGTAAGTATAGTTACTGAACTTGCAATTGGCTTTAATGTTTCAAACTCATGTATAGCATAGTTTCCGTCTCCTAATACTGCAACATCTTTGCCTTTATAAAAGAAAGAATCACATACTGCACAATAGCTTACACCTTTTCCTTCAAATTCTTTTATTCCTTTTATGTTTGGAACATTTCTACTTACTCCTGTAGCTAGTATTACTGCTTTTGCCTCATATTTTGAATTAACAGTTTCTATAGTAAATTGATTTATATATTCAATATTTATTACTTCGTCTTCTATAAAGTCTATACCCAAATTCTTGGCATGTTTTATTCCGTTTTCATATAACTCTTTGCCAGATATTCCATTTTCAAATCCATAGTAATTATCTATTTTTTCTGCTTTTTGTAATGCACCCATTCCCTTTGATATTACCAATATTGATAGGCTTCTTCTTTTAGCATAAATTGCTGCTGTAATTCCAGCTGGGCCACTGCCAATTACTATTACATCATACATTTTGCTTCCTCCTGTTAATTATTATACACTAAATTATACTTTTTTAAAATATAAATTAGAAATAATTTTTTAATTTTAAAATTTTTTTAAAATTCGCTTGACAAACCGAACAACTTTTTGTATACTATATACGAACATTGATTTGGAGAATATTTATTTTGTTAGGAGGCTTTAATTATGAGTATTTTTAAAAATAGAAATAATGTAATTTCATATACAGTAAACAAGGAAATCGGTTCAAACTGCTATGTTTCAGTAGATGGTGGTGAGGTTGTAGTTAATGCCCCTTGGTATTTTTCTAGAAGACAAATTCAAACAGTTATCGAAGAAAAAAAGCAATGGATTTTAAATAAAATAGAAGAATATCAACAACAAAATATGGTATATTCTGATAAAGGAAATATTATAGTTTTAGGTGCAAGCCATCAAGTACGTTTATATTACAAAAGTGTAGATGCTCCTAGTATCAATTTAGTAAATCGTACTATTGAGGTTGTTCTTCCTAATAAATATAAAAAAGTAGAAACTGCTCAAGTTTTAAAAATATTAGTTGACAAACTTTACGAAAAGGTTGCTGAACAAGAAGTTGAAAGAGCTATGGAAAAAACAAGATTATTGTTAGGTTATGCACCAGAAGATTATGAGATTAAAAAGATGGCTAACAATATTATGGCACATTTTTCTAGTGAAGAACAAAAAATATCTATAAATTACAATATTGCTAAATATGATAGAAATGTTATTGATTATATTGTATTACATGAATTCTGCCATATGAAATACAAAATTCATACAAAGAATTTTTGGAAAATAATTGCTAAATATATGCCAAGTTATGAAAGATATGAAAATATTTTAAAAGGCTTGTCATATTAAAATAACCTTAATTAGTTTTTAACAACAAAAATTGCTAACCATTATAGGTTAGCATTTTTGTTACTAGTTATTATTTTCTAATATAATCTATATATTCATAATCAAATGGATTTGCTTCATTTTTTAAGCCTTTTTCTACTTTAATAGCTTTCCATTCTTCATCTTTAATTTCTGGGAAATATACATCTCCTTCAAAATCTTGATTTATTTTTGTTATATACATTTTGTCTGCATATGGCATAAGCAATTTATATATAGTTGCTCCACCTATTATAAAGTTCTCTTCTTCTGAATCCCTGTATTTATCTAATAGGCTTATATCTGATAATATCTCCACATTTTCATCATCAATATTCATTTGTGCATCATTACATAGTATAACATGTTTTCTGTTTGGTAGCACTCTACCTAAAGATTCGAATGTTTTTCTTCCCATAATTATTGTATGTCCTGTTGTAAGTGCTTTAAATCTTTTTAAATCTTCTGGTAAATGCCATATTAGTTTATTATCTTTTCCTATTACATTATTATTTGCTATTGCTACTATAATACTTAACATATCCTTCTCCTCTTTATACAGATACTGGCATTTCTATTTTTCCTAAATGTTCATATCCTTCTAGTTTAATATCATCTATTGTAAATTTATAAAAGTCCTTAATCTCTGGGTTTATCCATAATTTTGGTGCTGGTAAAGCTTTGTCTCTTCTTGATAAATGTTCTTTCATTCCTTCTATTTGATTTTCATAAATATGTGCATTACTAATGCAAACTGTTAATAATCCTGGTTTATATCCTGTCACTTGTGCTAATAGATGTACTAATACTGCATATTGCACAACATTAAATGGATTTCCTAAAGGTAAGTCATTTGAACGAATTGTCAACATACAATTTAATTTTCCATCTGTTACATCCCAACAACTATTAAATACACATGGATATAATGCACCTGTGTCTAGATATGGAATTTGCCATAAGTTTATAATCATCCTTCTATTTTGTGGGTTTGTTTTTAGTTGTTCTATTAGCGTATCTATTTGATGGAATTCTTTTACTATCCAACCATATGCTGTACCAATTGTTCCATCTTCCATTTCCCATTCGTCCCAAATGTGCACATTTTCTGCTTTTAACTCTTCTACACTATTAGATTGTTTTTGAAATATCCATAGTAGTTCTTTTACTGCTGTTTTAAATGCTACAAACTTTGTAGTTAGTATTGGAAATTCCTCTTCTAAGTTGAATTGCATAATTTGGTGTGGTAATTTATATGTTGCTACACCTGTTCTATTTTGGTCATAATAGCCATCTTTTAGAATTTTATCTACTATGTCTAAATAAATATCATCAAATTTACTCATTATATTTCCTCCTTGATTTTTTATTATCATTTTTTCATTATTACTATATCAAAAATTGCAAAATATGACAAGAGAAATTTTTAAAAAATGGGTGCTTTTTGACCACGTCCCCAAAGTCACCCATAAAAAAACGAGTTCAAATTTCTTGAACTCGTTTTTAGGAGATTACTTGCTTATCATGTATGACATGAGGGCATACAATGAATGTCCACTAAGGAATAGATTTTCATAAAACTTCTCACCTTTGAAAAGTTGCTCACGTAACTTTGTGAAGACAAAATTTTCTTCCAACCAGATAATCTGGTCGTCAATTTTCTCTGTCTTGTCTAGATGTCGCTTCTTCTTTCCTACCATATCTGCTATGGCAACACCATAGTTTTCATTGGACTTAGATGGATCCAACAGCGAAGGCCCCTTTACAAGTACTTTAACATTGCTAACTACAATTCCAGTCTCTTCTTCTGTTTCTCGAACAGCTGCCATTTCTTCGGTTTCGCCTTCTTCAAGCAAACCTGCTGGAAGTTCAATATAGAACTCTCCAGTTGTCGAACGAAATTGTTTAATAAATGCTATCTTGCCTTCATGTCTCACAATGATGGTCACAGATGGCCGACTGCGAATGATGGTATGTATCAACTCTGGATTTCCATGTTCATCTTCATACTCTACATTTACAACCTCCATACGATGGGTTTTTATAATCCATTCTTCTTTTGTTTTGATGAAATTCATAAAAGCTTCTCCTTTAAAAAAATATATTATGCTTATATTATACCATAAATTCAGGCTTCTCGCAAAAAACTAGAGATAACAACTAAAATTTGGCACATATTCTTCTTCATGTTCTCCAAGTTCTTGTATATACCCATTTTCTAATTCTAAAGTATACAAGTAATTTTCTATATCTTTGTATTCTTTTTTTGTTAGTTTTCTGTTTAATAGTTTATCTTCTTTTGCTTTATATGTTGGAAAATATTGTGCCATAACACTTACATAAGTACCTTCTGGCATATTTTCTTTTATCCATTTTAAAATATGTTTTGAATTTTGAATATGGTTTGGTAATACTAGGTGTCTAATAATTACACCTTTTTGTATTATTCCATCTTCATTAAATACTGGATTTCCAACTTGTTTTTGCATTTCTTGTATTGCTGTAGTTGCTATCTCAAAATAATTATCTGCTTTAGAATATTTAGTGCTTAATTCATTTGAGTAATATTTCAAATCTGGTAAATATACATCTATGTAACCATCTAGCATTTTTATAGTTTCTACATTTTCATATCCATTAGTGTTGTATATAACTGGTATATGTAAGCCATTTGCTTTTGCTATTTTTAATGCTTCTATAATTTGGTAAGCATACATTGTTGGTGTAACTAAATTTATATTATTTACTCCTTTTGCTTGTTGGTCCAATACTATTTTTGCAAGTTCTTCTACTGTTACCTCTTTTCCTTTTCCAAGTTGACTTATTTCATAGTTCTGGCAATATATACAATTCAAATTACAGTTGCTAAAAAATATTGTTCCAGATCCGTTTTTACCACTTATGCTTGGTTCTTCATAGTTATGTATAGATGCTAATGCAATTTTTATTTTATCATTACATTTACAATATCCAGCTTTTCCATTTGCTCTATTTACTCCGACAATTTCTTGGACAAATATCACATTTTTCTAAATTCATTTTCTTATTATATTGCTTACTTTTCTCCTCTAATAATTTAAAATCGCAACTTAGTCCTTTATAAAATGCTGCCATTTTACTTTTGCTATTTTTTGTAACTATTTTATAAATCTTTTCTGCTTTTTCCATAATTTTTTCCTTGTTTTTAGTCTTATTTATATAAGAATACTGAGCTGAAAGTAGCCTTTTATATCCATAGCTCTTATTTTTCAAATCTAACAAATATAAACTTTCCTTTGGAACTGGTATCATATCTGAAAATCTAATTATTCCTAAGTTGTTTTTTGTTTTTGTATCCATAATTTTAAAAAAAGTTAAATTGTCTTTATAAGTTTTGTGTTTTTGTTTTGGCGAAAATAGTGGTGCAAAATAATAATGTTCATCGACTTTGACTACAACACCTATATATGGTCTTTTTTCTGTTTTGTTGTATGCAATATGATTATCAAATTCACTTAAATATTTAATGTAATTATCATCAACAATATAAAAATTTAATTTTCCCAGTTTTAATTTTTTTATAGCTTTCATTCTTCCTCCAATATTGCAAATATGGGGAATACTTTCAGTATCCCCCATATTTTTTCTGAAAACTCGTTTATAGTTAAACTAAAGGCTCGTTTCTAACCTAATGTTAAATAGAATATTCGTTTATAGGACTCAAATCCTATAGGCTCATATTTAACCTAATGTTTGAATTGCACCAATTTGTGAAGTTAATCAAAGGTCTGTGCAACCTAGTTTATTTGATAAATCAATTTATCAATATTAGTATATTTATTATATGATATTTTATTCGTAAAATCAATAGTTTGTATAATTTTTTTGTATTATAATTGTTATTTTTTAATATTTGTATTATAATATCTTATAACTATTTTGTAAAGTTTAGGAGGAAGAAATGAGTTTTATTGAAAGAGAATATAAAGTTGATATTAGGCATATTGGAACTAGTAATTTGATTACTAATTATGGTATTTTGTGTTTGCTTGAAGATATTGCTACTGTTCATTCTGATATTGCTGGTTATGGTATAGCTCAAATACCTTTTACTCATGTTTCTTGGATTTTACTTAATTGGAAAGTATCTGTTCTTAAAAGAGTATCTTTTGGAGATACTGTAAAGGTTAGAACTTGGTCTGTACCATATAATGAATTATTTACTTTTAGAAATTTTGAAATTTATGATAATGATAATAATTTAATTTGTATTGCAAGTTCTAAGTGGACTTTAGTTAATTCTGATACAAAGACTCTTACTAAGATTACAAAAGAAATAAAACTTAGTTATGAACCTGAAGACAAATTGGTATTTGATAAACTTGAAATTGCAAAGTTAAAAGAACCAAGCAATTCTGAGCATACTTTTAGTTTTAATGTTTTAAGAAGAGATATTGATTTTAATAATCATATGCATAATTTGTACTATCTCCTATATGCTTATGAGGCATTACCTAGTGAAGTTTATGAAAAAGGCGAATTAAATAATTTTGAAATTATGTATAAGTCTGGTAGTATGTTAGGTGACAAAGTTGACTGCTATTATTCTTACGAGAATGATGCACATTACGTTGTAATGAAAACTGATAATAAATTACATGCTATTATTAAATTAAATTAATATTCCTAGCGGTTGCATTTTGCATCCGCTTTTTCTTTTATCACATTTTTTGTTTTTATGTCATAAAATGTAATATGAATTTAATTTAAGGAGGAATAATAAACATGTTTAATCGTTATAACAGATGTTGTTGTCAAAACAAATATAATCCTGAGATTATCGAATCATTATGTAATGATGTTGGCACAACAGCAGATTATGCCCAAGACCCTGTAAATAGTTGTGGTTGTGGCTGTAATAATATGATGAACAGCAATTCATGTGGTTGTGGTTTTGATGAAGAACCTGTTTCTAATATGTTTCCATCTAACCCAATGTTAGGTCAAAGCTATGTGCCACTTCAAGAAATGGATAAAACCTTTACACCTTGCTGTGGTTTAAAAATGGGAACCATATTCCCTGAATTGGTAAGTCCATATATGCCTGGTCAAAGTATGGCTGAAAATGACTATTTAAGAAGAACTAATGAAATTGGAGAGGGGTGTAATGGTTAATGGAAGATGAAAATAGAGACTGTAATTGTGGTGTGAATAAAATGATGTCTAAAGACTGTAGTTATACTCCACAAGGTATAAATGCTGCATTTGGATATAATACTCCAGATATGATTGCAAATAATGTTAATAATTCAAGTGGTAGTAATACAGAAGATCCTGACTGTAGCAGAGCTGATATGTTGAACACTATTAAGAGTTTAGACTTTGCTGTTATTGAGTTAGGTTTGTATTTAAATACTCATCCAGATGATGAAAGAGCTCTTTGTTTACACAAAGAATATTGTAGACAATTGAAAGATATAAAAGACAAATATCAAAAAATGTATGGACCTTTAAGCATTTACTACCCATGTAATAAGTGGAGATGGCTTGAAGAACCATGGCCATGGGAAGGAGGAAATATTTAATATGTGGACTTATAATAAAGTATTGGAATATCCAGTTAATATAAAATGCCCAAATGCAAAACTTGCTAAATTTATCATTTCTCAATATGGTGGTCCTGATGGTGAGCTTGCCGCTTCTCTTCGTTATTTATCTCAAAGATTTGGTATGCCTGACCAAATTGCAAAGGCTACTTTAAATGATATAGGTACTGAAGAATTAGCACATTTAGAAATGGTTGGTACTATTGTTCATCAATTAACTGAAGGCTTAAGTATTGAAGAAATTAAAGCTGCTGGTCTAGGTGATTATTACACTGACCATGGGGTGGGTTTGGAATCTATCCAAAAAGAATTTAAATAAATAATTGATTAAAAAAATCAAATAGTTCTTTTTCATGAACTTTAAAAAATAAATTAGAATTTTGCCTTCCGCAAAATATGTATCGTATAAAAATTGTATTATCTTTTTCAGAAATATAATAAATAATTCTATATTTTTCACAGATACGTTCTCGAAACTGCTTGTCCGAAAGTTCGGGGACATATCTACCAATATAAGGCGAATCTTGTAAATCATAAATTGCGTCATATATTTGATTAACTATTCTACTTGCATAATTAGAAGAAATATTATATGAGTAGTCATATATATCTGTAATTGCAGACTTTGCATCATCCGATATTATTATTTGCATATTTCGCCTCCAATTCATTAATGTGTTGTCTTAATTCTTCTAATGTACAAACTTTACCATTTTTAATATCATCTTCACTTTCTTGAAGTTTGGCAAAGAAAAATAAATCATAAATAATATCATATAGAGTATTTTCTTGTACATTTACTTGATTTAAAGTTTTTTTCATAAAATCCATTAATATAACCTCCTTTTAATTTGGATTTTTATCTTCAAGCATTTCTTTTAGAGTTTCATAATTAAAATGCTTATCAGTACCAGGAATAATAGTTGTTTCATCTTCGCCATACCTTTTAATATATTCCATCATAAGTTTAAAAACCATTTCTGTTGGTTTTAATCCATCGAAATAATCATCAGGTACTGAATTAACAATATCTATCATTCTTTGTTTTACATCTGGCATATTTGTCAACTCCTTTCTTAAGATTTATAAATAGTATATCATAAAATTAAATTAATTACTACGATTTTAATGTGAAGAATTGGTAAAACTTATACAATATACTAGAAATTCCAATGAATAACAACATCTTGAGTATTTTTTTGCTTGTCTTTTTCTCCAATTTCAATATAATCTATGAAACTATTTACAATATCATAATTAAGTTCTTTAAAATCTTTAAAGTGATTAATTATTTTTTCTTTTTGTTCTTTTAAAAATTTACTGTTTAATTCTTTTTCTTTTAAACTAGATAAATCATTTTGGACTTTTTCTAATTCTTTTTGCTTTGCTGATTTATCAGATAGAAAAGAAGAGTTTAATTCATCAAATACATCTTCTGGAACTTTGCCACTTACTTTGTTTAAATACAATTCTTTTATTGCTTTATTTATATCTTCCATTTCTTTAGAAAGTATATCTACTTTCTTTTGCAATAACTTAGTTTTATTTAAGTTATCGTTTGTAACAAATAAATCATCTGATATATTGTCAAAATTATAAAAAGCTAATATTTTTTCTCTAATTTTTTCAGTTACTAAATTTTTTAGATTTTCGTAACCAATAGAATGGGTTGTACAAGTACCATATAATTTTTTAGAGCCTTTACAAGAAAAGTAAATGTAACCTCTATCATTTTGACATTTATAAAGTTTTGTACCACAATCTAGGCATACTAGCTTATTTGCAAATAGATGTACTTCGCCATTTTTGCATCTTCTTGTTTTGCTTTTGAAAATCTCTTGAACTTTGTAAAATTGTTCTTTCGTAATAATAGGCTCGTGGGTATTTTCTACAATAATCCATTCTGATTTAGGCTGATTCTTCATTTTTTTAGATTTGTAGCTAACCTTTCTATTATAACCTTGTACCAAATTGCCAATATAAACTTCGCTTTTTAATATTTTACTAACTGTAGATTCACACCAATAATCAATATTTTTGCCTTGATTTTTAAAATTTATTCCTTGTGATTGTTTATATTTAGTAGGTGTTAAAATTCCTTTATCATTTAATATTTGAGCAATTTTAGTAACACCACTTCCTTGTTCATAAAGGTTAAAAATTAATTTAATAACATCAGCTACTTCTTTATCAACAACAAGTTTATTTTTATTATCTGGACTTCTTTTATAGCCATAGCAGACAAAAGAGCCAATATGTAATCCTTGTTTTCTTTTACTATCAAATGTTTTTCTAATATTTTCTGATAAATCCTCTAAATACCATTCATTAACTAAACCATTAATTTGTCTTGATTTTTTGTTTCCTTTGTCTAAAGTATCAACATGATCTACAGGGCTTACAAACCTTATATTCCACTCAATAAATTTATTGTGCAAGTATTTTTCTACTATTTCCATATCACGAGTAAATCTGCTTTGTGTCTTACAAAGTACAATGTCAAACTTATGATTTTTAGCATCTTCTAATAATTTATTAAATTCAGGTCTTTCGCTGTCGATTCCAGAATAGTCCTCATCACAGTAAATGTTATAAATATCCCAACTCCTTTCTATTGCAAAATTAATTAGCATAGATTTTTGATTTTGGATACTTTCGCTTTCATCATTTTCATGAAGTTTGTCATCATCTTCACGAGAAAGCCTACAATAAATTGCCACTTTCATAAGTTTACCCTCCAATCGGTAAACTACTCATTTTGTACAAGCACATTATACAAGAATAAGTAGTTTTAATCAATGCTATTCGCAAATTCTTTTACAATTAACTTATTAACAATTGCTTGTATATATTTTGTAATATCATCTACATTGTCATATTTATTTTTCTCAATAACATTAAAATTAACTTTTTCACACATAGCAAGTTCCTCCTTTTAGGCAGGAGTCCTAATACTCCTGTTATATTAATTTGTATTCAAAAGGGCTTGTATTTGTGCAAAAAAGCAAAAAAATAAGAAAAGTTCCAGTTGTCTTGTGCTTCGCACAGACCTTTAATGGTAACTTTTCTTGTTACTGCGAAAAAATTACATTTTTTCTTCGTAATAAAGCCCTTTTTAGTTTTAAAATAATTAACATTTAATTTTCCTCATTTCTTACATAGAAATTTCATTATTTACTAAAACAATAAAAGTTTTTATACTTTTGAGTTGTAATAGGTATATTCATATTGATAATCTTTGGAACATCATTACAAACTTTTATACCTTTATTTAGCCTTAAATTTCCATTTTTATCTCTGTGATAAATACTAGAATTATATTTTGCAAAAGTATAATCATTCATATAGCTATTAAAATAAGATAATTCTAATGAGTCTTGATATTGCAATGCTTTTAATTGCTCATAAGAATTATCTTCTTTCTTTAATCTAACATAATTTTTAAAATATTCTTTCATATAGCCTTTTCTTGTAATAGCATTTTTATCTTTACGAAGTTGTTTTTCTTTTTTACATCTACTATCACTATTAACTACTTTTGAAACATATTGTTTGCTAACACCTACTATGTTAGCAATATCCTTTTGTTTTAGATGTTTATTATAGTATAAATCTAAAATATTCTCTTGATTATTCAACTTTAAAAACCTCCTTCCTTTATTTAGTTGACTTTTTGTTTGTAAGTTTTTAAACATAAAAAATCTATTAGTTATTCTTTTAATAACTAAACTTAATAAAATTTCCTTAAAACTTGACAACATTTATAGTTGGTAGTACAATAATATTGTAAACACATTTGAAATTATTGTTTAATATTGTTAATATAAATATTAACATCATATTAATTGCTTGTCAACACATTTTAAAAATATTTTTAATATTTTTTACAAAGATAAATTTTAGGGGGAAATATTTATGAGAGAATTACCTCGTGGAACGATTGAAGAAGGTTTTTATTTATGGTTTAATTTTGAAGAAAAAGAAGAATATTATGCGACACCATTATATTTATATAATGTAAATAGAAAGAGAATAGATAAAAACATAGAAACAAGATTATGTTTAGAATTGGAAAAAGATATATCTAAGACAAAATTAAATAAGAAAAAAGAAATA
The DNA here is from genome assembly GCA_934168365.1 of uncultured Clostridia bacterium. Taxonomy (GTDB): domain Bacteria; phylum Bacillota; class Clostridia; order TANB77; family CAG-508; genus CAG-273. The sequence goes on along the minus strand of CAKPNJ010000005.1, from coordinate 65,930 downwards.
GCAAGGCATCCTGCTACTATCTATATTCATTATGTAGAAAATTTAGGTGCAATTTTAATAAACTTTTTAAATGCAGATTTTACTACTTATGAAACTGCATATAACACCTTCTTTTATGCCTATGGATATGAATTAATAAAAGAATATGTACCATATCAATATACTAAAAATAATGAGTTTATTGATGATATTGAATTTAGAAAGATTATAAAGGACATATATGACACAAGTAGTGATAGTCTTATAGAATGGCAAGAAAACTTTAAAAAATGTGTAGATTTCGTTTACAATTTAAATGGAAATGAAGATTTAAAAGAAGAAAATAAATTATCAAAATTTATTGCTTTTACAATAAAAGATAGTGATTTTTATACATATTCACAAGGAATAGAAGTTATAACGGATAATTACATAAACATACATAACAAACATCATTATGATACTTTAGAAAAATTGATAAAAGAGATAGATAATAAAAATCAAGAATTAGAATTACACAATGTTTATACAAGTAATAACTTAACAAGTATATGTTTTATGGTATTAGACCAAATTGTAAGACATGAGAACTTACAAATTAAAACTTGCTTAAATTGTGGCAGATATTTTATACCAACGTATAGACAAAATGAAATATATTGCGATTTAGCAAATGTAGATAAAAGTCCTACTTGTAGAGAAAAAGGTGCTGGAGAACAATATAGAAAAAATTTAGAGAATAACAAAGTACAAGCTCTTTATAGAAGAATATATCAGCAAAAGTTTATGACTGCATATAGAAACAAGGAAAGTAAAGCTATTCAAAAAGAATTTGACAAATGGAAAAAAGAAGCTAAAGATAAAATTAGTAAAATAAAAAAAGGCAAACTTACTGAAGATGAAGTTTATAAGTGGTTAGTAAAAAATAAATAAAAAAACATGATTAGAAATGAGGAAAGTAAATTGAATAAAATAGAAATAAAACCTACTACAGAAAATGTAATAGAAATGCTTGATAAAAATGCAATAGGAAGAAATCAATACATAAGTGCGTTTTTAGAAATGTTAGATAACATAGATGATAATTTTACCATTTTTATAAATGGAGACTGGGGAACTGGAAAGACCTTTTTTGTAAAGCAAGTATATACATTATTAACTTATTATAATCAATACATCAATAATGAAGTAGAAAATTTTAGACCCAAAATAGAAAATATTTTAAAACAAAATGAATTTAAAGACTTAAAATTAGAGAAAAACTTTGTACCAATATATTATAATGCTTGGAGTAATGATTCTCATATAGATCCTATAAACTCAATAATATTTAATATAATAAAAGAACATGATATTTTAAAAGATTATCAAAAAGAGTCAACAGATGTTATTAATAAAATTGCAAGCGTATTAGATATGTTTAATATTTGGTCAAATGGGAGTGTTAAAGAATTAGTAGATACATTTAAAGGAAAAGATATAATACCAGAAATTACAACAATTGAAAATTTAAAAGATACCCTTAATATACTATTAGATAAGTTATTAGCTGAACGTGGTGATAAATTAGTTATATTTGTTGATGAATTAGATAGATGTAATCCTCTTTATGCAATAAAATTGTTAGAGAGAATCAAACATTTTTTTGATCATGAAAATATAATATTTGTTTTTTCTGTAAATATAAAAGAATTAGCAAATACTATTTCTAATTATTATGGACAGAATTTTGATTCACATAGATATCTTAACAAATTTTGTGATTTAACAGTTGATTTGGCCCAAATAGATATAACTAATTTTATGAAGTTTTTAGGAATGGAAAAAAACTCATATTGGTTTAATGAAATTGTGTTTGAATTTATTAATATATATCACTTTACCATGAGAGATTGTATAAGATATTATCAATTATTAAGTGTAATAGAGGAATTTTCAAATACATCTACACGTTTTAGATTTGGAGAGGAAAATGGTAAAGAATTAATTAAGGTTTTCTTTTTACCAATATTACTAGGTATTAAAGTAATTGATTTAAAACTATACCTAGATATTATAAACGGAAACGGATATAATAAATTTTTTGAAGTTATCAATAAAATAGATGTTGCAAAAGAAGGATTAAACTATTATATGAATAAAGATACAGACGGGAAAATTTCAGATGAAAGTTTTAAAAAGCAACTCTTAGATATGTATAATGCAATATTTAATCATAAAAATGATTATAAGGAATATAGAAATAGCCAAATTACATTAGATAGATATTCATATAATTATCTTATGGAAGTATTAAGTTTATTAAGAAAGGGTCTAAAATATAAATAAAATGGTTATGCGTTATATAATAAAATACAGTATAACCATGTTGTTCTTTTGGAAAAGTCAAATTTGCAATTTATGTTAATTTGTAGTATAATGTACATAGGTACTTTTGTACTAATAATTTATAAGATGCTATGTATAGCAGAACGGAGGATTTTCTATGTTAAAGCACTTTGTTGAATTTTCGTATCCTGGCATTTTTTTTAGCGAATACTCTCATGAGGAAATCGCAGAGCGGAAGCCTGAACTGGTAACCGTTCCCAAGGAGGCATTTGCCTACCGTTTCTTTGATCAGGTACAGACTGTTGTTGAGGGAGAACTGTTGACAGGAGAGCGCAAAAACTATTCTAGGTATACTTACTTTGGTAAGGTATACACTCTGGAAGAGGTTAAGAAAGAATTTCCTGAGTATACTACTCTCATCAGCAACATGGAATGTAACGGATGGAACAGAGTCGTTAGGACTCGTAGAGGCAACTGGCAGCCTCTCGAAGAAGGTGACACGGTTATAGAGTAATGGCTCATAGAGCCCTCTAACAAAGAGGTGGGGAGAAAGTGATAATACACACTCCCTACTTCTTTGTTTTTATATTATCTTTCTAAGCCCCATTCTTTTTCTCTTTCTTCATGTTCTAATTGTTTTACAGGGTCAATAAAAGTACGGGTTTCTTCTTGAAAATCCTTAATTAATTCTTTAGATTCGCCTAAACCTAATTTCTTGCAAATCCAAATTATAAATTTATCAACAGTTTCATAAAACTTATCAATAATTTTGTATAAACGATTATTTTCTTTCTCTAATTCCCTAATTTTACTTTTATATTTATATTCAATGTTAAATTCCTTATTTTGAAATTCTTGTTCTAATTCAGTTTTTCTATTATTGTAATCAAAATCAAGATTACTGCTTTTTCTTTTATATTCATTTTCCAAGTCATTAACTTTATTATTTAATTTCTCATTATCTGCAATTATAGAATCTCTTTCTTTTTGGTATTTTTCTGCTTCGCCAATGACTTTTGATTGTTTCGATAATTCTTTATGCAATGCTAAGTTATCTTTGTATAATTCTTTAATTAATTCATCTTTAGGTTTTATAATTTCTTCTAATATTTTCTCATCTCTCTTTCGTGAGAATTTACTAATATCAGTTAAATCTGGAACGTTTGGTAGTTCTAGTTTTATTTCATTTAAAATTTTTTTAGTATTATCATAGTTTGTAATCTTTTTATATTCTTCTACAGTATAATGCTTTCTATTAGTATCCTCTACAAACATACCTCTTTCTAGGTCAAAACCTTTTGATTTTACATGATTAAAATAGGCGTCTTGTAATTTTCTGTAACTATCTCGACCTTTCCAAAAATCTCTGCTACAGATTTTATCAATATTATTGCCGTCTTTATCTTTTGTATGGACAACAGGAACAAACATTAAGTGCATGTGTGGAGAACCTTCATCTAAATGCACAACTGCTGATATTATATTCTTTTCTCCAAGACTTTTGTAATTGCAGATAAATTTATAACATTCATTAAAATATCTTTTTGTTTCTTTTTCTCCAATTTTATCAAAAAAAGCTTGGTCAGAAGTGAACACCATTTGGCACATTATTATACTATTACTACGAAGATGACTTTGTAAATTATTCTCTTTCATATATTTATCAAATTCTTTTGTATATGTTAGTTTGTTTTTCTTAATATAATAATTCAAATGTGTTCTTGTAGGATCAATATCTTTATTAGTATGATTTTTTGCTTTTCTATCATTGTGAGTTCCTTTTCCATTTATCTCTGCTCGTGTTAATTTTTCATTTCTTACAATAGCATAACTCATATCTCCATGCACCTCCTTCTTTGCTCGAGATATTGTTTCAATGTCTAACACACTAGACAAACAAGTTTGTCTGTGTGGCAGGGGTTTACAACCCCACACCCCAAAACCTAAAACTGCTTAACTGCATTTTAGGTTTTTCATAAAAATTTGCTTGTCGCAATTTTTATGAATGTGAGTAAAAAAATAGATTTTTTACTCACAACCAAAAAGCAATTATGCTTTTTGGTATTCACTTTAGCAATTACCAAGCAGAAACCAGAGGGAGAGAGCTAAAGTGAATTAGGTGTAATAATCCCATCTATTAAAAATAGAATTATTACACATATATATGTTGAAACCGTCGGTCGTTCGCCTAGTTTCATAGGTAGTCTAGTAAGTAGCTTTTGCTACTATAATTGCTGATACTTTTTTGTATCTTTGTTCATACTTGCCCAAACTTTTTACAATTACAAATCCGTTTCAAGTTTTGCCACCGAATACTCTTTTTTTATTGTGAGTCTGTGTTCCAAAATCTCACTCACGCATTTTGTACAAATAGACTGTCTATACGAATACGAGCAAACTTTATAGCATCGGCTTGCCAAACCAAGAACTTTTATAGAGGTTCTGCATATCTCTTGCATAGAAAAAAGACATCTGTAATTTTTAGATTACAAATGTCTTCTCTATTAAATATTCAATTATATTTACCCTTACAATCAATTTTAAGCAGAATAAAATCGTAAGGTAATAAACAATGCCTACAAAAAATGTAGGCATTAAATTTCTCGTACAAAATAAGTAGTTACATATATAATTTCTATTTGGATAGATAACAAACACACATCACACGGTGTAGATATATATCCTCAATCTGCTGCTGGTGTGCCTTTCTCTGCAAATTGTCTTGCTTGTAAAGGTGACCCAATTGCTAACTTACAAGAAGATTTAGCTGCTGAACAAAAAGCCAGAGCAACTTATGAAAAATTGATTGATTTATGTGCAGATGATCCAGATGTTGTCGACCCTCTTCGTTTCTTAAGAGAAAGAGAAGTTGTTCACTTCCAAAGATTTGGTGAAGCATTAAGAAATGTTCAAGACAGACTTGCTCAAAGAAGATTTTTTACAAGTGGAATGAATAATACAAATGTTATGAATAATAACACAAACAATAATGATTGTGGTTGTGGAATGTAAATATATTAAGAGTGGCACCTATAAGATGCCACTTTTTTTATTCTTTATTTGTTCTATTAAATGCCGGTATTTCTTCCATTGCTGTGTTTTTAGCAGTTCTTATTAAAGTTTGAAAGAACTCCATAATCATTTTTTTGCTTTCATCGTCTAAGCTTTGATATTTTTTTAGCATTAGTCTTACATCTGTAAATAGTCTTTCTTTGATTTCTTTGAAGCTATTTGCGTCTGTTGTATTTATTATTTCAAATATTGCATCAATTACTATTTCTCTTTGTTTTGGTTCTATTTCTTTTAACCATTCTTTTAATGTTTTGTCTACAAATTGGCTTCCATTTGTAACCTCCGCTAAACTTACAAGTTTTTTACCTTCAAGTTGCCAACTGTATAAATCATGTTGCATAAGACCTTTTTGAACACTTTGAACAATAGTGTATTTTTCCTCATGGTTAAGTAATCTTCCTATAACTGATGATTGAGGAATATATGTATGTACTTTGTTTATTGCTTCTTTATATTCATTTGTATCTGTTATTTCTTCTATAAAGCCAGGTCCATCATTATTATATACATTTATGATTCTATTTTTTACAGTTTTATTTGCAAATGCTGCAGCATATACTGCAAGGTTTCCACCTTTTGAGTGCCCACCTATTCTTATTTTTTGTTTATATCTTTTTGCAATTTCATTTACATATTGTGCTGAATCTTTTTGTGAAGCAATATGTGCCTTAAAGCTCATATTAAAATCTTCCTTCCAGCCAACTAAGGTATCGTCTGTACCTCTATATGTTACAAATATTGTATTGTCTGGCATTACAACTGTAACTGCAAAAAATTGTCTTTCTTCTTCTTTATTGAATTTATTTACCATATTAGTTACAAGCATTTTTCCAAACCTTGCTGATTTGCCAAGTAATGGTATAAGGTACTTGTCATCTTCCCAAAGTATTCTCAATGTTGTTTGGTCAGCTTGTTCAAATCTTTTTGCAAATTCTTCTATAGTTATTTCCTCATTTTCTTCTGTTAGTTGTTCAAATGGAAAGTAAGATAGCCTTGATAAGATTAGTCCATCAATTTCGTTAAACTCATCATTTTTTAATTCTAAGTCTCCTCTCCATTTAACATAGTCACAAACATTCGCCATATATTACTCCATTCCTTTTTCACATTATTTTTCAACATCAGTCTGCCTTTTCAACAGCCTCACATATTTTACTCATAGTCTCAACACACTCTATTGGATATTCTCCTGTTGCCGTTTCGCCAGAAAGCATTACATAGTTTGCCATATCATATACAGCATTTGCTACATCATTTACTTCTGCTCTTGTTGGTCTTGGACTATGTGTCATTGACTCTAACATTTGAGTAGCTATTATAACCGGCTTTCCTGCTCTGTTACATTTTCTAATAAATTCTTTTTGTCTAATTGGAACTTCTTCCATTGGAATTTCTACGCCTAAATCTCCTCTTGCTACCATAATTCCATCAGACACTTCTAGTATTTCATCAAAATTATCTATTCCTTGTCTATTCTCTATTTTAGCTATTATTTTGATGCCTTCTCCACCATTTTCTTGTAATACTTTTTTTATGTTCAATATATCTTGTGCACTACGTACAAAAGATGCTGCAATACAATCAAATCCAGCTTTTATTCCAAATTTTATATCTTCAATATCTTTTTCTGTTGGACTTGGAAGATTTATTTCCATTCCAGGAATGTTAATACTTTTAGTATTAGTTAATTTTCCGCCATCTATTACTTGGCACACAATATCAGTTCCTTTTATTTCAGTAACTTTTATTTTTATCAATCCATCATTTATTAAAATAACTGTGCCTGCACTTACCTCATTGTATAAGTTTTTGTAGGTTATTGAAACTTGTTCTTTATTTCCAATTACGTCTTCTGTTTTTAGTGTAAATGTATCTCCAGGATTTAGCCAAATTTCTCCATTTTCGAATTTTCCAATTCTAATTTCTGGTCCTTTTGTATCTAGCATCAAAGAAACTTTCTTTCCAACTTTTGCTCTTACCTTTTTAAAGTTCTCTATTCTTTCCTCTTGGTCTTGATAATTTCCATGTGAGAAGTTAATTCTACCTACATTCATCCCTGCTAGAATAAGTCTTTCTAATACTTCTGGGTTATCTACTGCTGGTCCTAAAGTACATATGATTTTTGTTTTTCTCATTTTAAGCTCCTTCCTATACATAAAGGGCGTTTATGTTACGCCCTTTATTCCTTTGTAATCCATTTTATTAAATTTAAGTTGGCTGAATCTAATATCATTTCATGTTTTGGCATTACTCTAAAAGTATATCCATAGTTTCCTCCATTTATTAAGTTTATCTTTGCTTTATAAGTATATGTTCTATTTTCTTCATCACTATCTTCTAGTTCCATTGGAATTATAGTAATGTCATCTACTGTGCCATTTTCACTTATTCTTCCATAATATACTTGTGCTTCGATATTTTCTTTGTCAATGTTTGATAACTTAACTTTACATTTTACTTCAATGTTATTTCCTGCATCTAATGTGATATTGTCTAAATTATTTTCTTGAGTTATTTCAATATCATTCCATGCATTTTTTATGCTTTCTTTCCAATTGTCAAACTCTCCTACTTTTCCTAGGTCAGTATAATAATTGTTATACAAGTTGCACAATGGAATATATAGTTTTTGAACATAGTCTGTCAACATTCTAGCAGTGCTATACCTTCCACCATTTGACATTATAGATTCCTTCATGGTCTGCATCCATTTTTCTGAAATTCCATTTTCATCTTTTTCATAATACATTGGAATTATCTTATTTTCTAATGTGTCATATATGCTTTGGCTATCTGCTCTATCTTGTGTTTCATAGTCAGAATATTCTAATGATTCTCCTACTTTCCAACCATTTTTAGAATTATATCCTTCTGCCCACCAACCATCTAAAACACTAAAGTTAATTGCACCATTAACAGCTGCTTTTTGTCCACTAGTACCTGATGCTTCCATTGGTCTTCTAGGTGTATTTAACCAAATATCTACTCCACTAACTAAGTATTTAGACATTTCTAGGTTATAGTTTTCTAATAAGAATACTTTTCCTTTAAACTGTGGTTTCATTGAAATTTCATGTATATATTTTATTAAATCTTGGCCTTCTTTATCTGCTGGATGTGCTTTTCCTGCAAATATAATTTGTACCTTTTGATTTTTATTATTTAATATTTGTGTTATTCTCTCTAAGTCTTTAAATATCAATGTAGCTCTTTTATATGTTGCAAATCTTCTAGCAAATCCTATTGTTAAAGCATTAGGGTCTAAGCCATCTACTATTTTCATTATTTCATCATAATTATATCCACATCTTCTTAATCTATTTATTGTATTTTCTTTAACAACTGCTAACATTTTTGCTTTACGTTCTTGATGTGCTTTCCAAAGCTCCTCATTTGGAATATCAGCTATTTTTTTCCATACCTCATTGTCATAGATTTTGTCTTGCCAATATGGAATTAAATATTTATTATATAATTCTTTTAAATATGGTGAAAGCCATGAACAAGTATGAATTCCGTTTGTTACATAAGTAATAGGAGATTCATTTGCAGCAATTTCTGGCCATACTTCTCCAAATAGTTCTCTTGAAACTGCACCATGTAGTTCACTTACTCCATTTTTCTTTCCTGCAACTTTTAATGCTAATATTCCCATATTAAAGCCTGTTGTATCTATTTTGGCATTTGGCTTCATTCCCATTTGGAAAAATTCTTGTTTTGTAATTCCTAGCTTATCCCAATATCCTTCAAAGTATTTTTCTACTAAGCTTAATTCAAATATATCATTTCCTGCTGGAACTGGTGTATGTGTTGTAAATACTGTTTTTGCAGATACGATATCTCTTGCTATTTGGAAAGATATTTGTTTTTCTTTCATTAAGTTATATATTAGTTCTAATATTAAGAAAGAAGAATGACCTTCATTCATATGATATATGGTTGGGTTATATCCTAATGCTTTTAGCATTGCTACACCAGCTTGACCAAGTATAATTTCTTGTTGAATTCTCATTTCTCGGTCTCCACCATATAAAGTTTTGGTAATTTCTCTATATTCTGGAATATTTGCATCAATGTCAGAATCAAGTAAATATAGTTCAATTCTTCCAACATTTACTTTCCAAGCTTTTAAATATACTTTTTTCTTTGGAAATTGAAGAGCAACCAATATATCTTTGCCTTCTGAATCTTTTACACTTTCCAATGGCAAATTCTCTATATCTATATCTTTATATTCAGTTTCTTGAGCTCCACTTCCGTTTATTTTTTGATTAAAATATCCATTTTTATATAATAGACCTATTGCAACCAATGGAATATCTAAATCACTGGCTGATTTTAGATGGTCTCCCGAAAGTACTCCAAGTCCACCTGAGTAAATTGGTAATGTTTGATCTAGTCCATATTCTGCTGAAAAGTACGCAATTAAGTCATTTTTATTATCTGGATATTTTTTATCAAACCAATTACTCTTGCTTTTCATATAATCTTCAAAATTTTCTACAACTCTATCATATTTTTTTAAGAATTCTGGATTTTGTGCAGCTTCTTCTAACTTCTCTTGTGTTACTAATTTTAGAAATTTTATAGGATTTTTATTTACACTCTCCCATAAATCTATATCCATTTCTTTAAATAATTTTAAAAACTCTGTATTCCATGACCACCAAAGATTGTATCCAATCTCTGATAATTTTTCTATCCTTTTTGGTAATTGTGGATTTACTGTAATTCTATTAAATATATACATATCTTCCTCCTTGGTATCTTTCACCTGTTATTATCTATTAACTTTTAATTTTTGTCAATAAATTTTAGTGCACATCTAAAAATTCTATTTCTTTTTTAGAATATTCTTCTGGTCTCAGTCCAACTTTATTTCTCATTCTATCTAATAACAAAACTATAACTATTGTAAGTATACATCCTATTACTAACATTGCATTAGAGGCTGTAGTTATTTTTAATAGCCATGATGCTATTAGTGCAACTCCTGCTCTCGCTATGCTCTCTACTAAATTGTATGCAGATGTAATTTTATTTCTCATTGCTGAATTAGTAAAGTTATTTAAATATCTTTTTATTAGAGTGTAAAAAGCTCCTTTAGCTATAAATTGTATTAAGAATAGTGCTATAAGTATTACTAGTGTTGCTTTAAAATTAAAGTTACCTAGTACACAAAATCCAACTAAAATACATGAAACTGTTGTTGGGATAGATATTACTGCCAATGTTTTATTTGTAAATCTGTTATGAATTCTATGTTGATTTTTAGCTGTTATTCCAGAAATTATTCCAAGTGCGGCAAACACAACTCCAAAGTATTGTTCTGGCACTCCTATTTGCTCAAAAGTTCCACTTCTTAAGCTTATTAATACTCCTAATAAAGCAGCAAAGGTTGCACCAAACGCAAATAGATACTTTAATCTGCTTGACTGTAACATATATTTCAAAGAACGTTTTAGTTCTTTTAGATATTGTTTTATATTCACTAATTCTTGTTCTGATTTTCTTACATCATTAAATTTAAATGCTAACATTGTTGAAATCAGACAACAAACCAAGCATAATATTAGTGGTAAATATCCATTTATTACATATAAAAAACCTGAAGTAATAGATGTTATTGCATCTGCATAATAATACCAAGCTAAACCTTTTCCATCTATCTTTGAAAATCTTTGTCCTCTTTTTCCGTCCTTTGGTAAACTGTCATATAAAAGGTTAGTCTCTACAATGCCTTTTATATTAAATGCCACTGCCGAAAAAAACTGTCCTACGAATACAAATGCTAAATTAGTTGCAATAATATAACTTAAAACTGATAGTACATTTATACTGTTAGCCAAAATCAAACTGTTTCTCTTTCCTATTTTTTCTACTAATGCTGTTAGGGGTAATTGTGTTGCCACTTTGAATATAGGGTAAAAAGCTTCCGAAAGTAAAACAGCAGAAGCACTAAACCCTTTTATTTGGGTTAGAAATATAAAATTTATTGAATAATAAAATAGCAAATCCCATGATAACATTTTATAAATGGGATATACCTTCATGTTTCGTTCTTCTTTTGTTCCTTCCAAATTAATCACCATTAAAATTATATCGATAATTATACTAAATTGTCAATAAATCTTCATATAAATTTAAGAAAATTTTAATAGCTTTTTACTGATATTAGGTTTATAATATAATTGTAATTTAAATATAGGAGTTTTTATTTATGATTAAATTTATTAAAAGGACTTTGCTTTTTATACTAATTGCTGCACTTATTGCTGGTAGTTTTATTGTTTATCAAGGTCACCAAGTTTATAAAAATGCTTTAACTACAATTAGCTTAGCTGATAAAATTGAAAAGATAAAAAAGGATGATAGCTATGTTGAATTAAGTAGTCTTCCATCTGATTATAAAAATGCAGTTATTTCTGTTGAAGATCACCGTTATTACAAACACGGTCCTATTGATGTAATTGCTATTGTAAGAGCTACTGTTTCAAATATACGTAGTAAGGATTTTATGGAAGGTGGTAGCACAATTACTCAACAGGTTGCTAAAAATCTGTATTTTATTGGAACAGATACTAATTCAATGTACAGAAAGATTGCAGAAATATTTATGGCTTACAATTTAGAAAAAAATTATCAAAAGGATGAAATTTTAGAGTTTTATGTTAACACTATTTATTTTGGTGATGGATATTATGGTATTGAAGAAGCTTGTCAAGGTTACCTAAAAAAATCTTCTAAGGATATGACTTTATATGAAGCAACTATGATGGCTGGAATTCCAAATGCTCCGAGTGTTTATGCTCCTACTGCCAATATGGATTTAACTTTAAGTAGACAAAAAAAGGTTATTTCTACAATGGTTGAAAATGAGTATTTAACTCAAGAACAGGCAGATGAATTGATTAAGATGCAAGAAAAAGAGGACATTTAATTTTTCTGAATAGGTGCCATATTTTTATGGCACCTATTATTTAAATATTATAATTAATATGTTACTGTTGATTTATATAAATTATAAAAACTTACAGAATAGTTATCTTTTTTACTATACTTAAGTTTAAATTTGCCATTTGAATATGATAGTTGTGTATAATCATCAATTTTATATGTAGATGGTATTTGTTTTACATTTTTCATTTCTATTGTTCTTGTACACCATTTTGCAGTACAGTATTTTTGTAGACTCGAAAAATCATCAAATGCATAAAAATAAATATCTCCTGTTATTGTAAAAGTTCCATCATTGTTTAGTTCTAAGCTTGTCTCAACATATTCACTTGATGGCTTGTCAATGTACCAACTGTCATATCTTCCGTCATATTTCCAGACATTTCTTGTTTCAACATAAGTTTTGGTTGCTCGCTTTTTTCCCATAGCTTTAACTATACTCTTAGCCTTATCTAATTGCTTTTTTCTATCAGATGCTTTTACTCCATTATATTCTGTGTTATCTTCTACATTTTTATAAATCTTTATTGTCTGTTCCAAGTTACTTAAACTTACATCATCTTTATATAGTCCCTTTTCTGCTTTTGCCATGTATGCTTTGTTAATGTACTTTTTTGTATCTTTATATTCTTTTACTTTTTTCAGTTGTTCAACTGCTTCATTATATTCTTTCGAGTCAAGCAGATATTTTCCATATTCATAATTTATTTTCTTTTCAATTTCATCTAAATTCTCATAGTTCTTATCTTCTATCTTAGCTATTTCTTGTAAGGCTTCTTCATAAGATTTACTTTCTAAATACTTCACTGCTATATTATAATAACTTTTATCTTTTAGTTCTTTTAAATCTTCTTTATCTATTACTTGTATTAAGTATTTAATTGCTTCTTCATAGTTATCTTCATCTATGTATTTTTTTCCAAGTTCATAATTACATTCATTTATTTTTTCTTTTATTGCATTATCTTTTTTCTCTATTTCTTCCAAGCGACATAAAGCTTCATAAAAATTATTATTTTGAATTAGTAATGTTGCTTCTGATAATTTCACTTTATACTGTACATCTATATATTTTTCATCATCATTTTTTAAATACTGCTCTATTATTCCTAATTTTCCACTATAGTAAACTACTTTATCATAATTCTCTAAACTATAATTCTTATTTATATTAGAAATACATATATTAGGATATATTATAAATGCTCCTATTAAAATTATTGCCACTAAGATTATAACACTAATTGCCATTATTACAATTTTTTTGTTTTTACCATAGTTCTCCTTCCTCATTTAAGTTCCTCCTATTTATATATTTGGTAATGCTTTTATCGCTTCTTCAAATTTGCCCGAAATAAGTATTATGCTTATTTCAGTAGATGCCATATCTGTAACAGCATCAATAGCTTCTGACTTTGCATCTTCTAGCAACTCAGAATCTGAATTATCTAATGCTTTTAAAATCTTCCTATATGCATTACTTATTTTTTTATTATTCTGAATTATATCTTTAATATATGTACTATCTGCATTGTATTTTTCAAAAGAATAATTATCTATTTCTTTAATAGCTCTATTAATTTCTGTTCTGTCATCTCCATTTATTTCGTATGCCTTGCTAATTTCTTCACTTTCGCTGTTTTTATACCAGCGAATTGCATCAAAATATTCTCCATAATTTTGTTTAATATTTGTTATTGCTATTAAATAACTTTCATTTTTAACTTTAATTTTATTAAGATTAACAAAATTATATAGATTTTCAATATTTTGCCAGTCATCTGAGGACAAACTTAATAATTCTTCTGCTGTTGTGATTTTATTTGTAGCTATTTCTTCGTCTATTAGTTCTATAATCCTCTTATTATCTATCAACTTCTTCTCTTGAATTATTTTGTTAGCTTCTATATAATTTTTTTGTTTTAATTCTTTTTCTAATTTTAATGTATTAGCATTGTTAATTAAAATAATTGCAATAGCCAGTAGTATTAAAATAAGAAATATAACTACTACTATTATTATATTTTTTTTACTTAACAGCTTATTTTCATTTTCTACTTCTTTTTTCATAAGATTAATTCCCCTACTCCATTTCTTCTTTTTTATCATTTCTTAGTAATAAACTAGTAGCAATTGAGATTGCACTACAAATACACAAAGAACTTCCTAATACAATATATCCAGTAAAATAATTTGCATTTATTATATAGTTGTATGCATCTCCACCAACATAAACATGTTTATTTAATAAAGATAAATCTGAACTTGATTTGTAATAATTTTCTTTTACATCAAATCCCTCTTTTATAAAGTTTACTCCGTTTACTATCAAAATAATGGCAATTATTAATAGAATAATTTTTAACACAAAACTCACATATTTGTTCATGTATATTTACCTCCTTATTTATTTTTCATATTTTCTAATGACTGTATAATTATACCTACAGTATACTTAAAACAACATTCTTCATATTGTTTCGCTTTTTTCATATCCAACACCTCCTATCTATTTTATTAATTAATGTTTTTGTATCTCCAGTAAAACAATTTTATCACACTCTTTTATTTCTGTCTACTGTGTGAGACATAGTTTTTTTATATTATTGTAAAATAAATTTATATTTTATATGGAAGTGGAGATAATTAGAGTATGAACAACATTACAAAGTACAATGGAAAATTAAATATCATTGGAGATGTTCTTAAAGCTTACAGAATTAAATTAGGTTGGTCTTTGGCTCAAACTTCCAATCAGTTAATGCTAATTGGTATTGATATCCCTAGGTCATCTATCCAAAGAATTGAAGCTGGCGACAGAGTTATAAAAGATTATGAGTTAGTTGGATTCTCAAAAGTTTTTAAAGTCTCTCCCAATACTTTGCTATCTGATTTTTTGAAAGAACTAGAATAAAAAAAAGAATTAGTATATTACTATTGCAGTAAAACTAATTCTTTTTTATTTTATACTTTATATAATTATCACATAAATTTATTGTTGATTTATTCTTTATCTCACTTTTTGGAATCAAGTACATTGACATATCACTTGCAACAATAAATACTAAGTCTACATTTGTGTCAATTATAGTTTTATATGTTTTTCCTTTAGTTCCTCCACAACTTTTTAATGCTACTTGATAATTTCCATACTTTGTTTTGCAACCTGTTGATTTAACTTGTACGCTATAAAATTTGCTTTCTTTCTCAACAACCAAATCATAATCTTGTGTATCATTAAGTGGAATTGAAACTGTATATCCATTAGTTGAAAAATATGCAATTGCTATACCTAAACTAGAATTTCCTTTTTCTTTATTAGTTTCAAATTTCATATTTTCTCCTTTTGTAGAATGTTTGTTCGCATTGTTGTGTATTTAAAAACAAGTCTTTCAACTTGTTTTTGGTGGGCAGAGATGGATTCGAACCATCGTACTCGTACGAGAACAGATTTCTTACTACTATAGTTTTCACTACCATTTTCATGTTTGTAGTCTGGACTTTCTCTTTATCTTATATATAAGATACCAGGTATAAAGTCTCTACACTCGAAATTTCTTTCTAGCTCGGGATTATCATCAGCTTATACTGTTAAGACTTCCCCGAATTAGCCCGGTTTTCATCATACAATCACTTGTATGAGCTGCAATTTCTGATTTTTTGATTTTAATCAAAGCCTACAGTCTGCCGCCTTTAGCCACTCGGCCATCTGCCCATATATTATTTAATTGTTATATTATACTTTGACATTTTAATATTGTCAATAGTTTTTGGTGCGCCATCTAGGATTCGAACCTAGGACCCACCGGTTATGAGCCGGTTGCTCTGACCAACTGAGCTAATGGCGCATTTGTTGTAATGCAGTTTTAAGTATATGACATTTTATTAAAATTGTCAAGTGTTTAAGTAATTATTTTTTAAAAAATTTTTAAAAGTGGTTAGATTTTACTCCAACCACTTCTAACATAACTTTTTAATTTCTTTGTTCTCCTCTTCCTTCTGGAAGTGCTGGAACTTGAAGTACAACTTTAATCTTCATAGCATAGCTAATTGCTCTAACAATTTTGCTATTTTTAATTCTTTGCCATAAAGATGGTTTTACTTCTACTCTAGTTTGTTCAAAGTATGTTCTATCCTCTGGAGTTACCTCTTCTATTTGTTCTAACACAGCTTCTACTTCATTATCTTCTTGTGGTGCTGGTATCAATTTTAACGCATCTGCTATTTCAATTCCAATATAGCTTAATGCTTTTGATCTATCTTCAATTCTTTCCATATCTATTTCAATATGTAAGTTTGATTCTAGGTTAACTATTCTTGCATTTATTAGTTTTACAGCATCTTGATAATTTTGTGATTTTGCTGATTTTGTTCTTCCTATTAGTCCTAAAGTATCTATTATGTCTTCTGGAAAATCTTTAGCAACTTTTTTTACTGCTTCTTTCCAATTTTCTTCTTTGTTTTCCACTATCTCTAGTGTTTCTTTCAACTCAGCTGCCAAACCTATATTTTTCTCTCTTTGACGAATTAGTTCCTCTATTTTCTTAGTGTTTTCTTCAAATTGATTTGTTGCATATTCAACTAATTCATAAGCTGCTTTATATACACTCTTAGGAAAGTTTTTCTTTTTAGGATATTCAATTAAATATGTTTTTATAGATTCTATTAAATCCTTAAAGTAAGCGTCTTCTTCTAATTGAATAATTTGCTTTTTACTATTAGGATTTATTAGTTTTTGTACTTTATCCATGTTTGATAATATTTTTTCTTCCGTGATAACCATTCTCACGTTTACTATGCCAGATCTAGACATCGTAAACTTCCCTCCTTTATCCTACGTTATTTTTTCCTATGCGTTAATATTATATACTGAATTATAAAAAACTACAATAGGATTTCATCTTTTTATTTTTACATTTCTGTTACGATTTTATTACAATATTTTTACAAAGTCAAGGTTATTTTGTAATAATTTGTATTTTTTTGTAATAAAATTTTATTTGCTTTTTTTGATTTCTGCATAACGCTTAATTTTCATTGTTGTGGTTTTTTCAAATTCATCATGCTTAATCTCTAAGTTTTTAATTGCCTTATATGAAGTTAGCTTTTTATTAACTTCTTTAATCTTAGGCCAGATAATTTCTCTTATTTGTTCGTCTGTTAAATCTTTTCCAATCTTATCTAAATTTGGTATAACTTTTACAGAGATAATTAGTTCTTTATTGGTTGGGTCTTTTTCATCTTGTTTTCCATATACCATACATTCTTTAATTTCTGGCACCTGTGCTAATAATAGCTCGATTTCTTCTGGATAGATGTTTTTACCATTTTGAGTAACTATTACATTTTTGCTTCTTCCTGTTATATATAAGAAGCCATCTTTATCTAGGTATCCTATATCTCCAGAATGAAACCATCTTTCTCCATCTATCACTTCTATTACTTCATTTGTTGCCTTTTCATCCTCATAATATCCAATCATTAAAGTAGGAGTTTTTATTAAAACCTCTCCTTCTCCATCCTCATTTGGATCTTCTATTCTAATTTCTCCTTTTGGTATTGCTTTTCCTGCTGAACCTACCTTAGGTTGATATTCAGGTGTTAAGGCCGCAATTGGGGCAGTTTCAGTTAATCCATAACCTTGTAAAAATGTAATTCCTATATCTTCTACCCATTTTCCAATTTTTGCATCTATTGGAGCTGCTGCTGATACTATAAATCTTAAGTTTCCACCTAAGTTTTCATAAATATCTGAAAATACTTTACGTTTAACGTCAACACCTACTACCTTTAATGCATTTGTAATATGTAACATTGAACCAACTAAACCATCTTTACCTGCTTTTTTTATACTTGCATTTATTTTCTTATATAAATTTTCTATCAAAAGAGGTACTGAGATTAGTACGCTTGGTTTGCTTTCTAACATATTTGGCACAATATGTTTTAGTCCTTGGCAAACTGCAATTGAGCTACCCCACGCCATTGGAAGTAGAAATCCTATTGTTGATTCATATGTATGATGTAATGGCAATACTGAGAAGAATCTGTCTTCTGGATATACTTTTGCATAGGCAGTTGCAGCATTTATGTTTTCTGCTAAATTACGGCTTGTAAGCATAACTCCTTTTGCATTTGAAGTAGTTCCTGATGTAAATAGTAATACTTTGAATTCGTCTGGATCAGTTTCTACTTTAGCAAAATAGTCATCTCCAGAATTAACAAATTTTGTTCCTTCATTTATTAAGTATTGCATTCCAACTGTTTTATTTTGTAATCCATCTTCAGAATACATTTTTATAAAATACTTAACTTGTGGGAATTTCTCCATTATTTTTTTTACTGAATCAGCTTTTTTCTCTGAATATATAATTGCATCTGCTTTAGACCTTTTTACTACATTTTCAAGTTCATTGTCCGGTAGTTCTTTATCTGTTGGTATAGCAATTGCATCTCCACAAAGTAATGTAACATATGATACATACCAGTCATATGTTGTTTCACTTAATATCATAATTCTTGGTCTATTTTCTAACTTTAATACTCTATTTAATGCTGTTCCGAAACCTATTACATCTTTTCCAAATTGTTCATATGATATTTCTTCATATTTACCTTTTGGATCAAATTTCTCTAGTATAAATTCTTTGTTTGCATATGTTTTTGTTGAATGTTCAAATATTTCTTTTATGCTATTGTAGTTAGTTGCAACAAATTCCTTTTTGTCTTTCTTTTTATCTTTGTTTTTTTCTATTTCATCATAATTTATATTCATTTCTTCTATTTCAGAAATGTCTTTCATTTTGAATTTCGGAAATTTAAAATTTGGTACTTTAAAATTATTTAACCCTCTCATTTTTCTCTCCTTGTTTAAAATCTAGTATATATTATACAATTTTATCCAAGCTTTTGCAAGTTTTAAGTTTCAATTTAATAAGGTAGAGATTATATATCTCTACCTCATTTAATAATTATCTTGGATTATTTATTAAGTCTGGACAACTACTATATGTCGCTCCATTCATTTTCCATATTGAACTACTTAGTCCACTTGGTAAGCTTGTTAATTCAGTTGATGTTGTAGCATAAGTATATAAGTTTGAATATGATGGCACTGTTGTAGTAATATATCCTACATCATCTGACGTATCATCTATTCCAACGATGTTGTTTGTATTAGCTATATAAATGTTATTTAAGCTACCACCTTTACACCATCCAACCATACCTCCAACTGCTGCCGCTCCTTTTACTACATTTGTTAATATAGCATAGCTATTTTTTATACTTCCTGTATTTCCTCCGGCTATGCCTCCCATATTTTGATATATAGAGGTGTTTTTATAATATGAGTTTATTTCAGAATTAGTAACTGTACTATTTACTCCTCCTATAAAATAAGACTCTGATATACTTCCAAAATTTTTGCCTGTTATTCCTCCAGTCCATTTATAACCTTTATTGGAAGTTTTAGCACTGCACTTACTTATTGTACCAGAATTGCTTCCAGCAATTCCACCTGCTGCTCCAGCTGTTGAGGCGTTTGTATCAGTAGATGTTATACTTCCACTCACATGACAATTTTCTATTGCTGCTCCATCAACATTATTTCCGCATATAGCTCCCACAACTGCTGACCCTTTAATTGTAGCTGTTGAAACATTTAGATTTTTTATAGTTCCACTATTTACCGATATTAATCCTATTTGCCTACTTGAAGAAAAGTCGCATTTTAGATTAGAAACAGTATAACCATTTCCATTAAATACCCCTAAAAACTTCTGTTCCATTCCTATTGGGGTCCAATTACTAACCGATTCAAGGTCAATATCATTATCTAATGCATATTTATCATCTAATTTCTTTTCTATATTTCTTAAACCTGTTGAATTTTTAAGCAATATTTCTCCATCTTTATTCTCTTTGCATACATTTAAAGTATATTCACTTTTATCTGCAACTCCATTTTCTATAACAACTGTCGGATTTGTAATTGAAGAATCGTGTTTTGAATATAAAACATATCCTTCTGGCATTGTTACTGTTGATTCATTTAAAGGTGTAGTTTCTAAAAGTTTTAATTCTACAGTTTCAACTTCTTCTTCATTTATATAATCATATAGACCAACTTTTACAGAAATTAACTTTACATTGTATGGTATATCATATGTGTTTCCCTTATACTTTACCTGTAACTCGTTTCCGTTATCTGTTATATCCTCATCTTTTATGTTTAATTCATGAAGTTCCTTTATTAACTGTTCTTTATTTATTTTTCCCTCTTGATTTATTGAAGCTCCAACTTTTGCTGTTTCTATTTCTTCATCTGCTTGTGCTTTATCATAATTAGTTACTGCTCTTTCTGCTCCTCCAAAATTGTTCATTGCAAATTGTATAGTAGCCATACTTAATAGCAATAAAATCAGTATAGTAATAACAAGAGCTACTAATGTAATACCCGTTTCTTTCTTTAAATCTTTTTTCTTTAGCATATTTACCACTCTCCTCAATTTAGTTTATACCATAAAAATTATTTTTTTTCCAGAACATTTTGCAAGTTAATTTTTATTTTTCATTGTCTCTTTTTACTGTCTAGTATATCTAAATTATCTAGTGCTCTTCCCGTTCCTAATGCAACGCATGATACTGCATCTTGTGCTATCATTACATTTAGTCCTAATTGTTCTTGTAAAAGTTTGTCTAATCCATCTATTAGGCATCCTCCGCCTGTCATATATATTCCTCTATCGCTTATATCTGCTGCAAGTTCAGGTGGTGTTTTTTCTAGTACGCTATGAACTGCATCTACCACTTGCATTGCAGGTTCTATCAACGCTTCTAGCATTTCACTTGAACGAACTGTTATTGTTTTTGGAAGTCCTGTTGCTAAGTCTCTTCCTCTAATATCCATTTCCATATCTTGAATTTTCGGATATACACAACCTATGTTTATTTTTAAATCTTCGGCTGTTCTTTCTCCTATAATTGTATTATATTTCTTTTTAATATATCTTACAATTGCTTCGTCAAATTTGTCTCCTGCTACTTTTAGTGAAGTGCTAACTACTGAACCTCCTAAAGATATAACTGCTATATCTGTTGTTCCTCCACCAATATCAACTACCATATTTCCGCATGGTTTAGATATGTCTATTCCAGCTCCAATAGCTGCTGCAATTGGTTCTTCAATTAAATATACTTTTCTTGCACCTGCTTGTGAAGCTGCGTCTATAACTGCCTTTTTCTCTACTTCTGTTACTTGTGAGGGTATGCAAATCATAATTCTTGGCGCAAATATAAACTTTCCACAAACACGGTTTATGAAATATTTAAGCATTTTTTCTGTTACAGTATAATTTGAAATTACGCCATCTCTTAAAGGTCTTGTTGCTACTATATTTCCTGGTGTTCTTCCTAACATTCTTCTAGCTTCTTTTCCTACTGCCAATACTTCCCCTGTATTGTTATCAACTGCCACTACTGATGGCTCTCTTAATACTATTCCTTTACCTTTAGCATAGGCAATTACGGTTGCTGTACCTAAATCTATTCCTATATCTTGTCCATACTTAAACATTTGAATCTTTCCTTTCGACAGAGTATGTTTCATTTTTGTTACGTTTTCGTTACAATTATATTACAAAGTAGTTAAAATAGCAATCTATTTTTTAATATTTTAGTAAAAAAATAGAATATGTTTTTACATACTCTATTTTTTCCATATTTTACTTAGTTTATACAAATAAACGTCCTAAAAGTAATAATTGTAATATTCCTGCTGGTCCAAATGCTGGAGTAAGTTCTAGCTCTTCTGGTGTTGCTTTTAGTAAATCATCTTCTCCTGCCATTGAAACCTTTACATTACTTACATTATCATATTTGAAACCTAATTCAAATTGTTTTTCTTCATTTACTTCTAAACTATCTATTTTTAAGTATTTAGTTCCAACATTAACTTCTCTTGGTGTATAAAAGTCAAATCTTATGTATTTATCTGCAATTTTTTCTTGTGTAGTATTTTTAATAGTACCTTTTACATTTCCATTTACATTCGATGCTTCTGCTACGCTTATTGTTACTTGTGGTGCTTCTATATTTACTTCATATTTTTCAATTGGTTGATATAATGATTTAGTATATAAATACATCATTACATCTGAAAAAACAAAAACTATTATAAATAATAGTAAGTAACACCAAAACACTCTCATTCTAGGTCTACTATTAAATATCCATATTGATAAATAATCGCTCATATATACTCCTCTTTCTTTATTTTATAGTTTTCTAAATACCCCTGCTACTTTTCCTAAAATTTCACATGTTGGTACAATTATTGGATCCATTGTACTATTTTGTGGTTGTAACCTAATATGGTCTTTTTCTTTATAGAATGTTTTTACTGTTGCTTCGTCTCCAATTAGTGCTACAACTATCTCTCCATTTATTGCTGTGTTTTGTTTTTTAACTAAAATATAATCTCCATTTAAAATTCCTGCTTCTATCATACTTTCGCCACGAACTGTAAGCATAAAGCTTTCACTATTTCCAACAAAGTCAATTGGAATAGGAAATGTATCTGTAATATTTTCTACAGCTAAAATTGGTTCTCCTGCTGTTATTTTACCAATAACAGGTACTTCAACCATTTCTCTTCCTGTATAATAGTTTTTATCTTCATGTTTTTTAACTGGTTCTCCGTCTCCACCTTTTAATAGACGTAAAGTTCTACCTTTTTGGTCTTCTTTTTTAATATAACCTTTTTCAGATAATTTTGCTAAGTATCCATGTACTGTTGCTGTTGATTTTAGTCCTACTGCTTTTCCTATTTCTCTTACAGATGGTGCATATCCGTTTTCTTCAACTTGTTTTTGAATAAATTTTAATATTGCTTTTTCTCTTTTATTTATTGCCATTGGATCTTTTTTTCTAGCCAAAATAACATCACTCCTTATTTATTTGTTTAATTGGTTAATATAACCATTTTTCATATCCTTTTATATAATAACACACAAACAAAAAAATGTCAAACAAATATTTGACATTTTTTTGTTTTTTAATTTTATATTTCTTTATGCTGTTTCTGTTTTTTTAGTTGTTGCCTGTCTTTTTGCTTTTACAGGTTTTGCTTCTGGTACCTCTCTATTATTGTTTATAATAATCTTTGGAGGTTCTCCATTTTCTACAGTTGCTTTAGTTATTATACATTTTTCTATCTTAGGATTAGAAGGAATTTCGAACATTATGTCTCTCATAATTTCTTCTATAATAGAACGTAAACCCCTAGCCCCTGTTTTTCTTTCTATTGCTTTGTCTACTATTGACTCTAGAGCTTCTTTTTCAAATTCAAGTTCAACATTGTCTAGCTTAAATAGTTTTTGATATTGTTTTACTAATGCATTTTTAGGTTTTGTTACAATATCAATTAAAGCTTCTCTGTCTAATTCTTGCAACGTGGCTATAATTGGTAATCTACCTACAAATTCTGGTATTAAACCAAATTTTAATAAATCTTGTGGTAGTAATTGTTCAAACACTTTGTATTTATCTATGTCTTTGTTGCTTTCTATTTTTGCTCCAAAGCCTATTGATTTTTGACCAATTCTATCTTTTACTATTTTTTCAAGTCCTTCAAATGCTCCACCACAAATAAATAGTATATTTGATGTATCTATTTGTATAAATTCTTGGTGTGGGTGTTTTCTGCCACCTTGTGGTGGTACAGATGCAACAGTTCCTTCTACAATTTTTAGTAAGGCTTGTTGTACTCCCTCTCCACTAACATCTCTTGTAATTGATGGATTTTCTGATTTTCTTGAAATTTTGTCTATTTCGTCAATATATATAATACCTTTTTCTGCTCTTTCAATATCATAGTCAGCTGCTTGGATAAGTTTTAATAAAATGTTTTCTACATCTTCTCCAACATATCCTGCTTCTGTTAATGTTGTTGCATCAGCAATTGCAAAAGGTACTTGCAAGATTTTTGCCAATGTTTGTGCTAATAAAGTTTTACCACAGCCTGTTGGTCCTAGTAATAAAACATTACTTTTTTGTAACTCTACATCATCTGGTTCGTCTTGATGATTTATTCTTTTGTAATGGTTGTATACTGCAACAGATAGTGTCTTTTTAGCTTCATCTTGGCCAATTACATATGAATCTAAAACCTCTTTTATTTCAGTTGGTTTAGGTAATTCGTCTCCCACTTTGGTTGTATACGTAATTTCGGCATCTTCATATATTTCTTCTTCTAAAATATTATTACATACCTTTATACATTCATCACAAATATATACTCCAGGTCCTGCAATAATTCTGCCTACTGCTTCTTGTGATTTACCACAAAAAGAGCATTTTACACCTTTAGTTTTATTTGCCATTTTTAGCTAATTTCCTTTCCATTTTATATAATTAAACTCTCTTTTCCATAATACCATCAATAAGTCCATATTTTAGTGCTTCTTCTGCTGTCATATAATTATCTCTTTCAGTATCTTTGTTAATTACTTCTAATGGTTGACCAGTTCTTTCACTTAAGAATTTATTTAATTTTTCTCTTGTTTTAACCATATGGTCTGCATGGATTTTAATTTCTGTTGTTTGGCCAGATAAGCCGCCACCACCAATTAGTGGTTGATGGATTAAAATTTCTGCATTTGGTGTTGCAAATCTTTTGCCTTTTTCACCTGCTGCTAAAAGTACAGCTCCCATACTTGCAGCCATTCCAATACATATAGTTGAAACTGGACATTTTATATAATTCATTGTATCTACAATTCCCATTCCATCTGTAATAGATCCGCCTGGGCTATTGATATATAAATGAATTTCTTTATCTGGGTCTTCTGACTCTAAGAATAATAATTGTGCAATTACTAAACTTGCTGAGGTTTGGTTAACATCTTCTCCTAAAAATATAATTCTATCTTTTAATAGTCTTGAGAAAATATCATATGATCTTTCTCCTTTTGCTGTTTGTTCAATAACATAAGGAACCAAACTGTTTTGTTCTTTCATATTTGTACCAACCTTTCTCTTTGGATTTCATAGTAAGGCAAAATACATTAAATGCATTTTGCCAAAACTAGATAATAATTATTTTTTGAATTTTGCATTATCAACTATGAACTTAATAGCTTTTTCAAATTTCATATTGTTTTCGATATATTCTTTTACATATTCATTTTTAAGCATTTCTTCTTCAGTTTTGCCATAGTTTTTAGCCATTTCTTTAAGTTTTTCTTCAACTTCTTTTTCTTCTGGCTTAATGTCTTCTTCTTTGATAATAGCTTCTATTACTAATCTTGATTTAACAGCTTTTTCAGCTTGTTCTTTCATTTCATCTTTTACTTGTGCTTCTGTTTTTCCAGATAACATAAAGTATTGTTGTAATGTCAAACCTTGATATTGTAATCTTTGTTCAACGTCTTTCATCATGTTTTCTACTTCGCTGTCAATCATTCCTGATGGAATTTCCACTTCAACATTGTCGCAAACTGCATTTATAGCAGCTTCTTCTGTTTCATATTCTGCTCTTTGTTCATTTGTTTTTTGCATTTTTTCTTTAATGCTATTTTTTAATTCTTCTAATGTATCAAATTCGCTAACATCTTTTGCAAATTCGTCATCCATTTTTGGAAGTTCTTTTTTCTTTATTTCATGAAGTTTTACTTTAAATACAGCTGGTTTTCCTGCTAATTCTTTAGAGAAATAGTCTTCTGGGAAAGTAACTGTAATATCTTTTTCTTCATCTAATTTCATTCCAATTATTTGATCTTCAAAACCTGGAATAAATGTGTTGCTTCCGATTTCTAGTTCATGTTTTTCTGCTTTTCCACCTTCAAATGGAACACCATCAATAGAACCTTCAAAGTCGATAACTGTTATATCTCCTTTTTCTACTGGTCTATCTTCAACACTTACTAATCTTGCATTATGTTCAGCCATATGTCCTAGTTCATGTTCTATGTCATGATCAGATACATTATACTCAATTTTTTCTAATTCTATACCTTTATATTTTCCTAATTTAATTTCTGGTTTTACTTGTACTACTGCTGTGAATATAAGGTCTTTTCCTTTACCAATTTGAGTAATGTCAATATCTGGTTGGCTTACAGCTTGAATATTGTTTTCTTTAATTGCTGCATCAAAAATGTCTGGTACTAATTCGTTAAATGTGTCTTCATGGAATATTTCTGTTCCATATTGTTTTTCTACCATTTGCATTGGTGCTTTACCTTTTCTAAAGCCTGGAATTGTAAAGTATTTAGCTGTTTTTGCATATACTTTTTTCATTGCTTCATCAAATTTTTCTGCTTCTATTACGAAACTTAATTTTACTTCATTTTTGTTTTCTGTGTTTTCTACTTTTACACTCATTTTATAATCTTCCTTTCAAAAAAATAATTTAGCTTTTATATTATACCACATTTTTCAAGTATTTCAAGTGTTTATGTAACTTTAATTACATCAAAGTTTAAATAATCTGCACTTATTAGTTTAAATTCTATTCCGTCAACAATTCCTTCTACTGCATCTTGATGTGATTTTCCATGCAAATGGCCATAATAGCATCTTTTTATATCGTATTGTTTTAGTATTTTTAAAAACTCCGATTTTTTATTTGTATTTGATATTGGTGGGTAATGCATAAATACTATTATTTCCTTATCATCTCCATATTTTTTTATCCCATCTTCAATAGCTAACTGTAAGCGAATACTTTCTCTTTTTATCATTTTGCTACTATTTTCTGTGTCTAGTAAATTCCAACCTCTAGTTCCTGTTAATATTTTATTCTCTACTAAGTAACTATTGTTATATATAAAGTCAATATTTTTAAATTTATTTTCTTCCAAGAAATTTCTCATATTTGTTACTGTTGTCCACCAATAGTCATGGTTTCCTTTTAATAACAATTTTTTTCCTGGTAATGAATTCAGGTATTCAAAGTCTTTGTAGGTATCTTGTAAATACATAGCCCATGAAAAATCGCCCGGCAATACAACTGTATCCTCTGGTTTAACTTTAGATATCCAATTATTTTTAATCTTTTCGCTGTGTCCCTCCCAGTTTTCTCCAAATATGCTCATAGGCTTATCTTGTGAAAATGAAAGGTGCAAATCAGCAATTACATATATTGCCATTTGATTTTCCTTTCTTTAATTTATGCCTAAGTTTGGTACTGCATTTAAGCTTAAGTCTGATGTATTTCCTGTCATATATGTGTAATATCCTGCTGATGCTATCATTGCTGCATTATCTGTACATAATATTGGTTCTGGATAATATATATCATATCCTTTATCCTTTAGTTTTAAGAATTCACTTCTTATATATGAATTTGCAGATACTCCTCCTGCTAGTGCTATTTTATTTATATTTAACTCTTTTGCTGCTCTTATTGTATGATCTATTAACACCTCTGTAATAGTTTTTTCAAAGCTATTACACAAATCAGCTTTGTTTATATCTGGATTTTTGTGGTGTAGGTTTATAACTGCAGTTTTTATACCACTAAAACTAAAATCTAAATTTTCTATATGTGTCTTTGGAAGTTCTATGTTTGGATTTCCTTCTTTTGCAAGTTTGTCCACTTTTGGTCCACCTGGATAACCTAAGCCAATTACTCTTGCGACTTTATCAAAAGCCTCTCCTACTGCATCATCTCTGGTTCTTCCTAGTACTTCAAATTCTGAATAACTTTTTATATGTACTAAATGAGTATGTCCACCCGAAATTACCAAACATAATAATGGTGGTTCAAGTTCTGGGTGTGTAATATAGTTTGCCGCTATATGGCCATGTATATGGTTTGTTCCTACTAGTGGCTTATTTAGTGCATAGCTTAGTGCTTTTGCATATGATACACCCACTAATAAAGCTCCTACTAATCCAGGTCCATATGTACAAGCAATTATATCTATGTCATCCATAGTAATGCCAGCTTGATTTATAGCTTCTTTTACTACATTTGAAATAGCTTCTATATGATTTCTAGAGGCTATTTCTGGCACCACACCACCAAATTGTTCATGTATTTTTATTTGTGAGTTTATTACATTAGAAAGAACTTCCCTTCCATTTTTTACAATAGAAGCAGAAGTTTCATCACAACTTGATTCAATTCCTAAAGTTATTATATCTTTCATTTTAAATTTCCTTTTACATAAATAGACTAAAGAGTCCACTAACTAAACTATCTATTCCAGATGTTATTGCATCAATTGCTGGAGAAATAATTAGGCTTGCTATTGGAGTAATCCAAATTACAAGGAATATTATATAAAATACTTTTTCATGATCTTCAAACCATCTTTTTGCATTATATGGTAAAAATCCCATCAATACTTTTGAGCCATCAAGTGGTGGCAATGGTATTAGATTGAATACTCCTAAGCCCACATTTACAATTACGGCATATTGTAGCATTGTCATTATAATCATACCTGTTTGTGTTCCAATTGCAAAACCTGTAGCAAATACTTGTAATGCATAAAATATAATTGCAAGTACAAATGCTAGTAAGATATTCATTATTGGTCCTGCTGCAGCAACTATTGCTTCTCCTGCCCTAGCAGATATTTTTCTATCAAAATTATTAGGATTTATTTCTACTGGTTTTCCCCATCCTATATGAGTAAACACTAATAACACTACAGCTATTGGATCTAAGTGTGTTAGTGGATTTAGATTAAGTCTTCCTTGTACTTTTGGAGTATCATCTCCTAGTTTATATGCTGCTAATGCATGAGCATATTCGTGGAAAGTTATTGCTACAAGTACTCCTGGTAATGTAAGGAGCACACCTAATATGTCAAAACTTCCACTGAATAAGTTCATTATAACAATAAGTCCTAAGATTATATATAAATATCTAGTATCAAAATTCATTAAAAATTACCTTTCTTTTCGTTTTCCCTTTTATTTTAATTATTTGAGTATTTTTCTAATAATTTAAATACATATTTTTGTGAATAATCACCATTATATACTGTTCTTGGTATTGCTGGATCTAGAATACTATAATAATAGCCATAACCTTTAACGACTCTGTCTGTATTTATCCAACCGTTTCCGGAATCCGGAAAAGTTTCTTCACTGTGATTTTTTTTGTCTTTATTTATTAATTTTTTTAATTCTTTTATTTCATCTTTACTTAGATTAATTTTAGCCTTTTCTTTCATGCCATCTTTAATAATCATTAAACCATTTTCATAAATTGTGGCATCTCCGTATTTACTCCCACAGGTATAAAATATTTCTCTATTACCAACTTGTGCATAATCCTGAATGCCCATAACTTTAAGATAAAGCTTATAAGACAGGTATACTATACCAATAATTAAAAATATTGCTAATATAATTTCTATTACTAATAATAATTTTTTTAATTTCATATTATTTGCCCCATTTTTTATTTATTTCGCACAAAAAATTTATATTAATTTCTCAGCCACTTGTTTTATTGTAGTTTCCATCTAAAAATTAGTCTAAAGGTTTCATTGTTGGGAAGAATAATACGTCTCTTATAGATGCTGAGTCTGTAAGTAACATTATTAGTCTGTCTAGTCCTATACCCATTCCTCCTGTTGGTGGTAAACCAATTTCTAATGCTGTAACAAAATCTTCGTCCATTCCACCAGCTTCTTCGTCACCTTTTTCTTTTGCTTCTACTTGTTTCATAAATCTTTCATATTGATCTATTGGATCATTTAATTCTGAATATGCATTTCCATACTCTCTACCGCCAATAAATAATTCAAATCTCTCTACTAATCTTGGATCATCTTTTCTTCTTTTTGTAAGTGGTGATATCTCTACTGGATAGTCTATTATAAATGTTGGTTGTATTAAAGTATCTTCAACAAAAGTATCAAAAAATTCATTTATAATATGGCCTCTTGTATTTTTTATTTCTTCATATTCTACACCTTTTTCGTCTGCTATTTTTCTAGCTTCCTCGTCTGTTTGAATTGTATTAAAGTCAACACCTGTAACCTCTTTTATTGCATCAATCATTGTTACTCTTCTCCAACTTGGTGTTAAATCTATTGGTGTTCCTTGATATGTTATTTTTGTTGTTCCTAATACCTTTTTAGCTACAGTAGAAATCAATTCTTCTGATATATTCATCATATCGTTATAATCCTCGTATGCTGAATACCATTCCATATTAGTAAACTCTGGATTGTGTTTTATATCCATTCCTTCATTTCTAAAGTTTTTACCAATTTCAAATACTTTGTCAATTCCACCAACGGTTAATCTTTTTAAGTTTAACTCTGGTGCAATTCTTAAGTACATATCCAAATCTAATGTGTTATGGTGTGTGATAAATGGTCTTGCTGCATCACCTGTTGCTACTGTTGTAAGTGTTGGTGTTTCAACTTCCATATATCCTTTTTCATCCATAAATCTTCTTACTTCTTTTATTATTTTGCTTCTTAATTCAAAAGTTCTTCTAACTTCTGGGTTTACTATTAAATCTATATATCTTTGTCTATAACGAATTTCTGTATCTTTTAAGCCATGGAACTTTTCTGGTAATGGTCTTAAAGATTTTGAAAGTAATATAACTTCTTTTGCATGTACAGATATTTCTTCTGTTTTTGTTTTAAATACAAAACCTTTTATTCCTATGATGTCTCCTATATCATAAGTTTTAAATAGTTTGTAACTTTCTTCGCCTAGATCATTTATACTAACATAACTTTGAATTCTACCTGTTGAATCTTGAATTGTACAGAATGATGCTTTTCCCATTATACGTTTGGCCATAATTCTACCAGCTATTGACACATCTTTCCCTTCAAAAGCTTCATAGTTTTCTTTTATTTGACTAGCTACTTCTGTTCTATCATATTTAGTAATTTCAAATGGGTTTTTACCACTTTTTTGTAGTTCCTCCAACTTTTCCCTTCTTACTTTCATAAGTTGATTTAAGTCTAATTCTTGTTCTTGGTTGTTTACGTTGTTTTCTTCCATACACAATTCCCCTTTTTAGTTAAATTTTATAATATTCCATATTATATATCAAAATTGGCAATATGTAAACATTTGGAAGAGAATTTATGAAAACTTTTCTTATGAAGCTTTTCTTAGTTCTTGAGCATGTGCTTTAGCAATTTCAGTAACTTCTCCTGAGGAAATTCTTGCAATTTCTTCAATTGTTTCTTCTTCATTTAGTTTTTTAATTTGAGTATATGTTTTGTTTTCTTTAGTTTGTTTACTTATGTAATAGTTATAGTCTCCTTTTGCCGCAATTGATGGTAAGTGTGTAATACAAATTACTTGGTGTAATTTTGCTATTGATTTCATTTTTTCCGCTACTGCTTTTGAAGCTTTGCCACTAATTCCTATATCAATTTCATCAAACACTAATGTATTTACTTCATCAACATCTGCTAACACATTTTTTATTGCAAGCATAATTCTTGCCATTTCTCCTCCTGAGGCTATTTTTACAAGTGGTTTTAGTTCTTCGCCAATATTGGTGCAAATCATAAATTCAACTTCATCTATTCCTGTTTCATAGAATTTGTCTGCTGTATTTACTTGTATTTCAAATCTAGCATTTGGCATTTCCAAGTCTTTTAATTCTTTGTTTATTTTAGCAGATAATTCCTTTGCATATTTTTTTCTGGTATTTGTCATATTGTTTGCAATTTCAAGCAATTCTTGTTTTAATACATTTATTTTTGCTTTTATTTTTTTATGGTATTCATCTAAGTTTTCTATCTTATGTATTTCTTCTTCTACCTTGCTTGAATATTCTAGTATTTCTGAAATCGTATTTCCATATTTTCTTTTTAATGAGTAAATTAAATCTAGTCTGTTTTCTATTTGATTTCTTTCTCCTTCGTCAAAATCAACATCTTCTCTCATATAACTTAGGTCTCTTGCTAGTTCTTGTATATCATAGTAACTGCTTTTTAGTATACTTAATTTCTCAGTATATTTGCTACCACAGTCTTGTATTTTCTCTAAACTGCGAATTGCATTACTTATTGCAACTACTGCATTTTCATTTAATTCATTATCAACTTCACATAAGTTATCTTTTAATTTTTCTGCATTTTGCATCATTTTGTGTTTTTCTTCTAGTTCTTCCTCTTCATTTTCTTTTAAATTTGCTTGTTCAATTTCGTTATATTGATAACGTAGTAAGTCGAGTCTTCTTTCTTTTTCCTGATCTTCTCCATATGTATTTTTTAACTCTTGTTTTAAAGTGTTATATTCTGCAAGTTTTACTTTATATTTATTTAGGTTATCTTCTAATTCTTTGCCAATAAACTTATCTAAATATACAATATGTTGCATAGGGTTTAATATTAGCTGACTATCATGTTGTCCATGAATATCAAGTATTTTATTCATAAATTCTTTTAGTTCATTTACAGTAACTAATCTTCCATTTATTTTACATGAATTTCTACCATTTGAGTGTATTTCTCTTGATACTATAATATTGTTGTCTATTGCTAATTCATTATTAGGACTATAAAAGTTTGCTTCTACAAATGAATATTCTTCTCCATTTCTAATCATTTCTTTTGAAAACCTACCACCAGCTAAAATTGCAAGTGATCCTATTATCAATGTTTTTCCCGCTCCTGTTTCTCCAGTTAGTACGTTAAACCCTTCATTCAATTCAAGGCTCAAATCATCTATAATTCCAACGTTTTTTATATGTAATGTAGTAACCATTTTTAACTCCTTTATACGAATTATTGTTTGTATATTTGTATTATATACCAAATTTTTGTTTTGTCAACTACTTTTATTTACTTTTCACAAAAAATATGATATAATTTTTTTATTCACAAATCGTGAAAATTTTGAAAGGAGCGTATAGCTATGCAGGACAACCTCAAGTTGACCCACAGTGCAGCCAATAACGAGATTATTGAAAAAATCAAAATTGACGCTTCTCAACCTGCAAGTTTCTTTGGTACACCTCAAGGCTCTTCCAAAAAGGTTAGCAAAAGAAGCTCTCGGAAGAAAGTTGTTACTAAGGCTCGTCAGGTAAAGGCTCCTAAGTAACACAAAAAACAGCTGAAAATGCCAACGCATTTTCAGCTGTTTTTGTATGTCTACTGCATACTTTTTTACAAATCAAAAGACCCAGAAATGACTATTTTTTAGCTTTCTAAATCTTTATATTTGGTGACCCCTACGGGAATCGAACCCATGATTCAGCCTTGAGAGGGCTGCGTCTTAACCGCTTGACCAAGGGGCCATTTTTCGCTTGCTTTAATAATATAACATATTTGCAAGCTTTAGTCAATACAAGTATCTACAAAATTTTAAATCTCCATTTTCATTATTTCTGACAATCTGTCGTCTTGTTTTGTTAGATATAGGTATCCTATTAGTGCTTCAAATGCTGTAGCATACATGTAATCTTGCATACTTGCATTTTTAGCAATATGGTGTGTTTGAGTATTTCTCCCTCTTCTTACTATTTCTTTTTCTTCTTCTGTTAGTATTGTTTCTAACTTTTTTAAAGTCTCTGCTTGTGCCTTTGCTTTTACATATTTTACTGATTTTATATGTAATTCATGTGGTTTTAATTTTGTGGTGTCTACTAATTTTGTACGAATATATAATTCATATACACAATCTCCCACATATGCCCAAGTTAATGGAGACATTTGATTTACTTCTTCTATTTCTTTATTTCTATTAAATATTTTCAATATTTATTCTCCTTTTACTGTTTCAAGTGTAATTCTTCCTAATCTTCCGCTTCTAAAATCATCAATTATTATGTTTGCAACTTTTTCTGTGTCTATTTCTCCACCCGAAATAATCGCGCCTCTTTTTCTGCCAATTAGGTTCATAACCTCTAATACTTTTTCATTTTGTTCTAATTCTTGGTCCTGCATTATTTCATTTATTTGTTCTTCAGTTAGTTTATATCTTTCCATTAGATTTGGAGTATAATTTGTAATTAATGTTCTTAACAATTCAAATCCAATTTCAACAGTTTGTAGAACATCATCTTTAATGGTTCCTGTGTATGCCAAATTTGTAGCCACTTCTTTCTGGTCTAGTTTTGGCCATAAAACGCCAGGTGTATCTAATAGTTCTATTCTGCTTGATACTTTTATCCATTGCTTTTGTCTTGTTACTCCTGGTTTGTTTCCTGTTTGTGCTACATTTTTTTTAGCTATTCTATTTATAAATGAAGATTTGCCTACATTTGGTATTCCTAATATCATTATTCTTATTGATTTGCCTATTCTACCTTTGTTTTCAAATTTTTCATTATCATAAATTTGCTCTATTTTCTTAATTGCTTCTTGTATTCCTTTGCCTGATACTGAGTCTACAAGAACTGCTGGAATATTATTTTTTTCAAAATATTCTACCCATTTTTTATTTTCTTTTTCACAGGCTAAATCACATTTATTTAAGATTACTAATCTTTTTTTATCCTTTATAATCTCTTTTATATCTGGATTTTGACTCGCAATAGGGATACGCACATCTAATATTTCTGCAACTATGTCAATTAGTTTTAGGTCTTCTATTATTTGCTTTCTCGTTTTTGCCATATGTCCGTGGGTACCAGTTGATATTCATTTTATTTTCTTCCATTTTTCTCTTCCTTTAAATTTGATATTTTTTAACTAACTTTCGCTTTAATTTACGTTAATGCATTTTATTTCTATTTATTATACTCTTTTAAAAATTGTTCTAATTCTTTTTCGTTTGAAAATATCTGTTCAAAGATATTATATAAAGTATCTGTCGCTTCGTATTCTCCTATTGCATAACATTTTTTTCCTAATCCATATGCAATTCCTGCTTCTATATGTGCTGCTTTGCCAGCTGGTAAAACAAGCAATAAATTGTTTGAATTTTTCTCGCCTTCTAAGTCATTATGAAATAAGTTCAAAACAATTTCGCTCTTTAATCCTAATGATTCAAATTCTTTTTGTCTTTCCTCAGGTGTTTGATTTTTATTTCCATATCCCCAATCATCTTCATTTTTCAAAAAACAATAATAAGATATATTATGTTTATCAAATAAATCACATAATTTTAATATATTTTCCTTGTTTCTTGCTCTTCCTGCTATAAAAAATTCATATTTATTTTCCATTTTCAAATTCTCCTTTATATAATTCTTCAATTTGTTTGATTAATAATATTTTTCTCCTTAGCTACCCAATTATTTTTGCATATTCAATATTTCCTGGTTCGTCTTTTACTTTATTATTTCTTGATTTAATATGATTAATTTCACAATATCTATTTTTAAATTCAGTTTCTTTTTTTAATAGAGCTCTCATCTCTTGAATAAACATCCTATAGGTTTCGTCCTCAAAAAACATATTTTCTGGATTTTCTTCACTGTACTTTTTCGATAATCTTTTAATTGTAAAATCCAAATAATCTTCAATATTCTCTTCTGGCGCTCTTTCATGTGCAACAAAAAAACTTCTTATAAAGACAATTTCTATACTTGTATTTCTGTCAGCAGAAGAAATCAATTTGCCATATATGCTCCTTGGTTCATCGTCTTTTGAAGAGCGATGATCTTCAATTGCTTCTTTGATTATTCTTCTCTCTTCAGCAGAAAAAAATCTTTTCATGCCATCATCATTTATAAAGTTTCTTGCTGCAATTAAATGATGTATTTCATTATTTTCATATTTTCCCCAGTCATGACAAGCTGCTATAGCATATATCATATTATCATTTAAGTTTAGATTAAAAGTTTCATTTAATTCGAAACTTCTTCGTATAACTTCTAGTATATGCACAATATTATGCCCACCATCATTTTTATCATATTCTGGAAATATCTGTTCAGAAATATATTTTTTTAAGTCTTGCTCAACATTTTTTGTATAGTATTCTAATTTATTTTTTATCACTAATTATCTCCTCTAAAATTTAGTTACTTTTCTCGACTATCTATATCTTAGAAGTCTTCATAATAGTTTTGTAGTATGTATTTATAATATTTTTTCTTTCATATTTTTAGTAGCCATTTTGCTGTTTGTGATTATCTGGCTCATTTCTTTATCAAACCATTTTGGAAGTTCTATTTGAGCTGCTTGTTCTTCACTTTTAAATTCTATTTCTGCAAATACTACGCCTTCATATACTCCCTTAAATACATCAACTTCAATTTTTAGATCATCTACATATGGAATTACATATCTGTCTTTAGATAATGTAATATATTCCGCATTCATTTTTAATGCATCATATTCTTCCTTTGTTATTTCTTTTTCAAATTCATTAACAGATATTCCAACTTTCATTGTTTTTACTGTGTATACATATTTGGTATTGCCACTTTTTTCAATTTTTCTTTTTCTTACTGCTGTGTAATCATCTACATACAAGTAATCTTGTGTGATGGTCTTTTTAGGATATTTACTAATTATTTCATTTATTGCGTTAATATCTTTTACTAAAAATTTTCTTTCTATTTCCATTCTTAACTTCATCCCTTTGGTAAATGTAAATTTGGTTGGAAAATTTATATTTTCCAACCTTATAACGTCCTATATTGATTTTTATCTGCTCTTTCATCTAATTTTCTATCATAGTCTTTATTTTTATAAAACCAGTCTGTTTGCTTGTCCACTGGATTTGCTTTTCTACTTTTATCTAACAACACATCAAAGAATGCTGCAATTGGTATTGCAACTCCTATTAAAGCAATAAACATATCCATGTATAATTCTAGTGATGCTGTATTGTTTATAATAGCAACTACATTTTGGTATATATACACTCCATAATAAAATAGATGTGAAATTAAATATATTGTAACTGCTAATAATTTTCTTTTTGGTATAAAACATATACATATAAAAGTTATAAACAATAATGCTATTTCCATGGTCATATCCATAGGTGTTAAAACAAGTTCTTTCCCCATAGCATATAAAGTTGTTGCTACAACTCTAAAGCCCCAAAATAGAAATGCAAATATGGCTATTAGCCAACTAGATAAATTTTTCATATAATTTCTCTCCTCTTTTCTATGTAGCACACTGTGCTCTGCTACAATTTTTCATAGACTACTTAACACTATCTTTAAAGATATGGAGACATGCCCTTTTTGTAAAGGGAATGTCTCCAAGTATTTTTAATATTTTTTAATCTACAAAATTGAATTCATCTTCAAATTTTTCTTTAAATTTTGCAAATACTTTATTAAGTATTTCTTCATCTTCTACACTAACGTAAGATTCTTCGTTTTCTGATTCTGTATCTTCTAATTTAAGGATTACAACTTCACCAGGTTCTTCTGTTTCTTCTTCCTCTACTGGTAAAAGTACTACATATTCTTCTCCTTCATATTCTATCAAATCTAAGAATTCAAATTCTACTTCATTTCCATCTTCGTCATTTAATACAATTATATTGTCTAATTCTTCTCCTTCATTTACATTTTCTACTTCTTTGTTTAAATCTTCACTCATTTTAAACTTTCTCCTCTCGTTTTTTATATATTATAAATTGTATTTCTACAATGTTAATATCTATTTTTTAGTATTTCTATTTTCCTAACATTTATGCATTGTTTTTTTGTTTATTTACATATGTTTCAAGAATATATACCGCAGAAATAGTATCTACAATTTGCTTTTTTTTATTTTTATCTATATTAAGATAGTTCATAGTCTTATGTGCTGCTACAGTTGTTAGCCTTTCATCTATTGTTTCTACTGGAATTTTGGGAAATTTGCATCTTAATTTATGTATAAATTTTTCCGTTATTTCAACTCTTTCAGTCTTGCTACCATCCATATTTATCGGCATACCAATAACAAAAGTATCAACTGAATATTGATTTAAAATTTCCTCCAACCTTTTTAATACCAGTTTATCATTTCCATTGTGATGTACTGTTTCTAACCCTTGGACAGTTATATTTAGTTCATCAGTTATGGCTAGTCCAACTCTACTATCTCCATAATCAATTCCTAATTTGCGCATGTTGCTAGTCTTCCAATCCAATATAGTTTTTTACCATTTTTTCAAGAAGTTCATCTCTTTCGATTTGTCTGATTAAATTTCTTGCATCATTGTGGCTTGTGATATATGTTGGGTCTCCAGATAAAATATATCCAACTATTTGATTTATTGGATTATATCCTTTTTCTTCTAAAGCATGGTATACTTCTTTTAAAATTTCCTTTGCTTTAATGTTTTTATCTTTTTCAACTTTAAAGCTAACGGTTTCATCAGATATCATATGACCTTCCCCCTTTATAAATAATTTATTGTATTTTCGTCTTTATCTGCTTCATCTAAATATTCTTCTAATTTTTTAGTAAGACCTTCTAATGCTGTTCCTTTATAATATGTAGATAAAACAATGTTTATTTTTGGAGCAGCTCCTTCAATTTCTATTTCTTCTATTTTTTCTTTTAATTGTCCCATAAAGCTAACTATTGCATCCAATTCAATTCCTGAAAACACTATAGCAAACTTTGGTCCCATATATCTAACTAAGATATATTCTTCTGCCAAATTTGAACTTACTTCTTCACTCACAGCTGTTACTATTTGATTTCCTATTTCTCTACTAAATTTTTCATTTATTTCTTCTAAATTAGTAATTCTAAATAGGCATACTGTTGATGTTGTATATTTATCAATTATTCTTTTTCCTTCTCCAAATAGATATTCAGCTGATTTTAAATTTGTAAATTTATCTTCTCTTACTATGTTTTCAATTATTTGCTGATTTTCAACTGTTTTTAATACAGATACAATATTATTTTTTATAACTTCTAATATAGTTGTGTCAACGTTGTCAAATTCATGTGGTTTACTTCCCTCGATAATCCAATATCCAATATATACATTTTCTACATAAAGTGGGAAAAACATTGCAGATTTAGCTCTTCCAAATTCCATCTTTTGATATGGAAGTCTTTCACCTTCTCGTTCTATCGTAATATATTTTGGTATTGCTGTTTGTATACTATCTTTGAAAATTTCTTCATTTTGTAAGTTTCTTAGGGCATCCCAATGTTTTTGATCAACATTTGAAGCTCTTACAACATATTCTGTTCCATTGTAAATAACTATGGTTGAATACTTAATATTATACCTTTCAATTAAAATATTATTTATCTTCTGAATTTTTTCATTGACAGAGGTAATCTCACTAATAGTGTTTATAAAATCTTGTAATATATTTAAGTTTGTTATTTTTTGGTTTATATTATTGAAATTCTCTATTTTTTTGCTTATCGATAAATTATAGAAGAATAGACATACTACTATTATTATTAATATAATTATAATTGCTAGTGTCAAAAAATCACCTCTCTTACAACGTTTAATAATTATTTTTCATTCTGTTTAATGTATTATTCATACTTGACGAAAAAGAATTGTTTGGATTATATCCAGCATATGAGTTGTTTGTTATTAAAGGATAAACCATATCTCCTAGGGTATTAAGAGATGCCATAAAGTTTTTAGAGTATCCATTTAATGTTATTTTACAATTAATAATACCATCTAAATATTTTGCATAAGTTTGTTCTTCAAATGGGATTTTACAATATTTAACTGTATCTTTATTAAATAATTCTGTCATAAATGACATTGCTGGATCATTATAAAATGAAATTCCCCCAATTATTGTTCTTTCATTGACACTTTTTAAATTTATCATTTTATTTAATACAATTCTAATTTTTTCTGGATTTAATACATTTTTAGCTTTTAAATTTCTTAAAAATGCTGTGAGTGGTTGTATTGTTAGTATATCTAAGCTTTGTACTAAATATATTTCTTGCACTTGTGCAAAATAATTATAATCGGTTTCAAAATCACAATCTAAAATAACTAACGAATAGTTTTGTGTCAATGTAGTTAATATATTAGAAAAATCACTTTCAGCTTTTGGATCTCCTGGTAATGTAGTATAAACTGTTAAATTTTTGTGTGGCTGAATTCCCTGTGCACTTCCTATTTTCAAATTCTCAATACATGAATATGCTATATTTCTTAATTTTTCCACATTTTCTGTATATATATAATAAGCATTTTTATTTCTTGTTAAATCTAAAATTGCAGTGTTTATTCCTTTTTGTGAAAGTAATTCTGCTATATTATTAACTAAGAATGAAGTTCCATTTTTTGAAGTTCCAACAAATGCAACTATCTTTTTGTCTTTAGATAACATTCCTGTAATATTGTTGTTATTATAACTCTCAGTAGTTGTTGGAGTTACTATTGGTTCGTCAAAGTCTAGTTCTTTTTCAGTTGTTTGTGTATTTCTTGGTTCTGTATTTTCAGCTGTCGAATTGTCTGTTTCCTGTTCAAATAAGAAATTTGAATCTAGTCCAGGCAAAATCATATCATTACCTTCAGGTTCTATAAAGTTTGATGTATCATCTTCACCCAAGCCAAACAAATTTAGTGGTTCTTGGTCCCTACTCATCGCTGACATAGTAGGTTCCTGTTTTTCTTCTTCCATAATTTCTTGTTCTGGTTCTTCTACTTGAACTTTTTTAGGTCTGCCTCTTCCTCTTTTTGTTTCTTGTATTACAGGTTCTTCTACTTGAACTTTTTTAGGTCTGCCTCTTCTTTTTGGTTCTACTGCTTCTACTTGTGCTATACTAGCCTTGTCTTCTGGTTGTAGTTTCACCTCATTTTCAGGCATATTATCCAAGTCGTCGAATTCTTCCGGTTTAACAGTTTTTTTGTTTTCATTTGTGCTATTATTTTG
Organism: uncultured Clostridia bacterium; assembly: GCA_934168365.1. Lineage (GTDB taxonomy): Bacteria > Bacillota > Clostridia > TANB77 > CAG-508 > CAG-273. The sequence goes on along the minus strand of CAKPNJ010000005.1, from coordinate 24,859 downwards.
TTGATTTACTTTTTTTACTTTACTTGTATTTATTGAAGATGGTATTATAACTGGTTCAGTTATCTTATTTTTGCTTAAGTTCTGTTGTATTATTTCTAAATTTGAATCACCATCTTTTTTTACATCTCTTTTATTTGACTGACTATTTTTACTGTAGTCATTATATTTTGGTTTACCTTGTTTAGTAGTTGTTCCAAAAGAAACAACTTCTTGATATTTAGGGCTATTAGCCTCTAATACGGCTTTAACATTCAAAGGTAAAAACTTTGCAATTAACCTTAACTGTGGATCAGTATACTGACTAGCTATATGTTCAAAACTTTCTACATATTTTTCTTCATTTCTTCCTAATTTTTTATAATGATTTAATATGTTCTGAATTTCAACTTCGCTAACGTCTCCTTCGCTTTCTGGTTTGTAATCCACATCATCTAAATCTACATGATAATATGTTTTTGCTTCCTTTTTGCTACGAGGATGATTTATCAACTCGCACACTTGAGTAATACTCCTATCTTTTCCAATAAGAGCATTATACACACCTATTCCAAACAATTTTATTAGTAAAGTATCTGATTTTTCTCTTCTGTCTGCACAAATTAAAATTATTGGAATATCATTTCCATTTTGTTGTATTGCTTCATCACTGATGTTATCCATTTTTTCAAATATATATTTGTCTATTTGCTCATAATTATTATTTGAAAATGGTTGTAAATCTTCACTTATAACTATTCTGTCATAAGTTTTATCTCTTTGTAACTCTTTAATTATTGCATTAAAATAATATACATTTTTTGCAGAGATAATTTCTTTGTATTCTTGTTGATATTTTTTTGTAATTGATTCAGAAATATTTTCATTATTGACTGCAAATAATACTTTCATTTGTTTTAACCCCTCCAACCTCTAACAACTATTGCAAAAATCAATGGTAATACTTGACAAATAACCATTACTGTAATAATTGCTACTAATACGCCAAATCCTTTATCTTGAACATCTAATTTTCTGATACCTATAACATAACGATAAATTGCTGCAAAAACTATCCCCACAAATCCAAAAGGAATACTATATATTCTAACAATATTTAAGATGTATGCAACTAAGCCATATGTGTTATTACCATATGCTACTTGATAATCTTCTAGCGCCTTTAAGGCTTTATCTTTCATTTCTACTAAATTTGTAGTTGCTGTTTCAGACTTTAATACATTTTCATTTGTATTACTTGCATATACTGTAACTGTTCCAAATATAAATAATAAAATAAATAATATTGCGACTATTTTTTTCATAAATGTTGCCCCTTTTCAATTTTTATTTTCTCATATACTATATGATACAATAAAGTAAAGAAAATAGCAAGAAAAAACTGGAGATTTTTGAAAAAAACTCCAGTTTTTTTGTTATAAGTTATTATATAAATATTTCATCCAATAGTATACTCCATTTGCCCAATTTTTATCTGTTGCATATTTTACATTAACTCCTGTAAGTGTTGGTCCATTATAGTAACATCCATCTGCAGTATTGCCATCATATATTTTTGTTCCTTTTGGATTTAAGTAATATTTAGCAAATACTCTAGCTAGTAAATCTATTCCCTCAGAATAATCTTCAAAATTATAAGCATTGTTATATGGATCTCTATCATAGGCCCCATATCCAAATAAATTCTTTTTATTTGTTGCAATGCTTGAGCCACCCCAACCACTTTCGTGTATTGCTACAGCTGCAATAAATATTCCGTTTACATTATACTGTTTTTCTGCATAATAAAAATACTGTGCATTATTTTTAAATATATTTGATTTGTCTTTTTTCTCATTGGCAAAAACCTTTTTATATTGTTCTAAAGATAGTCCACTGACTTTATTTAATTTCATATTAAAATTCAAAGTATTTAATAATTGTTGTTTTGTATATTTATTCCCTGATGTTAATGTCGATTCTTGTTGTGATTCATTTGGGTCTAAATATGTAAAACATTCAGCTTTTGCCCAACCGATATATGTTTGATACTTAACCTTGTACCAATCTCCTTGTTTTGCTAATAATTCTACCTTTGTATTTTTATATAAAGTGATAATTTTTTCACTTTCCTCATTTGGTTCAACTTTAATAGCTAAGAAACTGGTAGTAATATAAAGCTCGTCCCCTACTTTAATCTTGTAGTTTGACTTATAAGCTCCTGTTCCAATCTCAACCATCTTATTTACAGAAGCTTTTGTTATACTACTTCCCACTTGTTCTTCATCAATAAGGTTATCACCTTCATATACTTTTTTTGTTATTATCTCTTGTTTTCCATCTATCCCCTCTTGAACTACCTGTATAATTCCACTTGGCAAATCTGGGTTATTGACATATTTTGTAGTATATTCTAAGTCTATTTCTTTTTTTATTATCTCTTCTTTTTTTATATTTTTAGTATTTTCCTTTATTATTTCATCTATATTTATCTCATTGTTTTCTATTGTTTCATACATTCCCTCTATATGTTGTGTAGAAGCATATGTCATTTTATTTTGTGAAAGTAGCAAATATGCAATATAAAGGACTACTGTAATTATCGCAACTAAGAATACAACAGTCATTACTTTTAATATTTTATTTTTCATCTGTTTCACCTAATTTCATTTTAATATTAAGTGTATGTTTTGTCAAGAAAAGTGCCTTTTATGGCACTTTTTTCCTGTTAACTTTCTCCTAGATCGTTGACTCCTTTAGTTTGTTTTTCTATCCAAGCATTTAATTCATTCAATCCTGTCAAATCACTTTCAGCTGACTCGTTCATTTTATTTTGTGCTTCTTTTGATTTTGGTATTATACCATTTTCTCCCAATACTGCATTAATACTTACTCCTGCTAATATTAGTAATACAAGTATCGTTATTACTAAAGCTAATAATGTAATACCGGATTGTTCAGTGTAAAGCTTCGCCCTTTTACCTTCTCTTTCTAATCCCACTTTTTCTCCTCTTTTGTTTACTTTTATTACGCTTTTTCCATTGTTATTTTTTATCTCTCTTCTTTTATAGTAATATAACATAATAATATTTATTTTTCAAGTAGTTTAGTTACTAATTATTCTTTTTTATATTTTAATGTTAGTAAAAAAATTTTCAAGCCTTACACATTTATTACGGTAGCGTTTTCGTCTCCTACTAGCTCTTGAAATTCTTTTAAGATTTCTGTTGTCATATAAATTCCACCTGCTTTATCAAGTTTTTCTCCGTTTCTTATTTGCATTTGCATATTACTTCTTTCTCCATTGAAGAAGTATATTGCGCCTTTAAGTTTTTCTTTAGTTTCTTCATCTAAATTTGTAACATTTAATTCAAATGCCTTTTTCTTGATTTCTGCAAATTCTTTTATTGTTCTAGCTACAATTTTAGGTTCTTCATCTTCTCTAATGCTTAGTCTACCTTCTACTACAACAATATTATCATTTACTAATATATCAGAGCATTGTCTATAGCAACTATCAAAAACTATAAATTCAGTTGCACCATATAAATCTTCAATTGTAACAAATGCCATAATTGTATTGTTTTTAGTATATTTCTTTTTAACGCTTGTTACTATGCCTGCATATATTACATTTTGTCCATCTTGATATTCAGTAACTTTTTCTTCTTCTTCTATTTCATTCTGTTCTGATATTTCTCTTAATTTTAAGCTGTTTATGGTGGTTTTTGCTTCGATTTGTTCTCTCATTTTTTCTAATGGATGTCCTGAAATGTATATTCCAAGCATTTCTTTTTCCATTGAAAGTTTTTCTTTTTCGTCATATTCAGGTTCTATTATATAATTATATTTTATTTCTTCATTTTGAGTTTCTCCTCCTAAGTCAAACATTGAAACCTGTCCATCAAAGCCTTTTTTATCATTATTTATTGTATCAATAATATTTTCATAAGATACCATCAAAGTCTTTCTTGTTTGCCCTAGTTCATCAAAAGCACCTGCTTTTATTAAACTTTCAATACATTTTTTATTAACTGTTGTTTCTTTTATTCTTTCGCAGAAATCACTAAAATCCTTAAATTCTCCATGTTTTGTTCTTTCTGCTACTATTTCGTCAACAGCAGCTGTTCCAACATTTTTTATACTTCCAAGTCCAAAACGAATTTGATTTTTATCAACTGTAAATCTTGTATAGCTTTTATTTATATCTGGTTTTAATATTTGAATTGATAGTTTTTTACATTCTTCAATATAACCAGGCACTTTATCTAAATTTCCTAAAAAGCTGTTAAGCATTGCTGCCATAAATTCTGTTGGGTAATATGCTTTTAAATATGCTGTCCTATATGATACAACTGCATAAGCTGCAGCATGTGACTTATTAAATGCGTATTTAGCAAATTCAGCCATTTCATCAAATATTTTATTTGCAGACTGTTCATCTATACCATTTCTAATGCAACCAGGAACAACAATATTTCCATTTTCATCTGTTTGTCCATGTATAAATATTTCTCTTTCCTTTGCCATTACATCTAGCTTTTTCTTACCCATGGCTCTTCTTACTAAGTCGGCTCTGCCTAATGAATACCCTGCTAAGTCTCTAACTATTTGCATAACTTGTTCTTGGTAAACCATACAACCATAAGTAACTTCAAGAATTGGCTTTAGCGCAGGATGTGTATATACTGCATGTTCTGGATCTTTTTTATTTGCAATATATCTTGGTATTTGATCCATTGGACCAGGTCTGTATAAAGAAACACCCGCAATTATATCTTCCAAGCAGTCTGGTTTTAATTCCTTCATGAAGTTTGTCATTCCTTGACTTTCAAACTGGAATATACCAACTGATTCTCCATTTTGCCATAGTTTGTATACTTTAGGATCATTCATTTTTTCATCAAACTTAACATCTATTCCTTGATTTTGTTTTACCAAATCTATTGTATCTTGAATAACAGTTAATGTTCTTAATCCTAAGAAATCCATTTTTAAAAGTCCAAGTTCTTCTAGTGTTGTCATTATATATTGTGTTGATATAGCTCCATCTCTTACATAAAGTGGCACATAGCTTACAACTGGTTCTTTTGTAATAACTATACCACAGGCATGTGTTGAAGCCTGTCTTGGCATTCCTTCTAGAGCCATGGCAATATTTAGCATCTTTTTAATTTCTTCGTCTGTTTCATAAAGGTCTTTTAGTTCTTTGTTTTGCTCCATAGCTTTTTTTATTGTAATATGTATTTCATTTGGTATCATTTTAGCTAGTTTGTCTGCTTCTGCATAAGGCATATCTAATACTCTTGCCACATCACGAATAACCATTCTAGCAGACATTGTTCCAAATGTAATAATCTGTGAAACATGGTCTTTACCATATTTTTGCTCAACATATTCTATAACCTTATCTCTTTTTTCATAGCAAAAGTCAACGTCAAAATCAGGCATACTAATTCTTTCAGGATTTAGAAAACGCTCAAAAATCAGGTTATATTGAATAGGGTCAATATCTGTAATTTCAATACTATATGCAACTATTGAACCTGCTCCTGAACCTCTACCTGGTCCAACTGGTATATTGTGTGTTTTAGCATAATGAATATAGTCCCACACAATTAAGAAATAGTCTACATATCCCATTTTTTTAATGACACTTAATTCATATTCTGTTCTCTCTAATATTTCTTTACTTGGATTTTCTCCATATCTATTTTTTAGTCCATCATAAGTAAGTCTTTCCAAATAATCATAGTGAGTTGCAAATTCTTGTGGAACATCATAATTTGGCAAAATTGTATGTCCAAATTCAAATTCTACATTGCATTTTTCTGCTATTTTCACCGTATTTTCAATCGCATCTGGTACATTTTTAAAGTAGTCACTCATCTCTTCTGGTGATTTAACATATAACTCATCTGTGTCAAATTTCATTCTATCTTCATCTGTCATACGTTTTCCAGTTTGTATGCAAAGCAAAACCTCATGGTTATACGCATCTTCTCTTTTTAAATAGTGAGCATCATTTGTTGCTACAAGTGGAATGTCTAGCTCTCTTGATAATTGTATTAGTTTTTGGTTTGCTAAAACCTGTTCTTTTATTCCATTGTTTTGAATTTCTAAATAATAGTCCTCTCCAAATATAGACTTGTACCATAATGCAACTTCTTTTGCTTTTTCCATATCATTTGCAAGTATTGCTTGGTTTACTTCACCAGCTAGACATGCACTTAAGCATATTATTCCTTCATGATATTTTTCTATTATTTCATGATCTATTCTAGGTTTATAATAAAAACCTTCTGTATAGCCCAAAGAAACTAAGGTTGCAAGGTTCTTATATCCTTGATTATCTTTAGCTAATAATATTAAATGGCTATATCTAGCATCTAAATTAGGGTCTTTATCTTTTCTATTTCTTGGTGCCACATAAACCTCACAACCTATTATTGGTTTAATGTCATTTGCTTTACATGCTTTATAAAAGTCAATTGCACCAAACATAGCACCATGGTCTGTAATTGCCATAGCATTCATTCCTAATTCTTTTGCCCTTACTGGTAAGTCCTTTATTCTATTTGCTCCATCTAGTAAACTAAATTCACTGTGTATATGTAAGTGTACAAAGCCATTCATATTATTTTATTTCTCCTTCTAAGTTTGAATATTGCGTTCTTATTATATAACATAATTTATAATTTTTCTACTTAATTAAGGTTTTTTTATTTTGGACTATTTTTTCACAAGAAAAAACTGTATAAATTCAAATTTTTAATTTTTGAATTTACACAGTTAAATTTTAAGATTCGGAAGTATTTTTTGAATATTTATTTTTTACACAAAATTCATTACACTCTCTTTTTGATCCAAAATCTATTACAACATTCTCATGCTATTTTACATAAAGTAGTAGACGTAGACTATGCTCCTGTGCATAATTTCCCGATCCTTCTTGACGCTTGGAAGTATAATCACCAGCCGCGCCATCTCTAGAGTGTTCAAAATATCCTCCACGATAAGTGCAATGATAAGAGCTATTACTATAACCAGTAGAATATTCTGTTGTCCATTCCCATACATTTCCTGACATGTCACATATATTACAATATTTGTCAGGATTTATACCTGTTTTTGCATGTAATGTACTTTTATTTTTACTGGCATAACTACTTGCATCTGCCCCTGTTCCATATGTTTGTATAAATATTATCGCTGTATCCCATGCATAACTATTTGCTAAATCACTTGCGTATACTAATTCATTATTTTCTTTTACTTCTCCATACATTTCTCTTGCTGCTTTTGCTGCATCTGGTTGTGTTATATCCGTTAAAGCTGTTTGATTATATTTTGATTCTACTTTGTTTGTTGTTGTATTTTTACTGGCCTCAAACCTTGCTATATAATATCCTCCATTTGCTAAAGTTGTTGATATAAATTCTTTTAGATTTCTTGCTGTTGTGTTTTCTGATGAACTACTTGAAATTCTTGATGCGCTTAATTCTTTATAATAAGTATTTATTGTAACTTCTTGTGTACAATTTTCTACTGATGCAACTTGTACTGGTGTGTTTGATTTTAGTGCTCCCGTGCTGCTGTCAAACTCATATCTTCCAAGTGTTATTGTATTTGTTGAACCATCTTTATTTTTTATTGTTCCTACCGGAACCCATACAAATTGATTTCCGTCTGTTCCATTTTCTATTACTATTCCATCTTGTACTGCTGGTATATTATTCCCACTATAAGTATAACTTGCTGACTCTGTTGATGTTCCATTTGCTAATACTTTAAATCCTTTTGGTATTGTTATTTTATTTCCATATGCATCTTCTGCTTTTGTGTTTTTTGTTACTGCGCTTTTTCCTACTAATGTTGAGATTTTTACTGTTGTATTATCATCTCCACCTGTGTTTCCATTTGTTTTACTGTCTATCCAATTGCTTAAACCGTCTATTGAGTCTAAGTCATTTTGTGTTGCTTGGTCCATTTTGTTTTGGGCATCTTGTGCTTTTTTTATTATTCCACTGTCGCTGAATACTGCGTTGATTGTTACTCCTGCTAATATTAGTAAGACTACAATTGTTACTACTAATGCTATTAGAGTAATACCTCTTTCCTTTAAAATTCTTTTGTTTTTCATTTTTCTTTTCACCTTTTGTATGATTTTTTCATGCCCTTTCTTTTAATTTTTTCACTTTTATATATTTTTTTATTAACTTCTTTTATTTTTGCACGCCAAAAAGACAGGTACTAAATATTTTCATATTTAATATCTGTCCTAAATATGCTTAATAAAGCTAATTTCTTATCTTGGCTTCTATTTGTTAATGTTGTGGCTCTCTCTACTCCTGTAAAGGTTTTAGCTTCTTTCATATTTTGTGCCTCTTTCTTATTCTTCTTTTGATTTATTATGCAATAATAATACTATAACAGCTTCTAGTTTTCAATACTTTTATTTAATTTTTAGTGATTTTTTTCTGCCTTTCATTATTCTAGTAAAAGATATTTGTCTTTTACTAGGCATATGGCTGTTTTGTTGACTTTTCTGCCTAGTGCTTGTTCTAGTGCTGTCTTATATATTTCTAATTGTACTTTGTATTTATCAAGTATTTTTTCTTTTGCGTTTGGTTCATTTGAAATGTAATCTGTTTTAAAATCAATTAACACTAAATTATCGTTTTTATCAATATAATATAAGTCTATAATACCTTGTACCAAAATGTTTTTCTTTGAATTTTCCGCTTCACTTACAACATCTTTTGCAGGTATGTTTATATAAAATGGTTGCTCTTTATGTACTTCTTTTGCTTGTCTTAATTCTTCGAATAATTGTGATTTTGTATATTGATAAATTAAATTTACATCAATTGCATCTGCTTCATTTTGTGTAATTATTTCTTTTTCAACTAAGTTAAGTATCATATTCTGGATATCTTTTAACTCATAGTCTTTTTTCTCATCTAATCTTTGAATACATAAATGTACTAAAGTACCTTTTTCTGCACTTGATATTTTTTTATCTTCTTGCATGAATTTTGGTGTATATGATTTTTTGTATTCTACTTCTTCACTTTCTATTCCTTTTAGTATTTCTTCTAATTTGATTTTTTCTTGCTTAATTTTTGTAACAGATGATTTAGTAGGAAGTGTTGTGTCTACAATATAGTCATATTTCCATTCTAGTAATTCTTCTAATGCTTGTTCTGATTTTTTATTTTCTTCATCTGATTTATTTTTTAGTATTTGTTCTATCTTTTCTTTTAAATCAATTTGCTCAACTACTTCTTCTTTTGCTAAAGTTTTTAATAAGTCTTTTTTATTACTTACATTTAAAGTTATAATATCACTTAATTTATATTGTTCTCCTTTTAGTGTAATTGTTCTTCCTTGATTAAATAAATACACATACATAATCCAATCTAAATATGAATTGGCTTTTTTCATAAGTTTAGCATCTAGTTTTATGTTTTCACTTTCATACATTTCAAGTACTTTATTTTTATCTTGAACATATTTAGTAAAATCTTTACTTCTTCCTGTAATATATAGTTTTTCTTTTGCTCTTGTTAATGCAACATATAAAATTCTTTGTTCTTCTGAAAGTGTTTCCTGTTTCATTTTTAATTTAATTGCATCTTTGGCTATACTAGAATACTTAATTTTTCTAGTTGTATCCATAATTGTTGGACCAAATCCGATATCTTGATGTAACAAAATATTATCATTTAAATCTTGCATATTAAACTTTTTATGAGAGTTACACAAAAATACAACTGGAAATTCTAGTCCTTTACTTTTGTGAATACTCATGATTCTAATTACATCTTCATTTTCTCCAATAAGTTTTGCTGAAGCCAAATCTCCATTTTGTTTTTTTAGTTTATCTATAAATTGTATAAAATTGAATAGACCTTTAAAACTTGCTTTTTCATATTGTTTAGCTTTTTCAAATAATGTTTTAAGGTTTGCTTGTCTCATTGCTCCATTTGGAAGTAGTCCAACATATTGGTAGTAGCCTGTATCTAAATATATTTGCCATATAAATTCATCTAAAGGCATATATTGTGATATGCTTTTCCACTTTTCAAGTTTTTCTAAAAAGCTTTCTATTTTATCTTTCAAATCTCCATCACATATTAGCCTTGTTTTTATTAAAGCTTCATAAAAATTACAATTTCTATCTGTTAATCTTATTGTAATTAAATCATTATCTGTAAAATTGCAAATTGATGACCTTAATACTACTACAAGTGGAATGTCTTGTAATGGGTTATCAATAATTTTTAATACTGATAATATTGTTTGTATTTCTACTGTATCTAAGTATGTTCCTGATGTATCGCTAAATACTGGTAATTCCAAACCAGATAGTTCTTTTTCATATATTGGAGATAAATTTGATGTTGCTCTTAGTAAAATTACAATATCTTTTGGTCTAATTTTTCTGTAGCCTTGTTTTTTGTCGAATACCATATAATCACTATTTAATAATTCTTGTATTTTGTTTGCTACAAACTTAGCCTCTAATACATCATCTTCAACTCTTTCTTGTTCCTCTTCGTCTTCTTCACCTTCAAAAGCTGTAATTGATTCATCTTCTTTTAAATCTATAATATCTAACTCAGCAATACCTGCATAATTTTTTATTTCTTCTGGTTCTGGGTAATTTGCTCCATAGTTCAAGTATTCGTTTTCGTTGTAATTTATATCTCCTAATTCTTTGCTCATTATTGATTCAAATACTAGGTTAGTAATATTTAATATGTTTTGCCTACTTCTAAAATTACGAAATAGCTGTATTTTTAAATTATCTTCTTGTGTCTTTTCTTCTTTATTTTTGTATTCATCATATTTTTGTAAAAATAGTTCTGGCCTTGCTTGTCTAAATTTATATATACTTTGTTTAACATCTCCTACCATAAAAATGTTGTTGCCTTTGGAAATGCTGGTTAATATAGCCTCTTGTACTAAGTTACTATCTTGATATTCGTCAATTGCAATTTCTTCAAATTTTTCTTTATATTTTTTCGCAACTTCTGTTGGGTTATTATTCTCATCTAATAATATTTTTAATGCAAAGTGTTCTATATCATTAAAATCAATACAATTTTTTTCTTTCTTTTTTTCTGCAAAATTTTTAGTAAACTCTGTTACTAAATTCGCAAGTTTTTCTAGTATTGGAGTAATAATTCTCAAATCTTTTACTGCTTGTTCCTGTGAACAGCTTAATAGTTTTGCTGTTTTTTCTTTGATGTGTTTTTTTACTTTATTTCTTATTTCTTTTGAATCTTCTTTCAAGTCATTTGTTACTTTTTTGTCAACTGGCCAATTACTAAAGTTGAAATTTAATAATTTTATATATAGCTCATCCCATGAGTTATAATTTTGTAAGTCTTTAAGAATTATTAAGTCCTCACATATTTTTTGATAAAATTTTGTCATTTCAGGGTATAAAGCCATTTTAGATTTAATAGTTTCAAGTTGCATAATACTCTCTTGTATATCATCTTCTACTGTTTGAATTATAAGGTTTCCCCATATTGTTTGAGATATGTCTTTATCTTCTATTTTTAATAATTCTAATTTTTCTTGTAACCACTTTATTGGAAATGGACTACTTTGTATAAATTTGTATATTTTTAATACTAATTCTTGTAAAGCTTCATCTCCACGATAATTTGTATAATTTTCTAAAAGTTCTATAAAGTCTTTATCATTTTCAGTATATTTTTGCTCAAATAAATCATCTAATACTTCTTGTTTAAGAAGGTCTATTTCAGCTGTATCTGCGATTTTAAAATTGCTTGGTAAATCAATTTCATAAAAATGATTATGAATAACGTCTAAGCAAAAAGAGTGTATTGTACATATACTTGCTTTATTTAAAAGTATTATTTGTCTTTGTAAATGAACATTTTCAGTATTTTCTTCTAACTTTTTGTATATTGCTTCTAGTATTCTTTCACGCATTTCACTAGCTGCTGCATTTGTAAATGTTACAACTAATATTTTGTCAATATCCATTTGCTCATCAATTATTCTATGAATAATACGCTCTACAAGCACAGCAGTTTTACCACTACCTGCTGCAGCAGCTACTAATATGTTTGAATCTTTTTCTTGTATTGCTTGTAATTGTTCATTAGTCCATTTAACTTCTGCCACTTTTTTTCTCCTTTTGGTTATATCTTAATTTATAAATCTGTAAAATCATTTGACAAATTTGCATAATCTGTGTATTATAGTGCATTTTTACCGCTTTGTCTAGCGAACATCCTAAAATTTTACATTTTTAATCAATATTAGTAATCTTTTTTGCTACTACTGCAAATCTGCCATCTTCCACATGATAGTCACAAGTAGATAGCGTAATTAGTTGGTCTCCATATGTAGCTGTATCTTCTATTTTATACATTGATAATTTCTTTATGTTTTTTATGTAGTTATCAAATTCTGTTTCATTTTTAGCGTCTTTAAAGAAATAGTATTTAAAGACATCTTGATTTTTATAATATACTTGTGATTGGAATACTGCAATTATTTGATATGTGCTAACTTCATTTAAGGTTGAAAATTCAAATGTTTTGTGGTCTTTATAAAAGCTCTCTTTCTTGTACTTTGTTAGTGTTTCAAACATTTGCCCACCTTCGCTTCTGTGTCCATAAATCAAAAAATTAGCTGTTGGTTTTTCTATGCTACAATCTTTATCTAAAAAGATACTTCCTAATTCATTGCTTTTTTTCTTAAAATTATGATTTATGTAATAGTCATTATTGTCTGTCTGTACTACTGGATAATTGATGTTTGTGTCTACTATTTTTAACCAACCAATTATATCATTGTTTTCTTTTTTTAGTTCAGCAAGTTTTTCTAGCATTACCTTTTTAGCTGCTTCTTTTCCATTTTTATCTTTTGCAGTTTCAACTGCATTCTCTATATCACTTGCTATACTATCTGTATCTTGCTTCTGGCTCCATTGTTGATAAAGGTGATATGTTAAATATCCTATAGAACCTATTAAGATAATTGAAAATATAACTATTAAAACTGCTTTTGTTTTAACAGATTTTTTACCATGCTTTTCTTTACTCATTTATATTTGATTCCTTTCTTGACTTTATAAATTTTATCATATATTTTTTCAAAGTAAAAGAGCAAAATTAAAACTAATTTTGCTCTTGCCCTTTTTTAATGTATTTATACCATGTATTTAAGTATATTACTATTGCCATTGGAAACACTATTACTACTTTATTATTATAACTTAATGCCGTATTGAAGTCTAAATGAAGCATTGCTAAAAACGCTCTGGTCATCCCACAATTCCAACATTCTTTTCCTAATATTAGTTTATATATACATAAATTTTCTAATAGTGTACTATTAGTTGGTATTATATATAAAGCTGTTAAAAGGATAATATTAGCTATAATAAATAAAATAATCTTAGTCGTTTTTGATTGGGTTTCCATCTTTGTCTGTGAAGCTTCCTGTTATAATCATGATAAGATCAACTAGAGTCCAAATTCCGCATCCACCTACTGTGATTAATTGTAATATTCCTGTGCCAATTTTTCCAGCATAGAATCTGTGAACTCCTAATCCTCCAAGAAATATACATAGTAACAATGTTGTTAGCCAATTTTTCTCACTTTTCATTTGAACATCCTCCTTAAAATATATTATGCTTATATAATATATTTTTTGTCGAATATTGTAAATACCTTTTTGAGAATTTTTTATTTAAAATATAATTCAGGATTTAATTGTTCATTATTTTTTAGTATTTCAAAATGAAGATGTTGTTCGTCTGACACTTCAAATGCTGCCGAATTTCCTACTGTACCAATGCTTTGTCCTTGTTTAACTTTTTCTCCTTCTACAACAAATTCTGTTGATAAAAGATTTGAATATACTGTTTTATATCCATTTACATGCTCAACAATAATTGTTATTCCATAACGAGGGTCATTTTTTATAGATTTTACAGTTCCATCTGCTGATGCTTTTACTACAGTTGTTTTGTCAGCTGCAATATCAATTCCATTATGTGTTGTCCAAACATCTAAAGTGCTAGAATATACTAATTTATTATCAGCAAATTCTTTCATTATTTCTCCTGAAACTGGCATTTTAAATTCTGGATCTTTGACCACCTCTGGTTTAGTTTCAGTTTTAGTCTCAGTATTTTTAGTTGTAGTTTTGCTTTCTTCTTTTTTGGTGTTATTCTCTTCATCCGGTATAATGCTTGTGTTGACTGCTACTTTTTCTGTGTTATCAGTTGAATTTTGCATCTCGTCTACAGTTTTTCCATAAGATGTACTAGTTTCTTCTGTAGGTATAATAGTTCCTAAAGTATTTGAGTTTATTCTGCTAAGCTCATTAGTTTTATTTAATGTATTTCCATAAACAAAAAAAGTTATAACAAATGCAATAACTGCTAAAGCAAGCACTGTTCCTGTGATATATAACATTTTTTTAGTATCTATTCTATCTTCTCTACCTCTCCTATAATCTCTTCTCATAAAATAATTCCTCCTTAATTTTTCTTTAGTATCATTATTGACAAGTTTGAGAAATTTATACAAAAAATGTTAAATATCTTGGATTTTTACATTTGTGTAAAAATGATGAATTATTTCTTCATAATTTTTACCTTGTTTTGCCAAACTATCTGCTCCTGTTTGGCTCATTCCAACACCATGTCCATAGCCTGTTACTTCAAATATGATATTATCTTTTTCAATTGTAACTTTGAAGTTTGCAGATCTTAAGCCTAATAAAGTTCTAACTTCTACTCCTGATAATTCTAAATTTCCTATTTGTACTGTTTTTACTCTATTACCTTCTGTATATTCTTTTATCTTTATACAGTCTTCTTTTGAAAAATCTATTTTGAAGTTACTATGAACCTTTTTTATTTTCTCTTGAAATTCTTTTTTACTAAAAGTAGCTTTTGAAGAATATTGACTATATGCATCTTCACCTGCTGTTTCAACTGATTGCAAATACGGATATCCGCTTCCTCCCCATACATTTAAAGGCGCTTCTGTATATCCACCACTATTAGAGTGAAAGAAGGCATTTATTGGTTTGCCTTCATATGTAATCATTTTACCTTTGGTTTCATTTACTGCATTTACAATTTTGTTCCAATATTCAGTTCTGTTTTCTTCTTTCCATTTTGCTAATCTATTCTCTTTAGAGATCCAAGCTTGGCAACAAGCAGAAGAATCACAAATATTTGCATCTCCATGTTTTTTTGCTCCATTTGTAATTTTATATAAAGTATATGTTCTAGCCACAACTGCTTGAGCTTTTAAGGCTTCTTTTTCAAAACTTGCAGGCATTTCACTGCTTACTACTCCATATAAATATTCATCTAAACCTAGTTCTTCAACTTTATTTGTTGATGTATGTAGTAGCTTTACAGTGTTGTATTTTTTGTAATCATAGTCTGCCACTGTTTGCTGTTCTTCATTATTTTCTGTATTATTTGAAATTGTCGGCTTTGCTTTACCAGTAAATATTATTGGAATTGAAAAACACAGTATTAAAAATACTAGAATATATGCTAAATATCTTTTCAATTTTTTCTCCTTTTCTATTAAATTGCTAATTTTACTCTCATATTTTCTAATACTCTTTTTTCTATACGTGAAACCTGTACTTGTGTAATACCCATAATCTTAGCAATTTCAGTTTGTGTTTTTCCTTTATAATATCTCAAAAGAATTACCTGTTTTTCATTATCTTTCAAATTATTAATAGCTTGTTGTATGCAAAGTTTGTTTGTTAACACATTTGCTTCGTCGATTTGATTTGACATTCTGTCTAACAAACATAACCCATCTTCGCCTTCATCTCCTAATTGTTCATCTATTGAACAAATCGGTTGAAAAGCTTCTAAAGATAAGGTAACTTCTTCTTTTGATGTTCCTAGCATATTAGCTAGTTCTTCTATTTTAATCTCTTGTCCTGTTTTTCTATAATATTCATTTTTGGCTTCTAAAGCTTTTATTGCAAGTTCTTTTAAGCTTCTACTAATTCTTATAGGTCCATTATCCCTAATGTACCTTTTAACTTCACCTAAAATATATGGAACTGCATATGTAGATAGTCGTACTTCAAAATTGCCATCAAACCTTTTTACACATTTTATAAAGCCCATTACTCCTATTTGATATAAGTCTTCTAACTCATATCCTCTGTCCTGAAAACGTTTTATAATGCTCCAAATAAGCCCTTTATTAGTATCAATTAAATACTGCATAGCATCTTTGTCACCTTGCTGTGCCTTTATAATGTCTTCTATCTTATTATCAAATTCTTCTTGCATAAAAAAATGCCTCCTATCTTAATTGATTAGAGCATTTTTTTCTTCTTCTATTATTTCGTTATCTTCTTTTTTTATTTTTTTCTTCATTACTACTTTTGTTCCAATTCCAACTACTGAATGAATTTCTATTTCATCCATAAAGCTCTCCATTATCGTAAAGCCCATTCCAGACCTTTCAAGATTTCCTTTTGTTGTATATAAAGGTTTTCTTGCAAGTTCTACATCTTCAATTCCTTTTCCATTATCAGAAATTTCTATTTCAAGTACATTATCTAACAATGTAGCTCTTAATTTTACTATTCCTTCTGTATCTTCATAAGCATGGACTATGCAATTTGTAACAGCTTCTGATACAGCAGTTTTTATATCTGCCAACTCTTCAATTGTAGGGTCTAATTGTGCAGCAAATGCTGCTACTGTGATACGTGCAAAAGCTTCATTTCTTGATTTACTTACAAATTGTAGCTCCATTTCATTATCATACCTACTTTTCATTTTGTACCTCCTTAACTTACTTTACTGTTTTGAATAATTGGAATTATTCTAGTAATTCCGCTCATTTCTAACACTTTTTCAATTGATTTACTTGTATTTGTTATTTCTGCAACTCCTCCAAGCATTTTGGCTAGTTTGTATCTTCCTATTAAAAGTCCTATTCCTGCACTGTCCATAAAAGAAACCTTACTAAAATCAAACACAACTTTTCTAGGCATAAATCTCGTAATTTCATTATCCATTTTCCTCCTTATTATTTCTGTGGTATGATGGTCTATTTCTTCTGTAATTTGAATGTATAAGCAATTATCTAGTTCATCAAATTCACTTGTCATATGTGTACCTCCCTTAATTGTTTTGCTTGTCCTATTATACATTTTTTTCCAGTTTATTACTAGAGCGAAAGCTAGGAAGTTTTGTCGAATTTTGGTAAGTTTTCGACATTTTTTTCTTTAGGAATTTATTGATTTTTCAGAATATTTTTCTTGATTTTATGATAAGATGAGGAAGTCTTTGATACCTTAAGGAGGAAAAAACACAAATAACTGGTAGCCTGTGGCTACCAGTTATTTGTGCTATATGCTTTTGATTCTTTCTTCAACTTTTTCAAGCATTTCTTTGTATTTAGCAAGTTTTGCTTTTTCTTCATTTATTTTTGCTTCTGGTGCTTTGTTTACAAAGCCAGGATTTGAAAGCATTTTTTCTCCTCTTGCAACTTCAGAAAGTAGTTTTTCTCTTTCACCTTGTAGTCTTTGTTTTTCTGCTTCTAAATCTACTAATTCTTCAAATGGTATATATACTTCTATTCCATCTGCTAAAACTGACATCGCATTTTGAGGTATATTTTCTTTGTTTTCTTGTATATCTATTTCATTTGCAAATCCTAATTTTTGTATCATTGCACTTGATTCTTTTAGCATATCATTTGCTGTTTTTGTTACAAATATCAATTTAGATTTTTTACTTGGATGAACATTTAAGTTTGTACGTAAATTTCTAATTCCAACTATTATTGTTTTTAATTTTTCTATTTGCTCTTCTTCTTTTTCAAATGATAAGCTTTCTGTATATTCCGGCCATTTTGAAATCATTATGCTTTCATCATTATGATATAGTTGCATATATATTTTTTCTGTTACAAATGGCATTACTGGATGTAATAATTTTAATGAATCTTTTAATACTTTGTTTAAAGTATATTGTGCAGCAAATTTTGTTGTGCAATTTTCATCATATAAACGAGATTTTACCATTTCAATATACCAGTCACAGAATTCATTCCAAATAAAGTCATATACTTTTTGTGTTGCAATTCCAAGCTCAAAGTTTTCTAGGTTGTTAGTTACTTCTTTAACTAATTTATTTAATTTAGATAAAATCCATTTATCTTCATAACATAAGTTTTCTGGCAATCTATCTTCTGCCAATTTTGAACCATCTTTTGGCATATTGCTTAAAACAAATTTTGATGCATTCCATAACTTGTTTGCAAAGTTTGATGCTGATTCTAATTTTTCAGGCATATATCTAATATCATTTCCTGGTGATATTCCTAAAACTAGTGAAAATCTTAAAGCATCTGTACCATATTTTGCAATAATTTCTAATGGATCAATTCCATTACCTAAACTCTTAGACATTTTTCTTCCTAAGCTATCACGTACTATTCCATGAATAAATACTTTGTTAAATGGTACTTGACCTGTATGTTCTAGTGCTGAGAATATCATTCTTGCTACCCAGAAGAATATTATATCATAACCTGTAACTAATGTACTTGTTGGGTAGAAGTATTTATAGTCTTCAGTTTGTTCTGGCCAACCTAATGTTGAAAATGGCCATAATGCAGAGCTAAACCATGTATCTAATGTATCTTCATCTTGTTTTAAATTTGTACTTCCACATTTTGTGCATTTATGTGGCTCTTCTTTTGATACTATAACTTCTCCACATTCTTGACAATAATATGCTGGTATTCTGTGACCCCACCATAATTGTCTTGAAATACACCAATCTTGAATATTTTCCATCCAGTTGTAATAAATCTTATCAAATCTTTCAGGTACAAATTCTACTTTACCTGTTCTAACTGCTTCAATAGCTGGTTTAGCCAAAGGTTCCATTTTTACAAACCATTGCTCTGAAATATGTGGTTCAATTGTATGGTGGCAACGATAGCATTTTCCTACATTGTGAGTATAGTCTTCTATTTTTACTAAGTATCCTTCTTTTTGTAATCTTTCAACTATTTTTTCTCTTGCTTCATACATATCCATACCTTTATATTCAGGTACCAAATTGTTCATTTTAAATTCTTCATCAAATACAGGTATAATTTCTAAGTTATGTTTTAATGCTGCTTGATAATCATTTGGATCATGTGCAGGTGTAAGTTTTACAGCACCTGTTCCAAATTCTTTTTCTACGAACTCGTCTGCTATAATAGGAATTTCTTTGTTCATAATTGGTAATATTACAGTTTTTCCTACTAAGTCTTTATATCTTTCATCATCTGGATGTACTGCAATTCCTGTGTCTCCCAACATTGTTTCTGGTCTTGTAGTTGCTACTATAACAAATTTACCCTCTTCTCCTTTTACAGGATATTTAACATACCATAAATGTGTTGGTTCTTCTTCATAATCTACTTCTGCATCTGAAATTGAAGTATTGCAATATGGGCACCAATTTATCATTCTTTTTCCCTTATAAATTAGTCCTTTATTGTATAGGTCTATGAATACCTCTGTTACGGCATTAGATAAACCTTCATCCATTGTAAATCTTTCTCTAGACCAGTCACAAGAACAACCTAATTTTTTAAGCTGATTTAATATAGTTCCACCATATTCTTCTTTCCATTCCCATGCTCTTTTTAAGAAACCCTCTCTACCAAGGTTTTCTTTTGTAATTCCTTCTGCTTTTAGTTTTTCAACTATTTTAGCTTCTGTTGCAATTGAAGCATGGTCTGTTCCTGGAACCCATAAAGTATTAAACCCTTGCATTCTTTTATATCTAATTAAAATATCTTGCAAAGTCTCATCAAGAGCATGACCCATGTGTAATTTACCAGTAATATTTGGTGGTGGAATTACTATTGTATATGGCTTTTTAGTTTTGTCATCAGATGGTTTAAAATAACCCTTTTCATTCCAATTTTTATAAATTTCCTCTTCAAAAGTTTGTGGTTCAAACTTTCCTTCTAATTCGTGCATTTTACATTCCTCCTTATTAAAACAAAAATCCTCGCCCTGAAATAAGGGCGAGGTATTATTCTCACGGTACCACCTTAATTTAACAATTTTATTGTTAATCTTAGTTACTTTTAACGCAAGTTATACGGATAAATTTACTACTATTTCAATTTATCGGCTCCAAAGCTACCTTCAGTTTTCTATACTATCAGAAGCTCTCAGCCGGTGACTTCTGTTCTCTTTATAGTTAGTTAAAACTTACTTCTCTTTTTCTTTGCCTTTAAAACTATAATCTATATTACCACATTTTGGCATTTATTGCAAGAGTTTTCGTCTATTTTTATATTAAACTATTTTTTAGTTTTTATTCATTCTTTTTTATGGTAAAAATATTGTCAAATTTTCTTTACTTATGTAATTTTTAATGTTATACTTAGTTTAGATATTTTGCACAAAAGAGAGGTGATATTATGTTAGAAGTACAGAATGAAAATGCTGAAGTTGTAAACAACGCTACAATTTATGCAGTTAAAATTTTAAATGAAGTTAAAGCTAGTTATGCTGCTTTTGCTGAGAGAGATTTTGGTACTGATATTGAATCTGTTTTAACGTCATCTAATAATTCCAATTTATACCCTCAAAGTACTCCAACTATTTCTAATGTAGTAGAACCTAAAGATGAAAATGTACCTGAACCTAACTGCTTAGCTTTAGTTGTACGTAAAGACTACAATTTAACTATTGTAAAAAATGTTTTTACCACAACTGGAAGGCTATCTTGGAAAATTGTACTGATTACAGCTATTATAAATGTTTTGAATATGTTATTTTAAAAGCGAAAATAAGTAAATTTTACCTATTTTCGCTTTTATTATTGTTCGTCTTTTTGTGCTGAAAAATATGCTACTATTTTTCTTATCAGTTTTATTATTTTATTATTAGAAACAACAGCTAATGTATTGCTATCTCTTTTTTTGCAAATCTGTACTTTCTTTTTTTCATATTTGCTTATTAGTTCTTCTAATTTTATGTCATAAAAACTCCCAAATAAAAATCTTTCCTGTGTACTTACTCCCATTACACTTCTATAGCATACTGCCTTATCCATATAATAATCTACTTCTTGGCAAGTTGTAAGTTTTGGTAAAGTCTTTTCAAAAAATGTACTAAATATTTTATTTTGCGTGTCAATATACATTGCAGTAATTTCTTCCTGATATATTTTAATTTTTTCTTGGTTTGTTTCTGTATTTAATTTATTGTTTATATCAACTATTATATCAAATTGATTTATAATCCTTTTTGTGTTTGCTTCAAATGTATTTAATAATTCATCTTCTAATTTATTACCTTTATATAATATTCCTATTACTAATATATCTTCTCCCATAAGATATGCAATTTGCTCAATTAAACTTGTTAAAAAAGGATAATAATTTGGACTAATTGTTTTTAGTCTAACTCCATATTTTTCTATTATTTCAACTTCATTTTTTACAGTTTTAGCTGATATATATTGTACTATTGCTTCGTTTATTCCTAATCCAAATACTGAGAATTTCCCAAAATTACATAAACCTATTTTGTTAAGTTTTCCATTTTTGTTTCTACTGTCTTGTAGATAGTGAATACATTCATGAATTATTTGTTCATTTATTGTAGTTAAATCAATGTTTTCATCAATGTATATACTATTATTTTCATATATGTAATTTACTTTTGATATTGGTTTGGTTATTTTGGCTGTATACATATTACAGTTTATTAGTTGTGCTAAGATATTGTTATATTGCTCGTATATTGCAGGAAAAGCTTTTGTTAATGCTTCTGTTACATTAAATGCTATTAACCTTACAAATTCTGGATCGATTTTAGCAATTTGTTCAATTCCAATATTTTGCAATTTCTTTTGTAAATTCATTTTCGCCTTTTTCTCCATTTTTTCTTTATTATATTATAGTTATTTTATTTATTCAAGAGAAAAAAAATAAAAGTAGAATAAAAATTCTACTTTATAATTGTATATAAGTCTGAAAATCTTTCTAAGTATTTATTACATATTTCTTCATATGATAGGTCTTTTTCTTCTTCTATAACTGGTTGCTCAGTTTCTATTGATTGTTCTTCATCATTTTGCTTTATTATACTAATGCTTGGAGTAATGCTATATATTTGCTTTTTGCTTTCATATGTTTCTTTTTGTTCAAATTGTTCATAAATTTTTGTAGTTTTTACTATGTTATTTTCAAATATATATTCTATAATTTTATTATAATCTAAATTACTTTTTAAAACTAATTTTTCTTGTTCAACTGTTTTTTCGTCTTTTATTGAAGTAATGTTTTGATTACCAAAATTTGGTTTATATTTTATTATTAATATTGTTGCAGTAATTCCTACAGCAACTAATATTATTACTGCTATTATAATAATAAGCCATTTTTTATCAATACCTTTTTTCTCTTCACTGTGTTTTCCCACTTAGAAAAACCTCCCTATTTTTTAAAAATTGAGGCGGATATTAAATCCGCCTTTTTATTAGTGTTTTATTCATTTATAAAGTATTCAATTAAAACATCATCTCGTAAGCTTGATAAGTTAAGTTTATTTAAGTCTATATAATATTTACTATTCTCTGTTACAATAGCTGCTTGAACTTTATCTGCTGAAATTGCTGTTCCATTTACTTTTATCACAACTTTGTTTGTTTTGCTTAAATCTACATTGCTTAATTCAATTTTTCCTGATACTGATTGTTTCTTTTCAGTTTTTATAGCAATTTCATCTACTATCTCATTGAAAATTGTATTTAAACTACTTGCTTGATCTGTTGTTCTATATTTTCCATAGTCTGTAGCAATTTGTTTTAATATTTCAATATCAGCATCAAAGCCTACTGTATATACAGTTGTATTTGGTACAGCTTTTAATTTGTCTGCTTCGTCTTTAATTGTTTTGTCTACTTCAGCTGGTTCTCCATCACTTACGAAAATTACTATATTTCTATTATCTGGTCTTTCTTCAGTTAGTTTAGTTATTTCCTCTGTAGTCATTGCAAGTGGTCTTGAGTACCATGTTCCACCAGTTGCGCCTAACCTGTTTACTTTAGCTTTTAAATCACTTTTAGATTGAGAATTAGATGCTTCTCCAACTACATCAGGCCATCCATTGAATTTTATTACTTCAATTATTGAACTATCTGTAGTTGCTTGATCTGGTAATTTAACACTATCAATAAATTTATTTATTACTGTTTTAGCAATATCAATCTTCTTGTCTTTCTTTAACCATGTATCTCCTCTTTTGCCACATCCTGCATCTCTATGTTCTTTCTCTGTTGTGTGATCTGTGCATACTGGTCTGTCATTCATACTAAATGATATATCCATAACAAGAATTACATTAGTGTTAAGTACCTGTACTTGTTCTGCTTTTGCCTTTAATGCTACTGTTTTTTCAACATTATTTTCTACTCTATTAGTTTTTGTATCATCATATTTAGCTGTGTTTGATATTGGTGTTCCAATTGCCCCTGTTAGCTTAATTGTGATTGTTACTTCTGCTGTTCCTTGAGCTGGTACATTTTTTAATACTATTCCGTCTTTTAAATCTTGGACTGTTAATGTTTCTGTATGACCTGTTGCTGTGATGTTTGTAACATTTCCTTGTGGTAATTCTTCATCTTTAATTGTAACATTTCCTGCTAAATATCCTGTATTACTTGCAGTTATCTTATATGTTACTGTAGAACCTGCTTCTACTATTGCATTACCATCTAATTCTTTGCCCTTTTGCCATATTGTTTTTTTAGCTGTTATGTCAGGTTTTACATAGTAAACTTTAATAACATTTCCCGATTCTTTAATTTCATATGGAAGTGGTGTTGATTTTTGCTCATCTTTTATCCATACACCATCACTATAATCATTTACAAAATTTATTTGTTGTCCGTATTTTGCAGTACCAGAATCTTCTTTTGATGCGTCTTCTTTTTCATTAAAGTAATATTTTACTGTATATTCAATATTTGTTTTTAATTTATATACAACTTTAATTACATTGTCACTTTCTTTTATTGTAATATAATAATTTGTAGATTCTGCATTTTCAACTATACCATCTTGGTATCCTTCTTGTGGTTTTTTTGCATTTTTCCAATTTGCGCCAAAGTCAGCTTTTAATATTTCATCTGTAATTTTTGTTTTTAGTTTTTGTTGTTGTTTATTTTCTGTTGATGGTATAAGCTCTTCTCCATTAGCTATCTCTTTGTAGTATACTATTTTGTAATTAAATGAATTTCTCTTATAATATACATTTAATATGTTTTCACTTTCTTTGTGTGTAATCACTAAGTTTGCTGTTTTATTATCTGTTGCTGATTTTGCAGGATCAACATGATCTAAAACGTATTTTCCATCACCATCTTTTGGTGTAAATGTGTCAATTACTGTTCCATATGGTACTTTTTCTCCAATAACTGTTTCAAGATGTTCATATGTTCCTTGTTCATTTTCATACCAATATTGGACTTTGTATTGATAGTTGTTTCTAATATAATATATTTTTACTACTGTAGTTCCATCTCCTGCTATCTCTTTTTGTTCAAATGGTTGTTCAGTAAATCCATCATAAGATTTAGCTTGTGCATTTGTTAGCTCTCCTGTTGTTCCTGTAAGGTTATTTTCAGTTTCTTTTAAATCATATTCATCGGTTTTATTTAATTTTTGTAGATAATGTTCTACAGTATATTTTGTGTTTGTATTTGCTGTCCATTGTGCTACATATTCTGCATTTGATGTTACTTCTGTTGCTACTGATGGTTGCCATTTTTCAAATGTATAACCTGGTTTAC